>NZ_ANAS01000009.1:0-382978 GCF_000341205.1 Nocardiopsis baichengensis YIM 90130 | reverse complement strand
GGCCCGCCGCCGGTCAAGGGGGAAGGGCGGCGACGACAGGGCGGGGCGGTTCCCCGGGGTGGCCGGTCGGCCGCCGGGCCGCTCGCGGTTCCGGGTGTCGGCGGCGACGGCACGGCGGGTGCCCCGCTTCTGGGCGCTGGCCGGGTGCTGGCCTGCCGAGGTCTCGGCGACGGCGGCACGGCGGGTGCCCCGCTCACGGCCACCGGCCGAGCGCCGGGCCTCTGCCGGTGCAGGGAGTCGGGCGGCGACGACAGAGCGGGGCGGTCCCCCGGGGCTGCCTCTCGGCTGCCGGGCTTCTCGCGGTCCCGGGTCGTGTCCGCTGGAGTGGTGGAACTTTCGGCCGCATCCTTGTGCGCGGTGCGACCGCTGCAGCGCGCCCCCTCCTCGCCGTTGATCTCGGGAAAGTCGGGGTAATACCGGCGAGTATTACCCCGACTTTCCCGAGATCAACGGGGGTGTCGATGGGGGTGCCCGGGGCCCGGAGAGCTCCACCACGCCAGCGGACACGACCCGGCCCCGGGGCTCGGCGGCCGACCGGCGACCCTGGGGGAACCGCCCGGCTCCGTCGTCGCCGCCCACCACCCCGCCCCGCGGCGGCTCGCCGCCCGCCCGGCGGCCGTGAGCGGGGCACCTGTCGTGCCGTCGCCGCCGCCCCGCCCTGGCCCGTGAACGGGGAACGGACTCTCTACGGTCCGTCACCGACGCCCCTTCCGGGTTACCTCAGTCTCAGGCCCTTCGGGGTCGGGTGGAAGCCGGCCCTTTTCAAGGCGGGTTCGAGGAGGGTGCCGAACACCTCTGCTCCGTCGGCGCGTTCCACGGTCAGGGACGCCAGGCCGCCTCCGCGGACCGTCTCGGCCAGGGCCTCGGCCGCCCTGTGCAGCGCCCCCTCCCCGGAACCGAAGGTCACCGCCGACCGTCCCCCGCGCTCCAGGTAGAGGGTCGGCGCGCCGTCGTCCAGGACCACCAGGGCCCCCGCCTTCCTCGACGGCCGTCCGCCCTCGGCGTCGGGCCAGGCCAGCGCCGCACCGTACGGGTTCGCGGGGTCGGCGGCGGCGAGGACCAGCGGGTGCCCGTCCCCGCCCCCGTCCCCGGTGAACGCGCGCAGCCGGTCCACCGCACCCGGCCGGGCGAACTGGGCCGCGCCCAGCCCTTCCACGAAGTACCCGCGCCGGGCCTTGCCCGCCTCCTCGACGCCTCGCAGCACCGGGTACACCGCGCTGAACCCGCCGCCCGAGCGCTCCCCCGTGCGGCGCCGCACCTGCTCGGCCACCACCGGCCCGCGTGTCACCACCCCGTACCGGTCCAGCAGGGCCGTCGCCGCCGCCAGCCCCCTGCGGGTCGGGTCCGCCTCCCGCTCCGGCAGCCGCCACCACCGCCCGGCCACCGTCGGCGGACCCATGCGGCCGGGCATGACCGGCCGGCGCGAGCGCCTCCGGTGGGCCGTCGTGCCGCCCGCGCCCAGCAGCGCGCGCAGCGGCGCCAGGGTGTCGTTGCCCAGCCTGCCCGCCCACACCAGCTCCCACAGCGCCGCCACCAGCGCGGCGTCCGAGACCGCGGCCGCGCCCTGCTCGCGGGCGGCCCGGTCGGCGATGTCGCGGAAGAACAGGGCCCCGCCGTCCTCCAGCGCCCCCAGCACGGCGGCGTGCAGCGGCGACTCCTCCACCCCGCCCGGGTCCGGGAGCAGCTCCGGTGCCTCATCGGCCGGGACCAGGCACACCCACCCGTCGGAGCCGCCCAGCGGCCCGACCCCCGACCACACCACCTCGCCGCCGAGCGTCAGCTCGTCCAGCATCGACGGCGCGTACCCGTGCACGCGGGCCGGGAGCACCAGGGACTCCAGCGCCGAGGCCGGAACCGGGCAACCGCGCAGCGACTCCACCGCCTCGAACACCGCGTCCGGCCCCCGCAGCGGCGACGCCGCGTGCTGCCACGCCGGCAGGAACCGGCCCAGCGCCCGCTGCGGCACCGGCTCGGCCTCCTTGCGCAGCCGCAGCACCGACCCCTTGCGCAGCCGGCGCAGCACACCGGTGTCGCACCACTCGCTCCCGGAACCGCCCGGCCGGAAACCGCCCTCGACCACGCGCCCCTCACCCGCCAGGCGCCGGAGCACCTCGCGCACCGCCGCCGGGCCCAGGCCGAAGCGCCCCGCCGCGTCCTCGGCGGTGAACGGCCCGTGCGTGCGCGCGAACCGGGACAGCAGGTCGCCCAGCGGGTCCTCGACCGGCTGCGAGAACGCCTCGGCCGCCCCGGCGAACGCGGTCTCTCCGGGCCCCCCGGTCCCGCCGGGGTCCCCCAACCACCCGGGCAGCCGCACGCCCAGCCCGTCGCGCAGCCGCGCCGCGTCCTCCACGGCCGCCCACTGCTCCCGCCCGGCGATGCGCACCCGGATCGCCCTGCGGGCCGCCTCCAGCTCCTCCAGCCACGCCGCCCGCGCCCCGCGCTCGGCCGCCTCCGCCCCGGTCAGCGGCCCCAGCTCGCGCAGCAGGTCGGCGGCGCCCTCCGGGCCGCGCCCCTCCACCCGCCGGTCCGGGGCCAGGCGCTGCAGCGACGCCTCCACCTCGGCGAGCACGCCGGCGTCCAGCAGCTCGCGCAGGTCGGCCTGGCCCAGCAGCTCCGACAGCAGCGCCGAGTCCAGGGTGAGCGCCTGGGCGCGCAGCTCGGCCAGCGGCGCGTCGCCCTCGTAGAGGAAGGCCGCCGTGTACCCGATGAGCAGCGACTGGGCGAACGGCGACGCGCGCGGCGTCTCCACCTCCACCACCCGCACCCGCCGGGCCCGGATGTCGGCCATCAGCGCGGCCAGCCCCGGCACGTCGAACACGTCCCGCAGGCACTCGCGCACCGCCTCCAGCACGATGGGGAAGGAGCCGTAGCGCCCGGCCACCGACAGCAGCTGGGCCGAGCGCTGCCGCTGCTGCCACAGCGGCATCCGGTGCCCGGGCCGGCGGCGCGGCAGCAGCAGGGCCCGCCCCGCGCACTCCCGGAACCGGGCGGCGAACAGCGCCGAGGAGCCCAGCTCCGCCGCGACCGCGTCCTCGGTCTCCTCCGGCGCCAGGTACAGCAGGTCGGCCACGCGCAGGCGCTCCGCGTCGTCCACGTCGGGCAGGCGGAGCACGATCCCGTCGTCGCCGTGCACCACCTGGGCGTCCAGGCCGTACCGCTCGCGGATCCGGGCGCCCAGGGCCAGCGCCCACGGCCCGTGCACCCGCGCGCCCAGCGGCGAGTGCACCACCACCCGCCAGTCGCCCAGCTCGTCCCGGAACCGCTCGACGACCACCGTGCGGTCGTCGGGCACCGAGCCCGTCGCCTCCCGCTGCTCGGCCAGGTAGGCCAGGAGGTTCTCGGCGGCCCAGTCGTTCAGGCCGAGCCCGCGCACACGCTCCTGGGCCGCCTCCGGGCCGGCCTCCTCCAGCTCCCGGGCGAGCGCGCCGATCGCCCGCCCCAGCTCCGGCGGGCGGCCCACCGCGTCGGCCTTCCAGAACGGCAGCCGCCCCGGGCGGCCCGGCGCGGGCGCGACCAGGACCCGGTCGGCGTCGATCGACTCGATCCGCCAGGCCGTGGAGCCCAGCACGAACACGTCGCCCACCCGCGACTCGTACACCATCTCCTCGTCCAACTCGCCGACCCGGGTGGGCCCCGACCCGGCCGCCCCCGCCAGGTGCACCGCGTAGGTGCCGCGGTCGGGGATGGTGCCGCCGCCGGTCACCGCCAGCCGCTGGGCCCCCGGGCGGCCCGAGACGGTGCCGGCCTCCCGGTCCCACACCAGCCGCGGGCGCAGCTCGGCGAACTCGTCGGAGGGGTAGCGGCCGGAGAGCATGTCCAGCACCCCCGACAGCGCCGAGTCGGGAAGCGCGGCGAACGGGGCGGCACGGCGCACCAGCGCCGCCAGGTCCTCCACCGCCCACTCCTCCACCGAGGCCATCGCCACGACCTGCTGGGCCAGCACGTCCAGCGGGTTGGCCGGGACGGCCAGCTCCTCGATCGCCCCGGCGCGCATCCGCTCGGCCACCACCGCCGAGGCCAGCAGGTCGCCCCGGTACTTGGGGAAGACCACCCCGCGCGAGACCTCGCCCACCGAGTGGCCGGACCGCCCCACCCGCTGCAGGCCGCCGGCCACCGACGGCGGCGACTCCACCTGCACCACCAGGTCCACCGCGCCCATGTCGATGCCCAGCTCCAGGCTGGAGGTGGCCACCACGCAGCGCAGCCGCCCCTGCTTCAGGTCGTCCTCGATCGCGGCCCGCTCCTCCTTGGAGACCGAGCCGTGGTGGGCGCGCGCGATCACGCCGTCGGCGCCGCGGCTCGCCCCGGACGGGCCGAGCACCTGGGCCGGGACCTCCTCCGGGGGCAGCGCCTGCCGCGCCCGCTCCGAGGCCAGCTCGTTCAGCCGCGCGCACAGCCGCTCGGCCACCCGCCGGGAGTTGGTGAACACGATGGACGAGCGGTGCTCCTCGACCAGGTCGAGCACCCCCTCCTCCACGTGCGGCCAGATGGAGGTGCGGGCGGCGGCGTCCGCCTGCCCGGCCCGCCCGGGGTCGGGGGCGGCGGCGAGGTCGGCCATGTCCTCCACCGGCACCGAGATGCGCAGGTCCAGCCGGGGCGCCGACGGCGGTGCGACCACGGCGGCCGGGCGGGACCCGCCCAGGAAGGCGGCGACGGCCTCGTGCGGGCGGACCGTCGCCGAGAGCCCGATGCGCTGGGCCCGGCGGCCCAGCAGCGCGTCCAGCCGCTCCAGGGACAGGGCCAGGTGCGCCCCGCGCTTGGTGCCGGCCACCGCGTGCACCTCGTCCACGATGACCGTCTCGACCCCCGCCAGCCCTGCGCGGGCCTGGGAGGTGAGCACCAGGAACAGGGATTCGGGGGTGGTGATGAGGATGTCCGGCGGGGCGGAGGCCAGGGCCCGCCTTTCGGCCTGCGGGGTGTCCCCGGTGCGCATGCCGACGCGGATGTCGGGCACCGGGGCGCCGGAGCGCTCGGCCTCCCGCCGGATCCCCGCCAGCGGCGCCCGGAGGTTGCGCTCGATGTCGGCGGCGAGCGCCTTGAGCGGCGACACGTACAGCACCCGGCACCGCGCGGCGGGCTCCTCGGGCGGGGGAGCGGCGGCCAGGCGGTCCAGCGACCACAGGAAGGCCGCGAGCGTCTTGCCCGACCCGGTGGGCGCGACCAGCAGCGTGTCGCCGCCCTCGGCGATCCGGGCCCAGGCCCCCTCCTGCGCGGGCGTTGCTCCGCCGGGGAAGGCGGAGCGGAACCAGGCGCGGGTGGCGGGCGAGAACCGTTCGACCGGGTCGTGTGCCATGCCCCAAGTCTGCAATGGGGATCCGACGGTTTCCCGCAGGCCGCCCGGGGCGGCCTGCGTCCCGGCGCCGCGCGCCGCCTGCACCCCCGGGCGTACGCCGAAATGGGTCCGTGGGCCGATGCGCCGGGTGCGGACCGCTCCGTAGCGTCACCGGTGACCGAGGACGGAGCGCACGCGTCCTCCACGGATGCACGGACGCACGGAGAACGGGTGATGGTGATGAGGATCGTCGGGGCCGCGCTGCTCGGACTGTTCGGAGGATGGGTCGTCGGGTTCGCGCTGTCGGCGCTGGTGCACATTCCGCTGGGGCTGCTCGGGGTGCCCGACGGCACGCCCTGGGTGGTCGCCGTGGGCCTGCTGCCCTACGCGCTCGCCGTCGTGGGGCTGGTGGCCGTCCCGATCATTGTGGCCCGCAGGCGGGGGCACGAGCCCGAGGGCCAGGGGTGAGGGGCCCGGCCCGACCGCCCTTGCCTTCCCTGTGGGCCCGGCATAGGGTCCGATCATGACCTGGCGATGTTGACCTTCGGCCGAGACCCGGATCGCACGCAGCCTCTACCCGTACGCCTTCCTGGTCGACCTCATACCGCTGTACCCGCTGTACGTGCTGCTCTTCGCCGACAGCGGGCTCTCCGCAGCGCAGATCTCCACCCTGCTGATCATCTGGTCGCTCACGGCCTTCGGCCTGGAGATCCCCACGGGTGTGCTCGCCGACCTGGTCCCCCGGAACCGCCTGCTCGGCGCGGCCCCGCTGCTGTCCGCGGCTGGCTTCGCCCTGTGGACCTTTTTCCCGGCCTACCCCTCCTTCGCAGCGGGGTTCGCGCTGTGGGGGACCGGCGAGGCGATCGCCTCGGGGACGCGTCAAGCGCTCGTGTACGACGAGCTGGAGCGGGTCGGCGCCGCCGGCTCCTATGCCCGCCTCATCGGCCGCTCCCGTGCCCTGGGCACGACCGCCGTGGTGGCGGCCTCGGCCGTCGCGGCGCCCCTGCTGGCGCACGGCGGTTACACCGCCGTGGGGATCGCGAGCATGGCCGCCGCGCTCGCGGCGGTGCCCTTCGGCTTCTCCTTCCCTGAGCGGGCCGGGGAGCCCGACCGCAGGGCCGCCGGCCGTGCGGCCGACGGACCCGGTGCCGCCTCGCCCGCCGGGGTCCTGCGCACCGCCCTGTCCGAGGTGCGCCGCGCCCCCGGCGCCCGACCGGCCCTGGTCGCCGTGGCGGTGCTCATGGGCGCCGGCGCGATGGAGGAGTACCTGCCCGTCCTCGCCCGGTCCTTCACCGGGGACACGGCGCTGGTCCCGCTCCTGCTCGTGCCCGCCTTCGCCGCCGCGGCGGCGGGGGAGTGGCTCGCCGGGCGCGGAACCCGGCACGCCGCCGGCCTGACGGCCGCCGGGGCCGTGCTGCTCGCCGTCGGCGCGCTCACCGGGCACCCCCTGGGCATGCTTCCGGTGGCCGCCGCCTTCGGGGTGTTCGCCTGGGCGGCGGTGGCCGCGGAGACGCGCTTGCAGAACGCCGTGTCCGGCGGCGCCCGGGCCACCGTGCTGTCGATGTCGGGGGTCGGTGCCGAGGGCGTGGCGATCGCGGTGTTCGCCGCCTACGGCCTCGGTTCGGCGGCGGCCGGGCCGGGGACGCTGTTCGCCGCGGCCTCCCTGGCCTTCCTGGCGGTCGCCCCTGTCCTGCGCCGACGCACGGGGGGCGCCCGGTCGGCGCGATACTGGAGGGGATGAGACTGACGCTTTTCTGGGACCGCATGCACGAGCAGTTCGGCGAGGCGTATGCGGAGAGCCTGGCCAAGGACTACGTGATCGAGGGGCTGGGCTCGCGGACCGTGGCCCAGGCCCTCGCCGAGGGCGTTTCGGCCAAGGAGGTGTGGCGCCGCGTCTGCGACGCCTTCGACCTGCCCGAATCCGTGCGCTGAGCGCGTGCCCCCGACACACGCGGGCGGCCCGGGGACCCCCGCTCGAACAGAAGTTCGGGTAAGGTGGTCGGTGAGTCCGGGGTGCGCGGATGTGGCGCGAGATACCCCGCGGGCCGGGACGGCCCACCGGCAGGCGGGTGGCGCCGGGCCCCGCGGGACGGGGGCGGTCCGACCCGTCCACAGCGCGGCGAGCGCCGTCGCGGATTGTCGCGGCGACCGCATAGCGTCGCCTTCGAGATGAAGAAGAAGACACCGACCCAACAGGGGTTCCCCGTGGCAGCTGCAGACCGAGACAAGGCTCTCGAAACCGCGCTCGCGCAGATCGAGCGCCAGTTCGGCAAGGGCTCCGTGATGCGCCTGGGCGACGACGACCGCCCTCCGATCCAGTCGATCCCCAGCGGCTCCATCGCGCTCGACGTGGCGCTGGGCATCGGCGGCATCCCGCGCGGCCGCATCGTCGAGATCTACGGCCCCGAGAGCAGCGGTAAGACCACGGTCGCCCTGCACGCGGTGGCCAACGCCCAGCGCGAGGGCGGCATCGCCGCCTTCATCGACGCCGAGCACGCGCTGGACCCCGAGTACGCCAAGAAGATCGGCGTCAACACCGACGACCTGCTGCTGTCCCAGCCCGACACCGGTGAGCAGGCGCTGGAGATCGCCGACATGCTGATCCGCTCGGGCGCGGTCTCCATCCTGGTGGTGGACTCGGTGGCGGCGCTGGTGCCGCGCGCCGAGATCGAGGGCGAGATGGGCGACAGCCACGTGGGCCTGCAGGCCCGGCTGATGTCGCAGGCCCTGCGCAAGATCGCCGGCGCCCTGCACCAGACCGGCACCACCGCGATCTTCATCAACCAGCTGCGCGAGAAGGTCGGCGTCATGTTCGGCTCGCCCGAGACCACCACCGGCGGCCGGGCGCTGAAGTTCTACTCCTCGGTGCGCATGGACGTGCGCCGGATCGAGACCCTCAAGGACGGCACGGACGCGGTCGGCAACCGCACCCGCGTCAAGGTGGTCAAGAACAAGACCGCCCCGCCCTTCAAGCAGGCCGAGTTCGACATCCTGTACGGCGTGGGCATCTCCCGCGAGGGCAGCCTGGTCGACCTGGGCGTGGAGAACGGCATCGTCCGCAAGTCCGGCGCCTGGTACACCTACGAGGGCACCCAGCTGGGCCAGGGCAAGGAGAACGCCCGCAACTTCCTGCGGGAGAACGTCGACATGGCCCAGGAGATCGAGAAGAAGATCAAGGAGAAGCTCGGCGTCCCGGTGAAGGGCGACGACTCCGCCGACTCGGGGGCCGCCGGGGCGCCGGCCGGTGCCGCCGGTCCGGACGCCGCGCCGGACGCGGCCAAGGAGGCGCCCGCCAAGGAGGGGGCGGCGGCCAAGGAGCCCGCCGCCAAGCGCACCGCGAAGGCCAAGAGCGCCGCCGCCGATGCGTGACCGCACGTCCGATGGCCCCGGTGCCGCGCCGGGGTCGCAGGACCCGGCCCCGGAGGCCGGCGCCGGGGAGGGGGAGGACCCCGAGTCCTACGCGCGCACCGTGTGCCTGCGCCTGCTCACCACCGCCCCGCGCACCCGTGCCCAGCTGGCCGACGCGCTGTACCGGCGGGGCGTGGAGGAGCAGGTGGCCGAGACGGTCCTGGAGCGCTTCGGCGACGTGGGGCTGATCGACGACGCCGCCTTCTCCGCCGCCTGGGTGGAGTCCCGGCACACCGGGCGCGGCCTGGGGCGCCGCGCTCTGGCGGGGGAGCTGCGGCGGCGCGGCGTGGACGAGGAGACCGTGCGCGGCGCGGTCGACGACATCAGCGCCGACCAGGAGGAGGCCACCGCCCGCGGCCTGGTCCGGCGCAAGCTCGCGGCCACCCGGGGCCGCGACGACGCGGCCCGCGTCCGCCGCGCCATGGGCATGCTGGCACGCAAGGGCTACCCCGCCGGGCTCGCCTACCGCCTCATCCGCGAGGAACTGGAGGCCGAGGGCTCCGACCTGGAGCTCCCCGACCCGGATCTGTGACGGCCGGCGGCGCCCCGGCGCAGGGGCATCACCCGGTGGCGGGGGGTCCGCTCTCCGTGCCGGCCTCGGTGGTTCCCTCGCCGGCCGGGGACGACCAAGGGATCAGCTCCGGCGACTCCTGCCCGCCGCCGTCGCCACCGCTCCCGCCGTCCCCCGCGTCCTCGGTGCGCGCCGGTGCGGCCCGGGGGCCGGTGTCCTCCAGCTCCGGCAGCGGCTCGGCCTCCAGCTCCGGGTCGGGGTACTCGGTCACCAGCTCCACGCCGGGCACCCCCGGCGGGGTGAAGCCGAAGACCTCCCCGTAGAACGCCAGCTCCGCCTCCAGACCCCGCTCGACCGACTCGGCCGAGCCGAACCCGTGCCCCTCGCCCTCGAACTCCAGCAGCGCGTGGCGCACCCCGTTGTCCGCGAGCGCCTTGGCGAACTCCCGCGCCTGCTCCTTGGGCACGACCGCGTCCTCGGTGCCCTGCAGCAGCAGGACCGGCACCCGCACCCGGTCGGCCCTGGTGATCGGCGAGCGCTCGCGGTAGGTCGCCTTGTAGCCCGGCAGCGGCCCCACCAGGGTGTCCAGGAAGTGCGATTCGTAGTCGTGCGTGGTCGCCGCCAGCTGCAGCAGGTCCGCCACCCCGAACAGCGACGTCGCGCAGGCGAACGTCCGCCCGGAGGCCGCCAGCAGCGCGGTGTACCCGCCGGCGCTGGGCCCGCGCACCGCCAGCCGCTCGGGGTCGGCCTCCCCGGAGTCCACCAGCGCCTGGGCGACCGCCTCGGCGTCCTCCACGTCGACCACGCCCCACATGCCCGCGATCCGCTCGCGGTAGGTGCGGCCGAACCCCAGCGAACCGCTGTAGTTGACGTCCACCACGCCGATGCCGCGGCTGGTGAAGTAGGCCTTGAACAGGTCCAGCCCGCAGGTGGCGCGCCCCACCGGCCCACCGTGCACCCACACCGCATAGGGCGCCGGCCCGGCCGTGGTGCCCCCGGGCCGGGCCGGGGGGTACACGGTGGCGTGCACGGTCGCCCCGTACCTGCCGGAGAACTCGGTCCGGCGCGGCACCGGGAGCAGCTCCGGGTCGGGCAGTTCCTCGCGGCTGGAGCGCAGCACCGTCGTCCTGCCGGTGGCCGGGTCCAGCCGGACCAGGCTCTGCGGGGCGCGCGGACCCGAGGCCAGCCCCACCACCTGCTCGCCGTCGCCGTCCAGCGTCTCCCAGGTGGTGAACTCCCCGGTGTCCAGCGGCTTCAGCTCCAGGGTGCCCGGGTCGTAGACGGCGGGCGCCAGGTCGGCGTCGCCCTGCAGCACCACCAGGCGCCCGTCGGCCAGCGGGACGCACGAGCGCGCCCCCAGCGGCATCGGGCCCGGGGTGAACTCGTGCTCGTCGGGGTAGAGCGCGACCGCCTGCCCGGTCAGCCCGATCTCGTACAGGTTCCACCAGCCCGACCAGTCCGACACGAAGCGCAGCCGCGCCGGACCGCTCCACACCGGCTGGAGCACCGACTCGTCCACCCCGCCCTTGAGGGTGTAGGGCCGCTCCGCACCCTGCGGGCCCAGCGCGGCCACCCGGAGCTCGGTGCCGTCCCAGGGCATCCGGGGGTGGTTCCAGGCCACCCAGGCCAGATGCTCCCCGTCGGGCGAGGGCGTGGGCGAGGCGAAGAAGTCGGCGCCGGTGACCAGTTCGGCCACGGCGGAGGGGTCCTCGGCGGCCCGCCCGGACAGCGGCACCGCCACGATCGCGCGGTCCACCCGCCCGTCCTCGCCGTGCCGCTCGCGCACGCACACCACCCGGCGCCCGTCGGCCGACAGCGCCGGGTCGCCGTAGCGCAGGGCGCCGGGGAAGGGCGGGGGCGGGGTGAGCGGCCGGGGCTCGCGCGCGCCCCGGTCCAGCAGGTAAAGCCGCTGGTCCCCGGCGTCGGCGAAGACGATGCCGAAGCGGGTGAGCGCCTTGTCGTCGCGCCGGGGCACCGGCAGGAAGGAGCGCCCGCCGTACTCGTGCACCCGGGTGCGGGCGCTCCAGGGCGCCTCCAGCAGCTCGGCGGCGGCGCCGTCCGGACCGCAGCGCATCACCGTGGTGCGCCCGCCCTCCTCGGGGCGCGCCTCCTCCCACCAGACCTCGCCGCCGGCGGTCGCGGGGAACCCCAGGCGGCGGGTGCCTCGGGCGACGTCGCTCGCTGAGATCGGCGATGGCCAGGCGCCGTGGGGGGCCGTCACGCGGTCGGTCATAAGAGGATCTCTGCGTTCGCGGGGTGTATGTGTGGCATGTCGACCTTAGTGCCAAGGGGGGTCGGCGGACGACCGTACGGGGCGATTCCCTGCGGTAAGGACGCGCCCGTGCCCACCCGCCCGCGCGCGGGCGGGGGGCCGGATGCGGCGCCCCCGCGCCGGGTTGGCGGACCCCCGCCGGGGGAATGCCGTCGGCCGAGCGGGGTGGGGCGGGGCGGGGCCGGGGCATTTGTTCCCCACTTGTGACCGCACAGGAGCGGCGGCGTATCGGCCGCGTGTCTATAGTCCCTGTCCACGCATCGTGAGCCGATGTGCCCACACACCGCGGCGAATTCATCGCACGAGGAGGACGCTCGGAATGACGACGAGATTCACGGCCAGGCGCTTCGCAGCCGTTTCCGCTGTGGCGGCGGCGGGCGTGATAGCGGTCGCCGGGTGCGGCGGCGGTGGCAGCGTCCCCGGTGCGGGAGGCGACGACGCCGAGGTCACCGGCGGTGACCTGACCCTGGGCACCGGAAGCACGGGCGGCACCTACTACCCGCTGGGCGGCGAGATCGCGCAGATCTGGTCCGACAACATCGAGGACGTGAACGTCTCGACCCAGGCCACGGGCGCCTCGGTGGAGAACATGCGGCTGCTGGACGGCGGAGAGCTCGACGTGGCCATGGCCATCAACGGCGTGGCCGCCGACGCCGTCGACAGCGAGGGCGACTTCGCCGACGAGCCGATCGAGAACGGCGACGACGTCTTCATGATCGGCAATGTCTACCCCGAGGTCCTGCAGATCGTGGCGAGCGAGGACTCGGGCATCGAGACGGTGGAGGACCTGGAGGGCAAGCGGGTCGACGTCGGCCCGCCCGGCAGCGGCACGGAGCTGGCCGCCAACGCCGTCCTCGAGGCCTACGGCATGAGCACCGACGACATCGAGCCGTTCAACAGCACCTTCGAGGAGGCGGCCTCCAAGCTCGGCGACGGGCAGACCGACGCGGCCTTCGCCATCCTCGCCGTCCCGGCCGGCAGCATCGAGCAGGTGGCCACCACCAACGACGTGCGGCTGGTGGAGTTCAGCGGCGACGGCCTGGAGACCCTCCAGGAGAACAGCCCGTCCTACAGCACCATGGAGATCCCGGCCGACACCTACAACGGCCAGGACGAGGCGGTCACCACGGTGACCAACTGGGCCACCCTGTTCGTCCGCGGCTCCATGGGCGAGGACCTGGCGTACAACCTGACGAAGGAGATGTACGACCGTGCCGGCGACATCGGGCACGACGTCGGGAGTCAGGTCCAGCTCGACACCGCCCTCGAAGGCCAGGGCGCGGTCGACCTCCACCCCGGCGCCGAGCGCTTCTACCAGGAGGAAGGCGTCCTGGACTGACGCCGGGCACGGCACCCGACGGCCGGCGGCGCACCGGGGGGATCCGGGGCGCCGCCGCTTCCTGGGCGCGGCCGCCGCGGCCGCCGCGGGGCTGGCGCTGGGCGCCGCCGCCCCCGGCGACGCCGCCGCGGCGGGGCCCAGCTTCGAGGTCGGCGACCTGAGCGGGGGGCGGCTGCTGCTGTCCCGCCCGGTCCGTGAGGGCGACCGGATCCTGATGGTGCACACCCACTCCATCTCCAAGCGCCCTGTCGAGGAGGAGTTCTCCGTGCGCGGCGGGGTGCTGTGCATGGAGGAGATGCGCTTCGACACCTTCGGGGCCAACCTCCCGGTCGGCCCCGAGCACGTCGGGGGCACGACCACCGAGTTCCTGCGCGAGGAGGACGGCTACCGGGTGCTGCACCACGGGCGCCCCCTCGTCGCGGTCGAGGTGATGGTGGGCGGTCCCGAGGTGGACCACACCCTGGCGCTGCCCGGGGGGCGGCGCGTGCGCCTGCTCGACCTGGCGGTGCGGGGCACACGCGTGGAGTTGCGCGTCCGCGGCGGGGGGCGACCCCGCCCCGCCCGGGCGCCCGAGACGAAGATGGGGATGGGGCGATGACGAGCGATCCGAAGCCCTCCGCACCCGCACCGGACGACGCCGAGGCCCTCCGGGACCTGGAGAAGGACGTCGCCGAGCTGGAGCAGCACGACGCGGCGGAGCAGGTCGCGGGCACGCGGCGGGACATGCGCCCGCTGTGGCGGTGGGCGGTCTTCGCCGTCGGCCTCGTGCTCAGCCTGTTCCACCTGTACACCGGGTACTTCGGCACCCTGCCGGGGCTGCAGCAGCGCGGCTTCCACCTGGCCCTGGGGCTGGGGCTGGTGTTCCTGCTCTACCCCGCCAAGGAGCAGGAGACCCGCAACCAGCGCATCTACGGCTGGGCGCTGACCGCGGCCGGGGTGGGCATCCTGGCCTACCTGGCCGCCTACCAGATCGCCGACAGGTACGTGCTGCTGCCGGCGGTGGGGATCCTGCTGCTGGTGCAGGCCGCCCGCTACGTGCCCTGGCGGCCGCTGGGCATGCCCGCCGCCGACGTGGTGCTGGCGGTGCTGGGCATCGGCTCGGGCCTGTACCTGTTCGTCAACTACGAGGAGATCATCCGCACCGTCGGAGTGATCGACCCCGAGTACGTGGCCGTGGGCACCGTGGGCATCCTGCTGGTGCTGGTGGCCGCGCAGCGCACGCTGGGCACCGCGCTGGTCTTCCTGGCCTCGCTGATGCTGGCCTACGCCCTGTTCGGACCGCTCATGCCGGGCTTCCTGCACCACGGCGGGTACACGGTGGACCGGATCGTCTCCACCATGTTCCTGGGCACCGAGGGCGTGTTCGGCACCCCGCTGGGCATCTCCTCCACCTTCATCTTCCTCTTCCTGGTCTTCGCCTCCATGCTCACCCGCACCGGCATGGAGCGCTTCTTCACCGACCTGGCCCTGGGCAGCACCGGCTGGGCGACCGGCGGCACCGCCAAGGTCGGCATCGTCACCAGCGCGTTCTCCGGCACCATCACCGGCAGCTCGGTGGCCAACACCGTCTCCAACGGCGCCTTCACCATCCCGATGATGAAGAAGTCGGGCTACAAGCCCGAGTACGCCGGGGCGGTCGAGGCGGCCTCCTCCACCGGCGGGCAGATCGCCCCGCCGATCATGGGCGCCGCGGCGTTCATCATGATCGAGTTCACCGGCGTGCCCTACCTGGAGATCATCAAGGCGGCGATCGTCCCGGCGATCCTGTTCTTCGTCGCCCAGTTCGTGGTGGTGCACTACGACGCCAAGAAGCTCGGCATCCGGGGCATCCCCAAGCGGCTGCTGCCCAGCGTGCGGCGGCTGATGGTGACCCGCGGCTACATGCTGATCCCGATCATCGGGCTGTTCGTGCTGCTGTCCATGGGGTACTCGCCGATCTTCTCGGCCATGGGCGCCATCGTCATCACCATCGGCATGAACATCGTGGTGCAGCTGGTCTTCCTGGCGCTGGGCCGCTGGCGGGACATGCCCGACCGGCTCGGCCCGTGGGGGCTGCTGGACGGGCTGGTCAACGCCGCCCGCGTGGCGGTGCCGATCATCGTGGCCTGCGCCAGCGCCGGCATCATCGCCGGTGTGATCACCCTGACCGGCCTGGGACTCAAGCTGAGCGGCGGGCTGGTCGCGCTGGCCGGCGGCCAGCTGCTGCCGACCATGGTGCTGTCCATGCTGGCCTGCCTGATCCTGGGCATCGGCGTGCCGACCACGGCCAACTACGTCATCACCGCCACCCTGGCCGCCCCGGCCATCATCACCATCCTCCAGGGCGACCTGGAGGCGCCCACCGTGGCGATGCTGCTGACGGCGCACATGTTCGTCTACTACTTCGGCGTGATGGCCGACATCACCCCGCCCGTCTGCCTGGCGGCCTACGCGGCCTCCGGCATCTCCGGCGGCAACCCGATCATGACCGGCGTGCAGTCGGTGCGGATCGCGATCTCGGGCTTCGTCGTGCCGTTCATGTTCGTCCTCTCGCCCGAGCTGATGTTGCAGGAGACCACCCTGGCCACCGGCCTGTGGGCGGCGCTCACCGGCATCGTGGGCGCCAGCGTGGTCGGTGTGGCGGTCGTCGGGTACATCAACACCCGGATCGGCTGGTACCTGCGGCTGCCGCTGGCCGCGGCGGGCGTGGCCCTGCTGCACTTCGGGTGGGAGACCGACCTGGCCGGGCTGGTGGTCGCCGGGGCGGTCTTCGGCTGGCAGTGGTACGCGGGCCGCAACGGCACCGCCGCGGCCCCGGCCGCCGCGACGGCCTGACCCTCGGGCCGCGGCCCCTGGAGGCCCAAGGGGCCGCTCAGGGGGCCGGGTGAGAACCGCTTAAGGGCTGAAGGGGGCCGTCCGCCGGGGATCGGCGGTCGGCCCCGCCCTCTATGGCCACTAGCCTGGGACCTGTGAGCCAGAGTCGTACTTACCAAGTGCGGACCTACGGCTGCCAGATGAACGTGCACGACTCCGAGCGCCTGTCCGGCCTGCTGGAGGACGCGGGGTACGAGCGCGCAGCCGAAGGCAGCACCGCAGACATCATCGTTTTCAACACGTGCGCGGTCCGGGAGAACGCCGACAACCGCCTCTACGGCAACCTCGGGCACCTGCGTCCGGTCAAGGACGCCCACCCCGGGATGCAGATCGCCGTGGGCGGGTGCCTGGCGCAGAAGGACCGCGGGGAGATCGTGCGCAGGGCGCCGTGGGTCGACGTGGTGTTCGGCACCCACAACATCGGCTCGCTCCCGGTCCTGCTGGAGCGCGCGCGGGTGCAGCGCGAGGCCCAGGTGGAGATCGAGGAGTCGCTGCAGTCCTTCCCCTCCACCCTGCCCACGCGGCGCGAGTCGCCCTACGCGGCCTGGGTCTCGGTGTCGGTCGGCTGCAACAACACCTGCACCTTCTGCATCGTCCCGCAGCTGCGCGGCAAGGAGAAGGACCGCCGGCCGGGCGACGTGCTCGCCGAGGTGCGCGCGCTGGTGGAGCAGGGCGTGGTCGAGGTGACCCTGCTCGGGCAGAACGTCAACGCCTACGGCGCCGAGTTCGGCGACCGCCAGGCCTTCTCCAAGCTCCTGCGCGCCTGCGGCGAGATCGAGGGCCTCGAGCGGGTGCGGTTCACCTCGCCCCACCCCCGCGACTTCACCGACGACGTGATCGAGGCGATGGCCGAGACGCCCAACGTCATGCCGCAGCTGCACATGCCGCTGCAGTCGGGCTCCAGCCGGGTCCTCAAGGCGATGCGCCGCTCCTACCGCCAGGAGCGCTTCCTGAGCATCGTGGAGAAGGTGCGCGCCGCCATGCCGGAGGCCGCCATCACCACCGACATCATCGTCGGCTTCCCCGGGGAGACCGAGGAGGACTTCGAGGAGACCCTGCACGTGGTGCGCGAGTCCCGCTTCTCCTCGGCGTTCACCTTCCAGTACTCCAAGCGGCCGGGCACGCCCGCCGCCGAGATGGAGGGGCAGCTGCCCAAGGAGGTCGTCCAGGAGCGCTACGAGCGGCTGGTCGCCCTGCAGGAGCGGATCTCCGAGGAGGAGAACGCCCAGCTGGTCGGGCGCGAGGTGGAGCTCCTGGTCGCCGAGGGCGAGGGCCGCAAGGACGGCGAGCGGCGCCGGCTCTCCGGGCGCGCCCCCGACAACCGCCTGGTGCACTTCGCCGTGGAGGAGGGGGCCGAGGAGCCCCGGCCCGGTGACATGGTCACCGTCGGGATCACCTACGCCGCCCCGCACCACCTGGTGGCCGACTCGGGCGTGCGCGCGCTGCGCCGCACCCGCGCCGGCGACGCCTGGGCGGCGCGCAACGGCACGGCCGAGGACGCCAAGCCGGGCGTCCTGCTGGGCATGCCCTCGGTGGGCGCGCCCGCCCCGCAGCCGGCGACGCCCGCCGGGGGCTGCTGCGACGCCTGAAGGGGCGACGCTTCCCGCGTTGATCTCGGGGAAGTCGGGGTAATACCGGCCGGTATAAGGCCGTCTTCCCCGAGATCAACGTCCGGCGGGCGCAGGCCGCCCCGGGCGCCGTCAGCCCAGGCGGACCGGGAGCGACCTGAGGCGCCAGAACATCGGCAGCGGTTCGCGCTCCAGCTCGTCGTGCCCGACGGCCAGGGACAGGTCGGGATAGCGCTCGAAGAGCCGGGTGAAGGCCACCTCGCCCTCCTGGCGGGCCAGCGCCGCCCCCAGGCAGTAGTGGATTCCGTGTCCGAAGCCCACGTGCGACTCGCGGCGCCCGGCGGGTTCGCGGGCCAGGTCCAGGCGCCCGGGATCGGCGAAGGCGTCCGGGTCGGTGTTGGCGCCGCCCAGCAGCGCGATGACCACGTCGCCGCGCGTGAAGCGCATCCCGGCGACCTCCATGTCCTCGGAGGCGTAGCGCATGCGCGTGCCCTGCACCGGCCCGTGGCGGCGCATCAGCTCGTGCGTCGCGCGCGGGCCGATGTCCGGGTCCTCCTTGAGCAGGCGCAGCTGGTCGGGGTGGTCCAGCAGGGCCAGCGTCCCGTTGGTGATCAGGTGCGCCGTGGTCTCGTGCCCGGCCAGGATCAGGGTGAGCACGATGGACACCAGCTCGATGTCGGAGAGCCGGTCGCCGTCCTCGTCGTGGGCGCGGATGAGCGCGGTGACCAGGTCCTCGGCGGGGGTCGCGCGCCGCTGTTCGATCAGCTCGCGGGTGTGGGCGACGATGCCCTCCAGGGCGTCCAGCTGCCCGCCGGTGGCCGCGGCCTGGATGAGCCTGCGGCCCCAGTCGCCCCATTGCATGCGCTGCCCCTCGGGCACCCCCACCAGTTCGCAGATCACCGTGATCGGCAGCGGGTAGGAGAAGTGCTCGACCAGGTCCACCACGCCGTCCTCGGCGCGGCCGGGCAGCTCGTCGAGCAGTCGGTCGGTGATCTCCTCCACCCGCGGGCGCAGCGCGTTCACCCGCTTGACGGTGAAGGCGCGCGAGACGAGCTTGCGCATGCGCGTGTGGTCGTCGCCGTCCATGTCCAGGATGCTCGCGTCCACCAGGTAGCGCGCCTGGTCGCGGGTCAGGCCCAGGCTCATCAGCCTCTTGACGCGCACGTTCTGTACGCCGCCCCCGGCGATGGAGTCGGGGTCGTTGACGAAGCGGCGGTCCGAGAGGACCGCTCGGACGCCCTCGTAGCCGCAGACCAGCATCACCTCGTCCTCCAGGCCCGGGAAGCGGGCCCGGACCGGCTGCTCGCGCTCCAGGAGCTCGGTGAACACGGCGTGCGGGTCGGACTGCATGCGGGGGTCGGCCAGGTTCACGGCGCCGCTCGCGCCGGTGTCGGCGGTGGCTGTCATCGTCGGTGTCCTCTCTCGCCGGTGCCGGCCGCTCGCCGCCTCCGCCGGAACCGGCCCCGCGTCGGGGGGTCAGGTGAGTTTGAGCCGTGCGATCTCCTCCCGCATCCGCTCCTGCACCTCGGTGAAGGCCTCCACCACGGGCGGTGCGGCGGAGCGGACCGCCTCGGGGTCGGGGTCGGGCCCGGCCTCGAAGGCGTTGCGCACGGTGGTGGCGAGCATCCCGGCCAGCGTCTCCGGGGCGGCGCCCTCGGCGCTCACCAGCGGCCCGGAGGTCAGGAAGCCGGCCACCACGATCGCGTAGGAGCGGCGCTGTTCGTCGAGGGGGCTGTCGGTGCGCAGCAGGCCCTTCTCGCGCAGGAGCGCGAAGTAGTCGAGCTGCGCCCGGCGGCGCTGGTCGAGCAGGTCGCCGACCATGCGCCGGGCCTCCCGGGTGAGCACCCCCAGCGTCTCGGAGTCGCCGACGAGCAGCGCGCGCAGGACGGGGTCCCGGTGGGCGCCCATGTAGGTGAGGCGGGCCGAATGGTGCGGCAGGACCGCCGTGGGGTCGGCACGGATGTCGCCGATGATGCGTTCGGCCAGTGCGGCCTGGGCCCGCATCATCACGGTCAGGAACAGCGCCTCCTTGGTCGGGAAGTGCAGGTAGACCGTTCCCTTGCCGACCCCGGCGCGGCGGGCCACCTCGCTGATGGACACGCGGCGGTACCCGAGCGCGGCCAGCAGTTCCGCGGCCGCGTCCAGGATGCGCTCGGCGCGCCGGTCCTTGGCCGCGGCCGTGGTGTCGGGTTCTCGTGCGCGCCCTGCCATGTCCGTCCGCTCCTCCTCCACCGGCCGGCGGTGGTGGCCGGGTGCACGTGCCGTTCCGGTGCCCCTCCTGGGAGGGTCTGACCGTATGACCGGATTCGACCAAGTGGTCATATCGTCACGCTAGCCCGGCGGAAGGCCCGCGGCAAGAGGCGGCTGAGGACGGGCGGGACCGCCCCAGGTGGAGACCGTCCGAAAGTCCGATGGGGATGTTCCGCTGCCCCGGGGTGTTGTCCTGCAGGTCGTGGGGGCGCCCCTTGGCGCGGTCGAGGGGGTGCGCCGCCTTAGGGTGGGGAGCCATGCTGACCGCCGCCGCCGTGTGCCCGTTCCCGCCCCTGATCGTCCCTGAGATGGCCACCGGGGCCGCCGCGGAGCTCGACCCGCTCAGGCGTGAGTGCGCCTCTGCGGTCACGGCGCTGGGGGAGTGCGCAGCGGACCGCCTCGTCGTCGTCGGGCCGGGGGAGCACACGCGCCGCCACGGCCCCGGGAGCGGGGGAGACCTGGCCCCTTACGGGGTGCGCCTTCCGATCGGTCCGCCGCCCGCCGTTCTGCCGCTGTCGCTGACCATCGGCCGCTGGATGGCCGAGCGTGAGGGGCTGCTGCCGGACGCCTATGTCGAGGTCGCCTCGGAGGCCTCAACGCAGGAGTGCCTGGCGCTCGGAGCGGAGCTGGCTTCGGAGACGGGGAGCCTGGCGCTTCTGGTGATGGGCGACGGCAGCGCGCGGCGTCCCCCGGCCTCGCCCGGCAGGCCGGACGACCGGGCCCCCGGATTCGACGCGGAGGTGGCCGACGCCCTGGCCCGGGCCGACGCCGCCGCCCTGGCCCGGATCGACCCGGACGACGCCCGCGAGCTGATGGCGGCCGGGCGGCCGGCATGGCAGGTGCTCGCCGGGGCGGCGGGGGAGGAGGCGCTCAAGGGCGAACTCCTCGCCGACGAGGCGCCCTACGGGGTCGGCTACTTCGTGGCCCGCTGGGCCCGGGACTGAGTCGAGCCGTTCCCGGCGCTCTCGGCGATGCCCTCCTCGACCAGGCCCAGCGCGCGCTCGACCAGGTCGGGGGCGTCGTAGGGGAGCCAGTGCACGCGAGGGTCGCGGCGGAACCACGACTCCTGGCGCCGGGCGAAGCGGCGCGTCGCGCGGACGGTCTCCTCGCGCGCCTCCTCCTCGGTGCACTCACCGCGCAGGAAGCGCAGCACCTGGGCGTAACCGAGCGCGCGCGGCGCCGTCCTGCCGTCGGACAGGCCGTGCTCCTCCAGGGCGCGGACCTCCTCCACCAGGCCGGCCCGCCACATGCGGTCGACCCGCAGCTCGATGCGCTCGTCCAGCTCGGGCCGGGGCACCTGCAGGGCGACCTGCACCGATGGGTAGGAGGAGACGTGGTCGGGCAGGGTGGCGGTGAACGGGCGGCCGGTCAGCTCGATGACCTCCAGCGCGCGCACGATGCGGCGTCCGTTGCTCGCCAGGATGGCCTCGGCCGCGGCGGGGTCGTGCTCGGCCAGGCGCGCGTGGAGCGGCTCAGGGCCGGATTCGGCCAGTTCGGCCTCCAGGCGGGCGCGCACCTGCGGGTCGGTGCCGGGGAACTCCAGCTTGTCCAGGACCGCCCGCACGTACAGGCCGGAGCCTCCCACGAGGACCGGTACGGCGTCCTGGGCGCGCAGCCGGTCCACGATGCCGCGCGCGAGCCGCTGGAAGCGGGCCACGTCGGCGGGCTCGGTCACCTCCCAGATGTCGAGGAGGTGGTGCTCGACCCCGCGCCGCTCGTCGGCGGGCATCTTGGCGGTGCCGATGTCCATGCCCCGGTAGAGCTGCATGGAGTCGGCGTTGATGATCTCGGAGTGGCGGCCGGAGGCGCGCAGCCGCAGGGCGAGTTCGACGGCCAGGTCGGACTTTCCGGCGGCGGTGGGGCCGACGACGGACACGACCGGGAGTCCGCCCTGCTCCTGCGGGGGCTTCTCGCCCGCGGCGCCGGTCCCGGTTCCGTCTCCGTCCGTGCTCGTACCCATTCCTCCAGTTTGGCAGCGGGGGAGGACCCGATCGGACGGACGGGGGCCGACGTCCCGCTCCGTTCCTGCTCCCGGGACTCGCCTGGCGATCCGGAGAAGCGCCGCGCAGACGCACGGCACAGAGGCACGGCACAGAGGCACGGCACGACGGTCCGTGAAAACCGTCCGCCCCTCCCGCGGATCCCGACTCGCACCTGTCATCCGGCGCGGTTTTCCCACCACTCGTCGCTCTCTATCGCCGCACGTCGGACGCCGTGCGGCGCGACGGGAACCGGCTCCCCGGCCGTCGTTGGAGCGTCGCTCCATCGGCCTCGCCCGGTTCGTCTCTGAGGCAACCGATCGCGCCTTAGGATGATCTCCATGCGTTTCGCCAAAGGCCACGGCACCGAGAACGACTTCGTGATCCTCCCTGACCCGGACGGTGCCCTGGACCTCACCGCCGACCTCGTGGCGCGGCTGTGCGACCGCCGCGCGGGGATCGGTGGGGACGGCGTGCTGCGGGTCGTCCGCACGCGCGCGCTGGGCGAGAGTCTGACCGGTCCGGCGGCCTCCTCTGCCGACTGCGAGTGGTTCATGGACTACCGCAACGCCGACGGCAGCGTCGCCGAGATGTGCGGCAACGGCGTTCGGGTGTTCGCCCGCTACCTCCTGCACGCGGGGCTCATCGCGGGCCGGAGCATCGACGTCGGCACCCGCGCGGGCGTGCGCAGCGTCGACGTCGAGGAGAACGGCGACGTCACCGTGGACATGGGCCGGGCCGACGTCCTCGGCGAAGGGACGGCCCGGCTCGCCGACGGCAGTGAGGTCCGCGGGCTGCGCGTCTCGGTGGGCAACCCGCACCTGGCCTGCATGGTCGACGGGCCGGTGGCCGGGCTGGACCTCACCGCCGCCCCGCATCTGGACCCGGAGGCCTTCCCCGCGGGCGGCAACGTCGAGGTGGTCGCCCCGGTCGGCGAGGGCGTGCTGGACATGCGCGTGTACGAGCGCGGCTCGGGCGAGACCCGCTCGTGCGGGACCGGCATCGTCGCCGCCGCCGTCGCGGCCGACCGCGCCGCGGGCGCCCCGGGCCAGGGGGCGACCTGGAGGGTTCGGGTCCCCGGCGGCGAGTGCCTCGTCCTCCTCGACGCCAAGGGCGCGCGGCTGCGCGGCCCGGCCGTCATCGTGGCCGAAGGGCAGGTCCATCTGGGGTGAGCCGGTCGGCGCTCTTCCTGCTGCGCCGGCTGGCGGGGTACGCCTGCCTGCTGGCGGCCGCATCGAGCTGTGCCTATCTGCTGAGCGCGGCGGTGCTCGACCCGACGGGCAACTACGCGGCGCAGCAGCCGCGCCCGTCGCCTGAAGTGGTCCGCCAGGAGCTCGCCGAGCGCAACCTCGACCCGGGGGAGCCGCTGGTCCTGCGCTACGCGCACTGGGCTTCGGACGCTGTGACCGGCGACCTCGGGCAGACCTGGGACGGGCGCGCGGTCGGCCCCGAGCTGGCCGACCGCGCGGCCGCCAGCGCCCGTCTGCTCGTCCTCGGCTCCGTCCTCGGCGCGGTGGGCGGGGTGGCCTGGGGCGCCTGGGCGGGCGCGCGCAAGGACGGCGGGGGCGACACGGCGGCGACTCTGGGCGCGGTCGTGCTCATCTCGGTCCCGCCGCTGGTGGTGGCGGTGGTCCTGCAGACGCTGGCGGTCGGCATCAACGACGCGGCGGGCCAGGCGCTGCTGCGCACCGCGGGCGAGCCCCCGCCCGGCGCGGGGCCGGTCGACCGGATCCGCTACATGGTGCTCCCGGCGGTGGCCCTGGCTCTGCCGCTGGCGGCGGTGGTGAGCCGGTACCAGCGCGGTCTGATGGCCGACGAGGCCGGGTCGGTGTACGTGCGCACCGCCCGCGCCAAGGGGCTGACCCGGGGGCGGGCCCTGCGCTCCCACGCGCTGCGCACCAGCCTGGTGCCGGCCTCCACCTACGTGGCCTACACCGCTGCGGCCATGTTCACCGGTGCGGTGTTCGTGGAACGGGTCTTCGGCCGGCACGGTGTGGGCGCGATGCTGGTGGAGGCGGTGGAGGACGGAGACGTGAACGCGGCGGCCGCGGCGTGCGCCTTCGGGGCGGCGTGCGTGGTCGCCGCGGGTGGGGTGGCCGACACGCTGCGAATACTCATCGATCCGCGGGTCCGAAGCTGAGGCGGCCGGGGCGGATTCGCAGTAGTATTTCCGGATTGTTCCAATCGCGGCTTTCGTCCGCGACGGGACTCTCGGCCGCCCTCCGCCGGGGGAACCATCCGAAAGGGGTGCACGTGGGTCAGGCACGCGCCCGGCGCGCCGCCGCGCTGCTCTGTGCGCTCGCGGTGGGCGCCGCCTCCTGCTCGCCCGCGGAGGACGGCGACGGCCCCCGGCCGACCGCCGTCGCCGGTGTCGACGTGGGCGCCGCCGACCGCGCCGACCTGGAGCCCGGCGGCACCCTCGACTGGGGCATCAACGAGTTCCCCGCGCAGTGGAACCCGCACCACGCCGACGGCAACCTGGCCACCGTGCGCACCGTCACCGACGCGGTGCTGCCCACCCCCTTCGAGACCGACCCGAAGGAGGGGCCGCGGCCCGACCCCGACTACGTGCTCGGGGCCGAGGTGCGCGAGGCCGGCCGGAAGGGGCCGCAGCTGCTGACGCTGCGCCTCAACCCCGAGGCGCACTGGTCCGACGGCACCCCGATCACCTGGCGGGACTACCGGGCCACCGCCGAGGCGCTGGACGGGGCCTCCGACGGGTACCGGGTGCTGGGCGAGGTGGGCTACGACCGGATCGCCGAGGTGCGGCCCGGCGCCGACGAGTACGAGGCGGTGGTCGAGTTCTCCGAGCCGTTCTCGGAGTACCCCTCGCTGTTCTCCCCGCTGCTGCCCGCGTCGGTGGCCGAGGACCCCGAGGCCTTCGACGACGCCTACCGGGGCGACATCCCGGTGACCGCCGGGCCGTTCGAGGTGGCCGGGGTCGACGACGGGGCCCGCCGCCTGGAGCTGCGGCGCTGGGACGGCTGGTGGGGGGAGCCCGCCGTGCTCGACGGGATCGTCTTCACCGCGATGGACCCCGAGGGGCTGGACAGCGCGTTCCTGGACGGCGGCATCGACGCCTACGCGCTGCCCGTCGACGCGGGGTCCTTCGCCCGCGCGAACTCCGCGAACGACGGCGAGGTGCGGATCGCGCTCGGGCCGGACTACCGGCACATCACGCTCAACGGGCAGAGCCCCCTGCTGGAGGACCGGCGGGTGCGGCACGCGGTGTTCCTCGGCGTGGACCGGCAGGCCATGGTGGACGCGGCGCTGAGCGGGCTCGGCATGGAGGCCGAGCCGCTGGGCAACCACTTCCTGCTGGAGGGGCAGCCCGGCTACACCGACAACAGCGGCCGGTGGGGCGGGCACGACCCGGAGCGCGCGGCCGAGCTGCTGGACGAGGCGGGCTGGGAGCCCGGAGCGAACGGGATCCGCCAGAAGGACGGCACCCGCCTGGAACTGCGCTTCCTGGTCCCCAGAGGGTTCCGCCCGGCCCAGGACGAGGCGGAGATGGCCCAGGCCATGCTCGGCGAGGTGGGTGTCGGCGTGGACATCGAGCAGGTGGGCGGCGACGAGCTGTTCTCCCGGTACGTGCTGCCGGGCGACTACGACATGGTCGCGTTCGTGAACACCGGGGGGCGCTTCCCGATCTCCAAGTCGCTCCCGCAGTGGGCCTCCCCCGTAGAGGGGCCCAAGGGCACGGAGTGGCGCTCCAACGTCGGCCGCATCGCCTCCGAGGAGATCGACCGGGCCATGGACGAGGCCCTGGAGGCCCTCGACGAGGAGGCCTCCCTGCGCGCCGTGAACCGGGCCGACGAACTCCTCTGGCAGGAGGGCCACACCCTGCCGCTGTACCAGCGCCCGCAGATGATGGCCGTCCGCTCGAACCTGGCCAACATCGGAGCCCCGGGCTTCGGCACCCACCAGTACGAGGACATCGGTTACGTGAAGCGGTGAGCCCTGGCCCTCTGGGCCGCCAGGTCCGATTCCGCCGCTCCTCAGCCTTCTGCGGGCCGGTCCGTCGAGCCGTTCCCATCGGGGTCGAGGGCACCGCTCGTCAGTCCCTCACGGGCGACCCGTAGCGCCTCGCCGGCGGATTCGGCGACGATCCGCGCCTGGCGCTCGAACTCCTCCAGTGCCCGAAAGACCTCTCCGAACCGCCTTTGCTGCTCGACCGTCATCTGGGGAATCCGCGCCGATCGCGAATCGGTGCGGAAGGTCCCGCTGGTGCTGGTCGATCTGCGCGTGTTCTCAGGTGAGTGCAGGAATCCGTTGAGGAAGTCCTCGTCCAGGCGGTCGCTGCGCGAACGAATCCGCTGCCCCTCGATCTCGGCGAGGCCGGCCTCGACGAGTTCGGAGACGCGCACTGCGGCGCCGGGGATCTCGCCGGTGCCGGTCGTGAGGACGGGAAGGGAGTCGAACAGGCGCGTCCCCGATTTGCGGAGCGTGTCGCAGGCATCAGCGTAGGCGGCGGCGAAGTCCTCGGTCGCGGGCGTGATCCAGCGTGAGGGCGTCAGGTCGACGGTGTCGTCGAGCAGGTCGACCAGGGAGACGTCCGCACGGGGTGCTTCGGCTGCGTCTGCGTCCTCGCTCGGAACGGAAGTCTGTCCGGTCAGGTCGGTCATGCGTACACGTGTGGCCCAATCATTGTCGGGTCCCGGGCGGCGCATGATCCACAGATGGACGGGCTGGGAGTGGCCTGACCCGTAGCCGGCGGGCAGGGCGACGATTTCGGTGAGCAGTCCGCGCCGGACCAGGTCGGCTCGGATCCTCCTGCCGGTGCGCCGGTGCGCGGCGGACGGGGACATCACCACGGCGGCGGTTCCGCCCGCGGCCGTGTGGGCATAGCAGTGCAGCAGCCAGGCGAGTTCGCCTTCCGCGCGCGGCGGCACGGCCGACTCCCAACGCGGATCCATGAGCAGCTCTTCGCGGCCCCAGTCCGGACCGACGATGGGCGGATCGCACACGACCAGTTCGAAGGAGGCGCCTTCCCAAGCGTCCGAGCGGAGGGAGTCGCCAGTATGGATCAGGGTCTGGGCGCCGGGGCGAGCGATGCGCGCGCGGGTGCTGGTCAACCGGACGGCCTCTAGATCGGCGTCCTGCCCGGCCCGGCAGGCGTCGGGGGCCCCGCAGGCGAATAGGAGTGAGCCGGTCCCACACGCAGGGTCGTATATGGAGCGGGCTGTGGGAGCGGCGTGCTCGGCCACATAGCGCACGAGAGGAAGCGGGGTGGAGCTGTCCCCGCCTGTGCGCGCGGCGGCTGAGGAGAGGCGTTCGGCCAGGGCGGACAGCAGCTCGGACGGCGAGGTCTCGTCAGCGATGCGGCGCGCGGTCTCCGCTGCCTCGCCGGGAAGGTGCTCGGGGGCGCCGCCGTCCAAGAGCTCAGCGACGTCGGCGATGCCCGCCACGATTGAATCGGGGTAGGTGCCGCGCAGGTCGTTCCAGAGGCGGACCTCGTCGGAGGTGTCGGCGCCCTTGCCGGTGGCCTCCAGCCAGGCGGCGATCTGGGACCGAGAGAACAGGGGGCTGGACGTGCTGCCGCCGATAGGGGCCGGGAAGTCCTCGTACCGGCGCCGCCAGTTCGACACGGCCGCCCGGGTCACTCCCGCCATTCGGGCGATGTCGGCCGCGCTGACGCGGCGGTCTCCGGGGTCTTGGTCGCCGCCGCTAACAGTGCTGCTCTCCATGGGGTCACAGTACACGCGAGGTCCCCGGAATCGAACACCTGGTCGTGTTTGTCGCGCCAACAGGCAACGATGCTCTCACCGCGCCGGGGCAGTGCGGAACGCGGAGTGGTCCGGGTGTGCTCCGTAAGGAGAGTGAAAGAGTCCTACTGCAGAGTGGGGAGCGAGGGTTGTGCGCCACCATCCTCGATAGTACGTTAGCTATGTAAACACGTGAATATGCTCGGGTGGGTCTGTGAATCGTCCCCGAGAGATGTCGGGTGCCCTGGCGGCGGACCCGCAGTGAAGTTGGGAAGAGCAATGGCACGACTGGTGGCGGGGCGGTTCCGGCCGGGAAGGCTCATCGACCGCGGCGGCATGGGCGAAGTGCGCGAGGCGGAGGACACCTTGGCCGAGGCGGCCTCTCCGGCCCGCCGGGTCGCGCTCAAGCGCATCCTCAGTACACGGACCGGGGCGAGCGTCGACCGCGATGACAAGGCCGCCCGCCGGTTCCTGCGGGAGACCGCCATCATGGAGCGGCTCGACCACCCTGGCATCCCCCGGCTGATCGACGGCGGGGTCGACACGGCTGACGGGGCATATGTCCCCTACCTGGCGATGGAGTTGCTCGACGGCGTTCCGCTGCAGGCGCTGATCGATGAGAAGGTCCGTCTTCCGCTCTCCTGGATCGCGGCGATCGGCGCACAGGCGGCCGACGCGATCCACGCGGTGCACTTGGAGGGCATCGTGCACCGCGACCTCAAGCCCGCCAACATCATGCTGGTGCGCGGCGGAAGAGTGAAGGTCCTGGACTTCGGCATCGGGCGCCTCATCGACCCCGGTGTCACCGCGCTCACCAGCGCCAGCACCACGCTCGGCACGGCCAAGTACATGGCCCCCGAACAGTTCCGCCAGTCCGAGGTGACCCCTGCGGCCGACCTGTACGCGTTCGGGTGCATCCTGTTCGAGCTGCTCACCGGTACCCCGCCGTTCGACACCGGCTCGCCCCAGGAGCTCGGCGAGAAGCACATGCGCAAGGCTCCGCCGCCGATCACGGTGAGCAGGCCGAAGCTCCCGCCGCCGCTCGTGCACCTGATCGAAAGGCTCTTGGCGAAGCTGCCCAAGGACCGCCCCGGCAGCGCCGCCGAGCTCCGCGACGCCCTGCTCCCACTGGCCGAGGGCAATGACGGGGTTCCGGACTGGGCCGCCTACAACCCCCTCTACCACCTCCCGGTCGACGCCGCCCCGAGGACGGAGCGGGAGATCGCCGTCCGGACGGCGGCCTCCGCTCCGCCGAACGTCATGGACGTCTTCGACGTCCACGACAGGCTCATCCGCGAGTACCGGGAGTTCACCGGGAGCGGGACCGTGATCCGCGACCAGCGGATCAAGGACTTCGTCGCCGACGCCATGGACGCCAAGGTCCAGTGGCCCGACCCGTGGCTGTCGCTCAACCCCTCCTTCGCCTCCGGCGGCACCATGGGGGAACTGGTCGACGAAGGGCTGTTGCACCCCGAGTGCGCCCGCGTCTTCCAGGCGGGCAAGGGCGAGGACGGCCGGAGCGGCGACGGCAGCCAGCTCTCGCTCCACCGCCACCAGCGCGAGGCGATCGAGGCCGCCCAACGCGGCGGCTCCTATGTCCTGACCACCGGGACCGGCTCGGGCAAGTCGCTCGGCTACATCGTGCCCATCGTCGACCGGGTGCTGCGCGAGCGCGACGAGGAGGGCCGGGCGGGGCGCTCCCACCGCAAACGGGTGCGCGCCATCGTCGTGTACCCGATGAACGCCCTCGCCAACAGCCAGATGAAGGAACTGGAGAAGTTCCTGGTCCACGGCTACGGGAAGGGGAACGAGCCGGTCACCTTCAAGCGGTACACGGGCCAGGAGTCCGATGCGGAGCGCGAGGAGATCCGCAAGAACCCGCCCGACATCCTGCTCACGAACTACGTGATGCTGGAGCTGATGCTCACCCGCCCCACCGAACGCACGTCGCTGATCGGCATGGCGGAGGGGCTGGACTTCCTCGTCTTCGACGAGTTGCACACCTACCGCGGACGGCAGGGGGCCGACGTCGCCCTGCTGATCCGCCGCGTCCGGGAGGCGTGCCGGGCGCCCGGCGTGCAGTGCATCGGCACCTCCGCGACCATGTCCACCCAAGGGACGCTCGAGCAGCAGAGGGAAGCGGTCGCCGAGGTCGCGTCCACGCTCTTCGGGACGGCCGTCCACCCCGCCGACGTGATCACCGAGACCCTGGTCCGCTCCACCGAGGGTCCCCTGCAGGCCCATGAGGTCCCCGCGGAGCGCATCACGGCCGAGAGCCCCCCGCTCGGCTACGAGGACCTGTACCGCGACCCCCTGGCACGGTGGATCGAGACCCGGTTCGGGGTCGAGGAGAGCGGCGGCCGGCTCGTCCGCAGGACGCCGACCACGGTCGAACGCGAGGCCGGGACCCTCGCCGAGGCGACCGGGGCGGACGAGGGCCGCTGCGTGGAGGCCGTCCACGCGACGCTGGAGGCGGGGGCCCAGGCGCGCAGCCCTCTCAAACCCCGGCCGATCTTCGCCTTCCGACTGCACCAGTTCCTCTCCAAGGGCGACACCGTCTACGTCACCCTGGAGGACCCCCGGGTCCGGGAGATGACCCGCGACTATCAGCTGGAGCTGCCCGGGTCGGACGGCAAGATCCTGCTCCCGCTGGCCTTCTGCCGCGAATGCGGCCAGGAGTACCACATGGTCGTGCGCGGCAGGTCGGCCGAAGGAACGGTCCATCGCTCCCCGAAGGGCGGAGGCGACCGGCTCTCGGACCCCGAGGAGGGATACCTGTACGTCTCCGAGCTCAAACCGTGGCCCGAGAGGACCGCCGAGGCGGTGGAGAACGGGCTCTTCCCCGACTCGTGGCTGGAGACCGACGACGGCGGTACGGCGCGGATCCGCACCTCGCTCCAAGGGCACGTGCCCCGGTCCGTGCTCGTCGACCCCACCGGCCGGGAGGGGACGGGGGAGCTGCGCGCCGCCTACCTTCCGGCGCCCTTCATGTTCTGCCTGAACTGCGGCGTCTCCTACGAGCAGCAGCGGCGCGGGCGGGACTTCGCCAAACTGGCCACACTCGACCAGGAGGGCCGCTCCTCGGCGACCTCCGTGATCTCCGCGTCGATCGTGCGCTCGCTCATGGGCGCGCCCGAGGAGGCCCTTTCGGCCAAGGCACGCAAGCTCCTCACCTTCGTCGACAACCGGCAGGACGCCTCCCTGCAGGCCGGGCACTTCAACGATTTCGTGCAGGTGGTCCGCCTGCGGGGCGCCCTGTACCGGGCGCTGTGCGAGGCCGGAGAGCAGGGGCTGGAGTACGACCATCTGGCCACGCGCGTGGTGGGGGCGCTGAACCCCGACCCGCACGAGTACATGGCGCACCCCGATCCCGCCCCGGGCCTGGCCGTCCGCATGGCCGACAGCCTCCGCGACGTGGTGGGCTTCCGCCTCTACCAGGACCTGGAGCGCGGATGGCGGGTGACCATGCCCAACCTGGAGCAGACCGGGCTGCTGCGGGTCGAGTACACCGGCCTGGACTGGCTGGCGGACCAGGAGCACAAGTGGGAGGGCCGCACCCACCACCTCCGGAACGCCGCGCCGCGCGACCGCGAGAGGATGCTGCGCGTCCTCATGGATGAGATGCGCCGTGCGCTGGCGATCGACGTCCGGTACTTCAGCGACGACTTCGACACCCTCAGGCGGGGCAGTGAACGCCTCACCGGCGCGTGGAGGCTGGAGGACGGCGACCGGCCCCGGGCCGGCACCGCCTATCCGGGGCCGGCGCGCAAGGGGCAGGAACGCTCCGCGCTCCACCTGTCGGGCCGCAGCGGTTTCGGCAGGTTCCTCAAACGGGAGTTCTTCGGCGAGGATGTGAGCGCCGACGACCTGGACACCGTGATCGCCGACCTCCTGAAGACCCTGGTCGACGGCGGCCAGGCGGTCGAGGTCGGCCCCGCGCCCCGGCGACGTGCGGGCCGCTACCGCCGTAGCGAGCCCGACGCGCCGACCGGGTACCGGGTGAGCGCCCACTGCCTCGTCTGGAAGGCGGGGGACGGCAAGGAAGGGCTGACCGACCCCGTCCGCCGTACCTACGCCGCGGGGCAGGGGCCGCGGGTCAACCCGTACTTCCGCGACCTGTACGAGCACGTGGCCGACGAGCTGCGCGGAATGGAGGCCCGCGAGCACACCGCCCAGGTGGAGCCGCAGAAGCGGCAGGAACGGGAGAGCCGCTTCGCCGAGGCCGAACTGAAGCTGCTGTACTGCTCGCCCACCATGGAACTGGGCGTGGACATCGCCAGCCTCAACGCGGTGATGATGCGCAACGTGCCGCCCACGCCCGCCAACTACGCCCAGCGCAGCGGACGTGCCGGGCGGAGCGGGCAGCCCGCCCTGGTCACCACCTATTGCGCCACCGGCAACAGCCACGACCACTACTACTTCCGCAATTCGCACCTGATGGTCTCGGGCGCCGTGCAGCCGCCGCGCCTGGACCTGAAGAACGAGGACCTGCTCACCGCTCACGTACAGGCGATCTGGCTCGCCGAGACCGGGCAGGCGCTCGGCCAGAGCATCCCCCACGTGATCGACACGGCCTACGACGATGAGGCGCGGATCCCCGCCCCGGCGCTGGTGCTGCACGACAACGTGCGTGCGGCCGTCCACGAGCAGGGCGCACAGCGCAGGGCCATCGCCGCCGCACGAGCGATGCTCGCCGGCATGGAGGCCGAACTCAAGACGCAGACGGTCTGGTGGGACGACCGCTGGCTGGAGCGGACCGTGCGCACCGCGCCCGAGCGGTTCGACCGGGCCTTCGACCGCTGGCGCGGCCTGTACCGGGCGGCGCTGGTCGACCGGGCCGAACAGCACCGGCGGATCGTGGACAGCACTCTGACCGAGCGCGACCGTCAGCGGGCCAAGAACCGGAGGCGGGAGGCGGAGACGCAGATCACCCTGCTCAAGAACGAGAGCCAGGACAGCAAGTCGCTGCTGAGCGACTTCAACCCCTACCGGTACCTGGCCGGAGAGGGGTTCCTTCCTGGGTACTCCTTCCCCCGGCTCCCCCTCGCGGCCTACATCCCCACCACCGGCCCCGTCTACGACAACGAGGGGGACTTCCTCCAGCGCCCGCGCTTCGTGGCGATCCGGGAGTTCGGCCCAGGCGCCCTCATCTATCACGAGGGGGCCCGATACCAGGTCACGCGCGTCCAGCTGCCTCCTGAGGAGAGCGGAGACCTGCGCACCGTGCGCTCGTTCCGCTGCGAGCGGTGCGGATACCACCACGCCGAGAAGCAGAGGGAGGATCGCTGCGCGCTCTGCGACGCCCGGCTCGGGGCGCCCACCGAGGGCCTTTTCAAGCTGCACACCGTCTACACACAGAAGCGTGAGCGGATCTCCTCGGACGAGGAGGAGCGGCGCCGGGCCGGCTTCCGCCTGGTGACCTCCTATCGGTTCGCCCAGCACGGCGACCGTGAGGGGCGGCAGGACGCCGACGTCTCCGACGGCGCGGGAGAGCGCATCGCGCGCTTGCACTACGGGGATTCCGCCACGGTGCGCATCTCCAACCTGGGGCACAGGCGGACGAAGAAGAACCAGGACGAGCCGGATGGGTTCTGGCTGGACCCCTCCACCGGCGAGTGGCTGAGTGCCAAGAAGGCGACACTGGCGGTCGGCGACGACGACGAGCTGCCCTCGGCCGAGGACGGAGAGGACCGCCGCCGTAAGAAGCGCGTCATCCCCTTCGTCGAGGACAGCCGCAACATCGCGGTCGTCCACCTGGACGAGGCTCTGGACGAGGACACGGCGCTCACCCTGATGTACGCGCTGGAGCGCGGTATCGAGGCCGAGTTCGAGCTGGAGGACTCAGAGCTGACCGCCGAACTCCTCCCGCCCGAGGACGCCCCGCGCGACCGGATGCTGTTCACCGAGGCCGCCGAAGGCGGCGCGGGCGTCCTGCGGCGACTGCGCGAGGAGCCGGACGCCATGGCCCGCGCCGCCCGCCGGGCCATGGAGGTCTGCCACCTCACCCCGGATGGGGAGGACGCCGAACGGCCCTGCGCGCGCGGCTGCTACGACTGCCTGCTCACCTACGCCAACCAGAGGCACCACGCGGCGATCGACCGGAGGCTCATCCGGGAGCTGCTGCGCCGCTTCGCAGAGGCCGAGGTGCTGACCACCGGGCGCGGCGAGAGCCGCACCGACCAGATGAAGCGCCTCAAGGCGAGCACGGAGAGCGGCCTGGAGGACCGGTTCGTCGAGTTCCTCAAGAAGGGGGGGTACCGGCTGCCCGACGACACCCAGGTGTACGTGCCGCAAGCGTCCGCGCGTCCCGATTTCGTGTACCGGTTGCGCAACGTGCCGGTGGCGGTGTTCGTCGACGGGCCCGTCCACGACGCCCCCCGTATCGCGGAGCGGGACGCCGAGGCCGAGGACCGCCTCCTCGACGCGGGGTGGGAGGTCGTGCGCTTCCGCTACGACGGCGACTGGGAGCGCACCATCCGCGAGTTCGAGGACTACTTCGGCCCCGGAACCCGCCGCTGATCCCCGGCGGGCCGTCTCCTTGCCGATCTCGGGAGAAGCGACGCTAAAACCGCGCCGGTAGCGTCCAATCCCCCGAGTTCAACGGCAGGCGCGCCCGCATCCGTTCCCGGAGATGCCACGATCGTGCACAGCAGACGAGACGATGAGGACCCCACGCTCATGACCGCCACATTCGCCCCCGGCACCCTGGTGTCGGCCCGGGGCCGCGACTGGGTCGTGCTCCCCGAGAGCGAGCCCGAGATGCTGGTGCTGCGCCCCCTCGGCGGCAGCGACGACGACGTGGCCGCGCTCTTCCCCGCCTTCGAGCAGGTGGGCTCGGCCAGCTTCGCGCCGCCGTCCCCGCACGACCTGGGCAACGCGCGCGCGGCCGGGCTGCTCCGCTCGGCGCTGCGCATCGGCTTCCGCTCCGGCGCGGGCCCGTTCCGCTCCTTGGGCGGGATCGCGGTGCAGCCGCGCGCCTACCAGCTCGTGCCGCTGCTGATGGCCCTGCGCCAGGAGACCGCGCGCCTGCTCATCGCCGACGACGTGGGCATCGGCAAGACGGTCGAGGCGGGGCTGATCGCCTCCGAGCTGCTGGAGCAGGGCGAGGCCCGGGGCCTGGCGGTGCTGTGCTCCCCGGCCCTGGCCGAGCAGTGGCAGGAGGAGCTGCGCACCAAGTTCAACATCGACGCCGAACTCGTGCTGGCCTCCACCGTCTCCCGGCTGGAGCGCGGACTGGACCTGGGCCAGTCGCTGTTCGAGCGGCACCGGCACGTCATCATCTCCACCGACTTCATCAAGTCCACCCGGCACCGGGACGACTTCGTGCGGCACTGCCCGGACCTGGTGATCGTCGACGAGGCGCACACCTGCGTGGCCTCCAGCGAGACCGGCTCGCGGCAGAACCAGCTCCGCTACGAGCTGCTGCAGCGCGTTGCCGCCGACGCCGACCGGCACCTGCTGCTGGTGACCGCCACCCCGCACAGCGGCAAGGAGGAGGCGTTCCGCAACCTGCTCGGGCTGGTCAACCCCGAACTGGCCGACGCCGACTTCGACACCGACGCCGGGCGGCGCCTGCTGGCCCGCCACTTCGTCCAGCGCAAGCGCGCGGACGTGCGCCGCTTCCTGACCAAGGACAGCGGGCTGTCCGACGACAGCCTCGCCGAGAGCACGGCGTTCCCCAGCGACCGGGGCTTCAAGGACGAGACCTACCGGCTCAGCCCGGAGTACCGGTCCCTGCTGGAGGACGCGATCTCCTACGCGAGCGAGCGCGTGGAGCGCGGACGGGGGCAAGGGCGGCGCGAGGCGCGCGTGGCCTGGTGGTCGGCGATCGCGCTGCTGCGGTCCATGGTGTCCTCGCCGCGGGCCGCCGCCAAGACGCTCACCACCCGCTCGGCCGCCGCCGAGGCGGCCACGCCCGAGGAGGCCGACGCCCTCGGGGCACCGCTGACGCGGGACTCGGCCGAGGCCGACGCCATGGAGGGCATGGACACCGTGCCCGGGAGCGCCACCGAGGGCGGCGCCGAGGCCGGCGTGGAGGCCGACATCGCGGCGGTCGGCATCGGCGAGCCGGGGGAGGACGGCGACGGGGCGCGGTCCCCGCTGGCCTCGCTCGCCCGGCGGGCAGCCGAGTTGGAGGGGCCGGAGGGCGACCTCAAGCTCAAGAAGCTCATCGACCACCTCAAGGACCTGCTCAAGGACGGCTACAACCCCATCGTCTTCTGCCGGTACATCGACACCGCCGAGTACGTGGCCGAGTACCTGGCGGGCGGGCCGGACGACCCCGACGACGACGGAAAGCAGCAGAAGCGCAAGAGGAGCCCGCTCGACAAGGGCGGCAGGAACGGGTGGAAGAGCACCGTCCGGTCGGTGACGGGGCGGCTGTCGCCCCAGCAGCGGGTCCAGCGCATCGAGGAGCTGGCCGAGGAGGCCGCCGCCGAGGCCGCCCGCAAGGCCGAAGGGGAGGAGGGCGCCCCGGTCCGGCGGGTGCTGGTGGCCACCGACTGCCTGTCGGAGGGTGTGAACCTCCAGCACTACTTCGACGCCGTCGTCCACTACGACCTGGCGTGGAACCCCACCCGGCACGACCAGCGGGAGGGGCGCGTCGACCGGTACGGGCAGAAGCGCGACGAGGTGCGCGTGATCACCCTGTGGGGCGAGGACAACGGCATCGACGGCAAGGTGCTGGAGGTGCTGATCCGCAAGTACCGGCAGATCCGCAAGGACCTAGGGATCGCGGTGTCGGTGCCGGACGAGTCCTCGGCGCAGGTCACCGACGCCATCGTGGAGTGGCTGCTGATGCGTTCCACCAAGGGCGAGCAGGAGGCCCTGTTCGGCGCGGAGGAGATCACCTCGCGGGGACAGGCGCTCGACAAGGAGTGGCAGTCGGCCGCCGACCGGGAGAAGACCTCCCGCGCACGCTTCGCCCAGCGCGCGATCCACCCCGAGGAGGTCGCACGCGAGGTGGCGGCGGTGCGCGCCGCGCTCGGCGGCAGCGGCGAGGTCCGCGAGTTCGCCGAGGAGGCGCTGCGCGGGCTGGGGGCGCTGCTCCGGCCGCTGCGCGACGGCGAGCTGGAGGAAGGCGCCGACGGGTTCACCGCCGACGTGTCCGGCACCCCGGTCGGGCTGCGCGACGCGCTCGCTCCGCTGGTGGGCGAGAAGGCGGTGTCCGAGGGCAAGCCGTTCGCGCTGCGGGACACGGCGGCGGTGGCGCGTGGGGAGGCGGCTCTGGTGCGCACCGACCCGGTCGTGGGGGCGGTCGCGGCGCACGTGCTGGACAGCGCGCTGGACGAGACGGGCACGGGCCCGCGCCCGGCGCGCAGGTGCGGGGTGATCCGCACGGACGCGGTGGACCGGAGGACCACGCTGCTGCTGGTGCGGTACCGGTTCCACCTGACGCTGCCGTCCCGGTCGGGGACCCGGCAGATGGTGGCGGAGGACGCGCGGATGCTGGCGTTCGCGGGGGCGCCGTCCCGGGCGGAGTGGCTGGGGCGCGAGGAGGCGCTGGCGCTGCTGGACGCCGAGGCCGTGGCCAACACCGCGCCGACGATGGGCGAGCGGACGATGGCGAGGATCCTGGGCGACCTCGGGTCGGTCGAGGAGCATTTGGACGCCTACGGCGACGAGCTGGCGGCGGAGCTGGCCGAGTCGCACCGCAGGGTGCGGGCGGCGTCCCAAGAGATCAGGCGCGGGTTGCGGGTCGAGGCGCAGAAGCCTGCGGACGTGCTGGGGGTGTACGTGTACCTGCCCGCGGAGCGCGAGGAGCCGGGAGGGGGCGCGGTCGCCGGAGACGCCGATTCCGGGGCCACAGCAGCAGGAGGAAGCCCCACGGGAACGAGCGCCGCGCAGGCGGCCGGAGCTGCTGAGGGAGACGTCTGAGATGTCCGCGATCGCACGCAACCAGGTCTTCTCCGCGGTGCACACCGTCGGCGGGCTGCTGCCGGCGGACATGCTGCTGCGGATCGCCGAGGGCAGGGACGTCCCGGGGGCCAAGCCGGCCGACTACGGAGTCTACGGCGCAAGGTCGGTGGGGGACGAGGGCGAGCGGCGCTGGGAATACCTGAAGTCGGTGTGGAAAGAGCTGCGGAGGACGCTTCCACTTGCGCCGGGGCAGGACCCGCCGGTGGACGCGACCGGACTGGCGGTGACCAGCTGGCTGGGGCCGCTCTTCGAGGAGCTGGGCTTCGGGCGCATCGTCCGAGCGCCGGGGGCGGGAATCACCTCCGACGACGGCGGCAAGAGCTTCGCGGTGTCGCACCTGTGGCAGCACGTGCCGATCCACGTGGCGGCGTGGAGCCACGACCTGGACAAGCGGCCCGGCGGGGCAGGGACCGTGCCGCCGCAGTCGCTGGTGCAGGAGGCGTTGAACCGGTCGTCGGCGCACCTGTGGGCGGTGGTGACCAACGGGCGGCAGCTCCGGCTGCTGCGGGACTCCAGCGCGCTGGCGACGGCGGCGTACGTGGAGTTCGACCTTGAGGCGATCTTCGACGGCGAGCTGTTCAGCGAGTTCGCGCTGCTGTACCGGCTGGTCCACGCCTCGCGGTTCGAGGAGCGGGAGGACGGCGGGCCGTCGTCATGCTGGCTGGAGAAGTGGCGCAGTGAGGCCATTTCGTCCGGAACGAGGGCGCTGGACCAGTTGAGGGAGGGCGTGCAGAACGCCATCACCCTGCTGGGGACGGGCTTCCTCCAGCACCCGGCCAATACGCGCCTCCGGGAGGACGTCGACGCACGCGAGCTCCACGGGGCGCTGCTCCGGCTCGTGTACCGTCTGCTGTTCCTGTTCGTAGCCGAGGACCGGAACGTCTTGCACTCGCCGGACGCCACCGAGCAGGCACGCGAGCGCTACCGGAAGTACTTCTCCACGGCGCGGCTGCGCGGACACGCGCGTCGGCGCCGGGGGACGGCCCACCACGACCTCTATGAAGGACTGACGCTCGTCCTGAACGCCCTGGGCAGGGAGGAGGGCCTTCCGGCGCTCGGCCTTCCAGGACTGGGCGGGCTCTTCGACGAGACGGACGCCGATGCGCCCCTGAAGGGGGCCAAGCTCTCCAACGAGGCGCTTTTGGGAGCCGTGCGGCAGCTCGCGCAGGTCCGCGACCCCGAATCGCGGCGCTGGAGGGCGATCGACTACCGCAACCTGGACGCCGAGGAGCTGGGGTCGGTCTACGAGTCGCTGTTGGAACTCGTCCCCCGGCATAGCCCGGCCGACCGCACGTTCGAGCTGGCTTCGGTCGCGGGCAATTCCCGGAAGACCACGGGGTCGTACTACACGCCGTCCCCGCTGATCGACTGCCTGCTGGACTCGTCGCTGGACCGGGTGATCGATGATGCGGTCAAGCGGGGTGAGAAGAAGGCCGCGGCGGCCGGGCGGCCCGACCCGGCGGACACGATCGTCGATGAGCTGCTGGGGCTCAAGGTGTGCGACCCGGCGTGCGGTTCGGGACACTTCCTCGTCGCGGCCGCGCGGCGCATCGCCAAGCGGGTCGCGGCGGTGCGCGAGCACAACCCGGAGCCGACGGTCGACGCGGTCCGCAGGGCCGTACACGAGGTGGTGAGCCACTGCATCTACGCGGTGGACCTCAACCCGATGGCCGTAGAGCTGGCGAAGGTGTCGCTATGGCTGGAGGCCATGGAGCCCGGAAAGCCGCTCGACTTCCTGGACGCACACATCAAGCACGGGAACGCGCTGGCCGGCGTGACACCGGTGCTGCTGCGGGACGGTGTTCCGGACGAGGCGTTCAAGCCGATCGAGGGCGACGACAGGAAGCACGCGCGGTTCCTGGAGAAGACCAATGAGAAGGAGCGGGGAGGCCAGGGGAGCCTTTTCGACCTCGACGAGTCGGTGAAGGTCGCCAACACCCGGTTTGCGTCGGGCCTGCGGCGGATCACCGACGGCTCCGCGGACTCGCTCCAGGCGGTACGGAGGAAGGCGAGCGCTTTCGAGCGGTGGCAGTCGGAGGAGGAGTACGCGCGGGCGGTGCGTGTCGCCGATGCGTGGTGTGCGGCGTTCGTGTGGTGGAAGACCCCGGATGCCCCGCCGCCGGTGACCCATGGCGTTCTTCGTGCCTTGGAGGACCCGGAGGGAGCGGGGGCGTCGGCCGAGACGCACGCCGAGATCGACCGCCTGCGGGAGCAGTACCGCTTCTTCCACTGGCACTTGGAGTTCCCCGACGTGTTCACCGTCCCGGAGGACGGCGCGGGGGTGAATCCGGAAACCGGATGGGCGGGCGGTTTCGACTGCGTCCTCGGGAACCCGCCGTGGGAGCGGGTGAAGCTGCAGGAGCAGGAGTTCTTCGCCCAGCGGGACGAGGCGATCGCGAACGCGAAGAATGCCGCGAAGCGTGGCGAGATGATCGCGGCCCTGGCCGACAGCGACGAGGAGGCGGACCGCGAGCTGTACGAGGAGTTCGGACGCGCCAAGCGGAACTCGGAGGGCGTGAGCTGGCTGCTGCGCGGTTCGGGGCGGTACCCGTTGACCGGCAGGGGGGACGTGAACACCTATTCGGTGTTCGCGGAGACGGCCGCCACGATCGTGAGCGGTGGAGGCTCCTTCGGACTGGTGCTGCCGACGGGGATCGCGACGGACGCGACGACGGCACCGTTCTTCTCGTCACTGCTGTCGAGTGGGCGACTGGCGTCGTTCTTCGACTTCGGAAACGAAGCATCCCTGCTGAGCCGCGATGTACACAAGAGCTTCCGGTTCTGCCTGCTCTCGGCTACGGGCAGGGAGTCGAGGGTGGACACGGCGCAGTTCGCGTTCGGTGTGCGCCATATGGAAGACCTCCCGGGGAGGCGGTTCACCATGCCGCCAGAGGAGATCGCGCTGGTCAACCCAAATACGGGAACGCTGCCAGTGTTCGAGACGCGGCGCGATGCAGAAATTTCGCTAAACATTCACAAGAAATTCCCAGTATTGGTTGATGCTAATAGGGGTGAGAATCCCTGGGGGTTTTCGTATGTTGAAGTACTGCATCTTTCTCATGCTGCAGAGGATCTTGTTGAAGAATGTAAAGATGGATATTATCCAGTCTTTGAAGCAAAGATGGCCCATCACTTCGACCACAGATGGTCGTCTCGCGGGGGACATAATGAGGTGAATCGTACTAGCCCGAAATCGGAGGCTGTTCCGCGTTACTGGGTTCCAGCGGAGGTCGTGGATAACCGCTTGAAAGGTAGGTGGGACCGTTCGTGGATGCTTGGTTGGCGAGACATCTGCAGAGCAACAGACGAACGGACTGTTATCCCTGCAATTGTTCCGCGATCGGCGTTGGCGAATACATTTCCACTCGCTCTCATTGAATCCCCTTCTCGGGCTCCACTGTTGGTGGCAATACTTTCATCTTTTGTTCTCGATTATATTGCGCGCCAGAAGATTGTTGGAACGCATTTGACTATGAATTATATGCGCCAACTTCCGGTGGTGCCTCCGGAAATCGTCAGCCAATGTGAGAGTTTTGTTGTTAGTCGAGTTGCGGAGTTGACTTATACGTCATGGTCTCTAGAGGGGTTTGCTCGCGATATTGGAATGGAAGGCAGTCCATTTATTTGGAACAATGAACGTCGAATGGTCATGCGCTCTGAACTTGATGCATTTATGCTTCATCTTTACGGGGTTAGTCGAAGTGATGCAGAGTATATTTTGCAGTCTTTTTCGCTAGTGAAACAAAAAGATGAGGCTAAATACGGGGTTTATCGAACAATGGAACTCATTTTGAGGATTTATGATCGCATGGCGGAGAGCGGTATATCTGTCCAATGTCCTCCTGTGGATGGGGAGAACTTCATCTCTGAGCTCACGCCGCCGCCGGGGCAGGGGCTGCGGCATGAGGCTCGGTGACGCCAGGCTCAGGTGCGCAGGGGAACGGGTGCCCTGTCCGGTGTGAGCAGGGTGAGGGACAGGCACCCGCCTTCGGGCTTCTCGAAGTAGAGCCAGTGAGCGGCCAGGGAGTCGATGAGGAACATGCCCCTCCCGCTCTCGGTGTCCATGTCTGCGCCTACGGCTCCTGACCGGACTCGGGGTCGGTCCGCAGGGTTCAGCGGGCCGGCGTCGGTGATGTCGATGTAGAGGGGCCCTCCGGCAGTGGCGTAGAGGGCCAGATGGACGGTTCCTCCGTCGAGCCCGCTGCGTGTGTGGCGCTGGGCGTTGCAGAAGGCCTCATCGACGCACAGCTCGGCATCATCGACCAGTGAGTCTGCCCAGAGCGGGCGCAGGCGCACGCGGGTGAGCGCGCGGGCGATGCGGAGGCCGTCGTAGTCGCAGGGGAGTTCTTCCCGCACGTTGAGGACGAGGCGGCTCATGGCTCATGCCACCGCCTTCATACGCGATCGGCGCCGCAGAACGTCGCTGAGGTTGATGGGAGGCGGCTCCTTGAGCAGGATCTCCGCCGCAGTGGCCGGGTCTGTCGCGTCGCACTCCAGTCCGGGGCCGACGAGACTCCACCCGTCGATTGTCTCGGCGGCCACGACACAGACGGTTCGCCTGCGGAGTGCCACGTAGAGGACAGGTGCGCTCTCCATGGGGAGCGTGGTCAGGCAGCGAACACCCCGGTCGGCGAGCTCTTCAGAGAGGGCCTGGAGGTGGCGTCGCCTGGCCTCGTGCCTCCCCTCTGACGAGGAGGACGTGCATCGGTACGCCTTCTGGTTAACATCGGACATGTCTTCACCTCTTGCTCAGGTGGAGGCCGTGCCCCGGGGCTTGTGCGAGCCGCCGGGGTCTTCCATGTCCCGAGGCTGGCACTACACCTCCACCACAAGAAGGTCTTCCACATCGTTGGAGGTGAAACGGCGAAACCAGTAGCGGATTGTGTCGTAGCTGTGGTTCGCTACGAACATGGTGGAGTCGTCGGACCCCGTGTGGGCAAGGTTCGGGGCGGAGGTGCGCAAGTACCGACGTCAAGCAGGCATGACCCTTGATGATCTTGCGAAACGTGTCCGAGTGTCGCCCCAGATGGTGGGAGCCATGGAGAGGGGCACCCGGAGGACCAGAAAGGATATTGCGGAACAACTCGAAGCCGTCTTCGCTACAAGCGGAGCACTGCTCCGGCAGTGGGCCGACGCCTCCAAGTCCGCGGATCACCCTGACTGGCACACCGACGTGGTGAAGGCGGAGGAGGAAGCGAGCGAGATCCACTACTTCCACCCGACTCTGATCCCGGGCATTCTGCAGACGGAAGCCTACGCACGTGTGATCTTCAGAGACGGTAGGCCTTTAGACTCACCTGGCGAGATAGATCGCCTCACCGGGCTGCGGGTAGGGCGGCTCGCGGCCTTGCTGGACACGAACGCCCCCAAGCTCACAGCCGTGGTGAGCGAGGGTGTAGTGCGGGCGCCGGTCGGCCCCAGAGGGCTGATGTGCGAACAGCTTGAGCGTATCGAGTCCCTGGCCCAGGACGGCATCGTCCGGTTCCTGGTCGTCCCATCTGCTGCCGCGTACCACGGTGGTGCTTCAGGGCCGTTCCAACTCCTGAGGTTCGCGGACCGTCCGCCCATCGTCTACGCCGACCACGCTGGCGGTGGTGCCTTCATCGACGATGGCGAAGACGTTCAGCGTTTCACGGCCGTCCTGCAGGAGCTCTTGGCATGGGCTCTGTCTCCGGATCTGACGATCGACCTGCTTCGAAAGGTGCGAAGTGAATACTCGTGAGTGGCACAAGTCGAGCTACAGCGGTGCGTCGAGTAGCTGTGTGGAGGTGGCAGAGGGAGAGAGAACCGCCGTCCGTGACACCCAGCACCGCCACCTCGGTCATCTGGAGTTCCCCGCCTCCGAGTGGGAGGGGTTCCTCCGCTCCCTCAAGCAGCGGGAGCTCTGACCACCCCCACCGTCCCCCTACGCACGTTGCCGTGCCTGTCGGCCGCTTCCCCTGACGGCAGGCGCGGCCTTCCGGTTTCGGCCACTCTCCGCCCCTAGAACCAAGATCACCATGATCGCTAGGGTTCCTCCGGAACCGCGGAGAATCCGGAGGAGGGCGGCCCTGTCCCTGAACCACAACGTCCACCAGGGCTACTACGGCGAAGTCTTCGTCCGGGCCATCGGCGTGGCCGCCGGGCTGGTGGCGAGCCGGGCCGACCTCGACGTCAACGGCGTGGACATGGGCTTCGAGGAGACCAGTGACCGGGGAGGGATCCGCGCACCCGAGATCAAGGTCCAGGTGAAGACCTGGAGTGCCCCGCGCTCCAGCGGCCCCTACTGGGACTTCGACGGCCTGACCGAGGTGCAGTTCAACAAGCTCGCCGGGCCCGGTTTCCGCACTCCCCGGTTTCTGGTCGTCGTCGTCGTGCCCACGGACAGTCCGGCTTACTGCTCTGCCGACGATGGGCAGCTCCGTCTCAGCCACGCCGCATACTGGGTTTCGCTGCGCGACCAGGACCCCATCGCTGACCCCGGTGACAAGAGGCGTCGGCGGGTACGCATCCCCAAGGCCAATCTCCTGACCCCCGACTCGCTTCGCAGCCTCCTCGACGACGACCCGGAGGTAGGGCGATGAATCCGACCCCGACCCACGCCCCGGAACCCGGCCCCGCCCCCGACCAGGTCGCCGACTACCTGCGCGCCCAGGGGTGGCGTCTGCAGCCCGAGCAGTGGCGTGGCGCCGCGATCTGGTCGGCCCCGCCCCGGGCCGCCACCGACGACGAGGTGCTGCTCCCTCCCCGCATCGAGTACGAGGACGACGCCGACCTCGTCAAGCGTGCCCTGAAGGCCATCGCCCGCGCCGAGCAGCGGGACTTCGCCGAGGTCCTCCGCGCCATATCCGCCCCTCTGGTCGACGTCCAGCGGTTCCACACCCACCCGCACACCCCTTCGGGAACGCTTCCCCTGCTCGCCGGGTGGGACGCGATCGGCGGGATCAGGGGCGCGTTCACGGTCGCGGCCCGCCGTGTGCTCGAAGGCGCCGACAGCTCCGTCTCCGGCGGGCGGAACAGCAAGGCGGTCGACACCTTCCTCGGCACGGTCCGGCTCGGTCCCACCGCTGCGGGCAGTTACATCTTCTCCGCCGAGGTCCCTCTGGGCGGAGCCCCCGAGCCTGCCGCCGAGGGGATGCTCGCCCTGGAGTACGAACCGGGTCCGGGGAGCGGTCCGAGGGGGATCGTCGCCGAGATGTACAGGGGGATCGCCGCAGCGGGGAAGGCTGCCCGGCAGGCTGAAGAGGACCCGGGGGACGAGCTGGGCGGGTTCGATGAAGGGGCCGGGCAGGGGGTCACCTCGCGACTCTGCGAGTCGCTGGCGGGCCTCGCCGGCCACGACGCCGACCGGCCGTTTGAGATCTCCTTCCAGTGGGCCCCGGCGCATCCGGCCCCACTGCCGGAGGGCCACGCGGACGGGGAGCAGAACCGCATCGCATTCGGTCGCCGGGCAGGTGCGCTTCTCAAAGACGCGGCCAAGCACCTGCGCGAGCTGGAGAACAGCGGGACCGTCCGCATGGTCGGCACCATCATCGCCATGGAGCGCGACTCCCGGACCAGCGTCGGCTACGCCAAGGTGCGCGGGACACTGCGCACCGACCGCGGGTCCAGCCAGCGGACGCTTCCGGTGGTGCTCGACCCCCAGCAGTACGACCGTGCCCTGGAGGCACACAGAGGAGCCCGCGCCATCACGGCCGAGGGGCGGATCGCGACCGACAGGAACCGTAGGGAGCTCCGCCCGGACCACCTCGACCTCGGAGAGTGAGGCCGATCTCCTTTCGCCGAGTGGACGGGAGTGCGGATCGTCCCCTCTGGCGGTCGGACCCGGACTCGCGTGGAGCCCTCCCGGCCCGACGGATTCGGGCGGGCCTCGCCAGCGGTCGTGCGGACTGTCCGTCCGGCGCCCCCGGTCGGGTCGGCCGTATCCGGCCGTGCCTGGCAGTATGCCCCTGTGCTCTGACGTAGGCGTGTGTTAGAACATCAGTTCTAAGTTGGATCTCAGTCAGATCTCACTCAGATCAGACTCAGTGAGGCCGAGACGTCGTCAGCCGGGCAGAGCGACACGGGAAGGAGGGGCCGGTGGAACGCTACGAAGGCAGCAGTGGGGCGGCTAGCCTGGGAAGCATGGAGGGCGAAGGACAGTCGTCGGAGCTTGAGTCCCTGTTCACGCTCCTGCTCAGGGAGCGCACCGGCTGGGCCGGGATCACCGAGAGGGTCCTCGACGCGGGGAGCGCGTCGGCCGTTCTTCACGAGGCCTCTGACTCCTCCCTCTTCGAGGTCGAGGACGACCGGACCACGACGACGGTCGACGAAGCCCGTGCCCTCCTCCAGTGGTGCTCCGACGAGGGGATCGACGTCAGAGGCTTCTGGCAGGACGGCTATCCCTCCGCGCTCAGGGAGATCCATGAGATGCCGCCCGCGGTGTTCTCCAAGGGCACGCTCTGCGACGACCGGCGGGCGATCGCCGTGGTCGGGTCCCGCAAGGCGAGCCCCCGCGGGCTCCAGGTCGCCTCGAACATCGCCGCGCAGCTCGCTCAGAGGGACATCACGGTGGTGAGCGGCCTCGCCGCCGGGATCGACGCCGCCGCTCACCGGGCCGCGCTGGAGAACTCCGGCCGCACGGTCGCCGTGATCGGCACGGGCATCGACCGGTACTACCCGGCGGCCAACCGCGCACTCCAGCAGGAGATCGCCGCGCGGGGGCTGGTGCTGAGCCAGTTCCTCCCCGGCTCGCCGCCCACCCGCCAGACCTTCCCCATGCGCAATGCGGTGATGAGCGGTTACGCCGCGGCGACCGTCGTCGTCGAGGCCGGTGAGCACAGTGGAGCGCGGATCCAGGCCCGCATGGCGCTGAAGCACGGGCGGCAGGTGATCTTCACCGAGAGCCTCCTCGCGAACCGCTGGGCCGCGGAGTACGCCGAGCGCCCCGGTGTGCACGTCGTCTCCGGGCTCCGAGAACTGTCGTCGGTGGCTGAGAGGATCGTGGCGGAAGCGAGCAGCACGGCGGACGACATGGCAGGGGAAGGTGAGCTTGTCTGGTGACCCTCGGGTTCATCGGGTCGTCGAACATGTCGCACTCCAGACCAACTACATCCGCTCCTGCCCCAGGCCCGGCCCCGGGGTCTGCCGACGGTGCTATGGCGCGGTGAACGAGGGGTACTCGGTCTGCGTCCGGTGCTACCGGATTGAGAAACAGGCGGGGAACGATGTCGCCGACCTGGTAGTCCCGATCACCTATCGCGTGGACAGCGAGGGGCAGCACAGCCGGAACCTGCGCATCTACAAGCAGACGTTCGGGCGCGTCGAGGGGGCGCGCAAGTCGCTCCGAGCACTCTTTCAGGACTTCTGCCTGAGGCACATCACGTGCGTCAAGCAGGAGGCGGGCATAGACGCGTTCACTCACGCCGCATTTGTGCCCAGCACCAGGACGCCCGACCGCGAGCACCCGCTCCAAGAACTCCTCGGCCCCGTCGTCCGGCGGCTGGACCGCATCGAGTTGAACGTCAACCCGGAGATCCCGTCCGGGACACGGGAGTTCGTCCACGACTGGTTCTCCGTGGCGGACGGAGCAAGCCCTCTTGAGGAGAAGGCGGTACTCCTCATCGACGACACCTGGGTCACCGGCGCCCGTGCGCAGTCGGCCGCCCACGCGCTGAAGAGGGCCGGTGCGGGGGCCGTCGTCACGGTCGTCCTCGCCCGGCAGCTCGACTCCGGGTTCGAGCCGGCCGCGCCCATCATCGACCGGATCTCCGCGGCCGACTACGACCCCGGGCACTGCCCGGTTCACCGATGACCGGGGGCGGCCTGCCGCCCTGCTCCGTGCCGGGTTCCGTCGTGTTCCCGGGGCCGCCCCGGCGTGTCGTAGTCGTCTCTGGGGCGGGTGACTGGTCAGATGAGCCATCGCCCTGATCGGTCGGAAGGCGGATGGCACACTCCGCCGTCCACCCGCATCTCGGCCGGGGCTGCGGGGGCTGGCGCGGGGCCCGGCCCTTCCGCCTTGAACCGGCGAAGATATGCCGTATGGTCCACGGCTGGACAAGCTCTCGGCGTGCGGCTCGCCGGCCCTGTTGACGCAGCGAATCACGTGTCTTCGAAAGATTGGCCGTCCGCCAGTCCCGACTGCCCACAGATTTCCGTGGAGTCGGTGGATGCCAGGTGCGAGTAGTATTCATTTCGACGCAGGCTGTACCGGACCGTCCGACCGCACTCGGGGCAGCGCCGCTTCTCCGAGTTCGGTCTTACACCTATAGGCGAGGCGGCGGGCTGCTGGGGCGGTTCCGCATCAGGACGCGTGTAGGAATCGTAGTCAGGGTCTCGGGTCTCCGGTGTTCCTGTCCCGGCTTCCGGGAGAACGACGAGCCTCGATGAGTTACCGACGTGGCGCCGGACGAACGAGCGGCGTTTGGGCATCACTTCCCCCAGTGATTCTCGGGCGCGGCGACTTCAGTATCGCGTGCAGGGACCAGCTGAGACAAGCCCCCTTTCTCTTGCCGAGCATTCGCCCCTCCACCGTGCGCCCATGGAGATCAGCGGTGATGGAAAGGTATCGAGGCGCCGTTCTCGCACTTGGCAGGACTTCGGACTCCGAGAGGCACGTGGTGGAGGCGGGGCACACGTGTATCGCCCGAGAGCGATGGCTCGGGCAGGAGGGGACGATCGGCCATTTTAGGTGGGGATCGCGGGACTGCCTGGTGGTGAGCGGTCGTGGCGGATGGTCCTCATAACGGTCCCGGATATGGGGTCGTGCTGTTCACTCGAATCCGCCGTGAGGATCGACCAACGTTCTGGAATCGCTGGAAGCTCCGGAGAAGGTAAAGCGGAAAGGGGAGGCTTCATTCGCGGCTCAGCGTCCAGGCGCCGTCCGCCTCGACCACGACGAGTTCCGTGCCGCCGGGCAGGAGGCTTTCGCCCTCATAGGAGCCGATCTCGTTCGCCAGCAGGTCCGGGAAGCTGCCGCCGTGGCTCCACACCGCGAAGTTGCCCGAACCGGAATGCGTCATGGACACCGACTCCAGGCCCTCCGATGGCTCGGTGAGCCGCAGGACGTCGTCGCCGGTGCCCTCGGCCTCCGGGTCGCTCCACTCGCGTGCCCCTTCAAAGGGGAGGAGCCGCATCTCCCAGGGTCCGTCCGCCGTGACCTCGAATGCGGCGATGTCCTGCCGACCGTGGAGGCCGTGCGCGACGGTCCCTTCATAGGAGCCGATCACGTTCACATGGAGGTCGATCTGCCCGCCAGCGTCGTCCACGGACCACACGGCGAAGTTGGCCCCTCCCGTGTGCTCGACCTCCGCGATGCCGGGTTCCTCCAACGGGGAGTCGAGTGTGACCACCTTGTCACCGCTGCCGCTGAGGACGATGGGCTCGGGCTCCTTGCGTTCCTCGCTGACCGTGCCGACGGCCTCGGCGGGGGTCTGCTCCGGGAACTCGGCGGCCTCCGGCTCTCCCGAGCCCTCGGGGGTGCCCTCGGCGTATCCCGATGCGGGGGAGGCCTCTTCGTCGGTGCCGGGCCCTGTTCCCGTGCAGGCCGTGAGGGCGAGGAGGGCTGCTGCTGCGGCGGGGGCGGTTTTCAACATCTTTGCCGCCTTGTGCGTGTGAGTGATGAGCATCACATTCTACTCCTGGGGGGGTAGGGGATGGGAGGGGATCCTGTCGTCGCCGCCTAGTTTACACACTTCTCTATTTCTGATGTTTGCACTGCTTTCGACTTCTGGGTCTGTGCTCGGAGGGGTGCTTGACATCCCCGGTTCCTGGCCGCCAGGGGCATACCCTCCCTGATCACCCGGGGCAGGACGGCCGGGGCGCTCTCCGCAGGGCCGGGAGCGGATGAGTAGGGTCGGCCCGTGTCCCTGTGGGGACGGGGTCGGGCCGGGGCGCATGAGGGCGAGGAGGTCGACGTGGGCGGGAGCTTCGCGGCCGAAGCCCTCTGGGGCGCCGCTGCCGGTGCGGTGGTCGCCGTCGGGCTCCTGGCGGTGTCGTTCGTCGGCGGGGCGCGGTCGGCGGGGAAAGGCGCTCTTGCCCTCGCCGGCCTGGCGGGCACCGCTGTCAGTTGCGCCATCGTCGGCGAGATCGTCCTGCCGGCGTCCGCCCTCTGGTCGGTGCCGGTCTTCAACGGACTGATGGGCGCCGCCCCGGTCCTGTTCGTGGCGGCGTGGCTGCGGGTGCTGGTCGGATCCTGGCGGCGCCACTGTGAACCCCTTCTGGGGCTCACGGTCGGGTCTCTGATGCTCGTCCCGGTCTGCCTCGTCCCGGGCGGCGTGATGTGGATGGTGCTCGGAGGCGCCCCCGGATTCGTCCTCGCGGCGTTCTCTGCCGGGGGTATCGCGGTCCAGGTCAAGCGGTGGTTCGCCCATCCCTGTGTCGGAGGGGCCGTCGGATTCGCCGTCGGCCTGTCGGTAGGGCCGGTCCTGCTGGTCCCCGCTGTCCTGGCGTCGGTCGGCCTGGTCGGGGGACTGCTCGCGCTCTTCCAGGGAGACCTCCCTGGTCTGGTGATCTGAGGCGTTCCGGGCCTGTCTCCTGTGAACTGGGGGCGGTGGGCGGTCTCCAGAGGGGCGCTACGTCATCGTCCTTCTCTGTGCTGAAACGTGGTGTGAACGCATCCGCTCACCTGTGGCGGGCTCTGAACGGTGATCACCGCGCCCCTGTCGTGTCGATGGCCGGCTGAGGCGCCGCCCTGGGCATCGGTGCCGTAGCGCTCATGGCGACGCCGCCGGGTTCCGGCATGCGGGAGGGCGATGGGGGGACACAGGGGGACTGTCTGGTTGGTACACATGTCGCTCCTCAATGAAATGTGAGCGTTCTGTTGACATAGCTTTCTATGTTTGCTGTCATGTTCACATCCGCGCCTCCGGAGTTCGGGGGGCAAGCGCACGCAAGGAGTGGACGGCATGCAGGCGACACCGAAACAGGGCGGACGCGGCTGGCTCTATGGCTGCCTCGGATGCGGAGGACTCGCTCTGCTCCTCCTGGTGGTCATGGTCGGGTGCGGCGCGTTGCTCGCCGGTGGCGACGGCGACGGCGGCTCGACGGGCGGCGGCTCCCCGGACCCGGCGGGCGAGACCGGTTCCGACGCCGGGGGCGGCGGCGAGGGGGCCGGTGAAGGCGGGGACTCGGGCGGCGGCGCCGACGGCACCACCGTCGGCCTCGGCGAACCCGGGACCGCCGCCGACTGGACGGTGACCGTCCACGGCATCGAGACCTCGCCCACCTACGGCGACGAGGTCCTGGAGGAGCAGGCCCAGGGCGAGTTCGCCATCGTGTCGATGACGGTCTCCAACGAGGGCGACGAGGCGGTCACCTTCGACTCCTCGGCGGTCACCCTCCGGGACGCCGACGGCAAGGAGTACAGCTCGCAGACGGTGCTCGGCTCCGACTCGCTCTTCCTGGAGCAGATCAACCCGGGCAACAGTGCCGAGGGCGAGGCCGTCGTGGACGTGCCCGAAGGCACCGAGATCACCCAGGTCGTCATCGAGGACGTCTGGTCCTTCACCTCCGACCCCCTGGTCGTCGAGGTCTCCTGACCCCGGCCGGCCGCCGGGGAGGCGCCGGTCCACAGATAGAGAGAACCCCCATGTACCTGGAACGACTCCACATCAAGGGCTTCCGTTCGTTCAGCGACGGTGAGGTCGTCCTCCGGCCCGGCGTCACCGTACTGCTCGGCGAGAACAATGCCGGGAAGTCCAACGCCATGGACGCCGTCCGACTGCTCACCCTGCCGCTCGACGGGCGCAAGGACCGTTACTTCGAGCGGGAGGACCTGCACCGCGACGGATGCGGCGCTACGCACCGACCGGACTGCCGCACCTCGATCGAGCTGTCCGCGTACTACGCCGGTGAGAGCGGCAACGAACTGGCGCTGTTCGACCAGGCCCTCAACGCGGACGGGCGGACCATCAGTCACCACGTCGCCTACACCCCGCCGTCCGCAGGCCGGAACACGGGACGGACGGTGTGGCGTGCGGGGGACACCGCTACCGCCGACGCCGACCCCGAGCCGCAGTCGCGCGGGCGCATCCGCCACGTCTACCTCCCGCCCCTCCGGGACGCCCAGCGGGAGCTCGCCTCGGGGCGCAATACCCGACTCCAGCAGGTCGTCGAGCAGGTGATCGCCGATGAGGAGGAGCGGAAGCTGCTGATCGGCGGGGTCGGTGAACGCCTCGCCGAGTTCGAGGACAAGCCGCCGCTCAACGGGGTGGTCGACGCGATCGGGAGGAACCTCGGGCCGCTGACCGAGGCCGCCAGCCGCCAGGCCGCCGGGATCGGCTTCGCCGAACCGACGCTCACCTCGATCGCGCGCTCCTTGCGCTTGCGCATCGAAGAGGAGGGGCTGGACGTCAGGGACCTGGCCTCCACCGGTCTCGGCTACGCGAACCTGCTGTTCATGGCGACCGTCCTGACCCAGCTCGAAAGCGCGGACGAAGCCGACCTGACCCTGCTGCTGGTGGAGGAGCCGGAGGCGCACCTGCACCCGCAGCTGCAGAACTCCCTGATGGCCTTCCTGCAGGAGAAGGCGGAAGAGAGCCGGGCGCCTCAGAACCGAGGGGACTTCCTCGGGCACGTGCAGGTGGTCGTGACGACGCACTCGCCCCACATCGCGACCGCCGTCGCCCCGGAGGATCTGGTGGTCCTGCACCGTGCACCGGTCGAAGCACGGCCCGACCTGGGCGTGGACACCGCCGCCGCCTTGGGGGAAGGGGACGCGCCTGCGGAGAGGGCCGCGGCGCCCGATCACCGGACGGCCGCGGTCCCGGTGGCAAAGCTCGGCCTCGCGAAGCGAGAGGCCGAGAAAATCGGCCGGTACCTCGACGCCCGGCGGAACACCATGCTCTTCGGCCCCAGGGTCCTTCTGGTCGAAGGGATCTCGGACGCGCTGCTGATCTCGCACCTTGCGGAGCGCACCCTGCGAGGGCCTGCGTGGCGCCGGTACAAGGGGACCGCGCTGGTGCCCATCGACGGCACCGACTTCGTGCCCTACCTGAAGATCCTGCTGAATCCGGCCCCGGAGACCGGTATGCGGATCGCCCGGAGGGTCGCGGTGGTCACCGACGGCGACGGGACCCGGAAGCGGGCGGGGGACCTCACCGCGATGATCGCCGGGTGCGGGGCCGGCGCCGTCGCGCGTGTCTTCACCAGCGCGACGACCCTCGAACCCGAGGTGCTTCAGGCTGATTCCCGCAACGCGGACCTGTTCTGGAAGGCCTGGGAGCTGCAACGGCCCCGGGCGTTCCGCAAGGACATGGACCGGGTGCTGGCCGCCGCGCCCGCTGAGCGGGCCGAAGCGGTGAAGAAGACCGTTTCGCACGCTGACCTCAACAAGGGCGACTTCATGCAGGACCTGTGCGCCCTGTCCGCCGAGCGGATCGAGCGCGGCGAGGACGGGCTGACCGTTCCCGAGTACCTGCACGATGCCCTCGCCTGGATCGTGGAGGAGGGGGAGCGCGATGACAGCGGTCGATGACGGCCTGGACGTTCTCCGAGCGGAGGCCCTGGAGGAGCAGCGGCGCGCCATCGCCGTCGACACGCGGCCGGGGGAGCCCGTCTACCTCGAAGCCTGCCCCGGCGCGGGCAAGACGCGGGTGATCGTCGAACGGCATCTGACCCGGCCGCTGTCCCCGCGTACGGGACGGGCGGTCGTCTCCTTCACACGTGTGGCCGGTGCCGAGATCCGCAGGCGGTGCGAGGCGGCCGAACGCCCGGATCTCGTCGGGCCGCCGCACTTCGTCGGGACCTTGGACACCTTCATCTGGCGCCACCTCGTGCGCCCCCACCTTCCGCGCCCCGCCACCGACGGCCGGACCTGGAAGCGTTTGGAGTCGTGGTGGGAGCACCCGGCTGCCAGGAACGGCGCCGTGACCCTCGACGACTTCCGGTTCGACCTGGACGGGTGGACCGGTCTCCACATCGGTCGTGCACACCTGGTCAAAAGCCTCGGGGCCGGTGAAGGCGGGCCGTCGCAGGGAGTCCTGGAGGCGTGGGCCTCGTCGACGCTGCTCGAGCTGTACGGCCAGGGGTACATCACCGGTGACCTCCTGAGGGACATGGCGCTGAAGAACCTCGAAACCGCGGGGACGGGCGAGCGCATCGCCGACCTGCTGACGGCACGCTTCGGCGAACTCATCGTGGACGAGGCGCAGGACTGCTCCGCCCCCGATGAAGGGATCCTGGCGCGGCTGGCCGCTGCGGGCCTGCCGATGCTGCTCGTGCGCGACCCCGACCAGGCCATCTATGCCTTCCGTGAGGCGCGCTGGCCTGACAGGGGGACGAGGGCGACACGGGGCGCGCTTCCTCCGGGGGACACCGTCCGCCTGACCAGCAATTGGCGGAGCTCGCAGGTGGTCTGCGACCTCGCGGCCACTCTGCGGACCGGGGGCCGTGCGCCTGACTCGGCGGTGGGTGCCGCCTGCGGGGCTGCGGCGCCGGTCCTGCTGATCGAGGTCGGAAGGGGACGGAAGCAGGACGCGGTGGCGGCATTCGCCGAGAAAGCGGAACGCCTCGGGATCGTGCCCGGTGAGCGGGCGATTCTCGCCTACAACCGGCGCACGCTTCCGTCCGGCCAGGTCGGCGCGGGGCCCCTGCCGAAGGGCAGGGCCGTGCTGGCGCGGCTGGCGTGGGCGACCGCGGTGCTTCGTGCCCCTTCGGCCCCGAAACGGCAGTGCGCGCAGGCATGGACCGTGCTGGAGGAGGCGGTCCTGGAGTACTGGCTCGGCGGCTGCGGCCTCCCGGTCTCCGAGGCCGCCGAGGGACAGGGGGTCGACGGTGGTGCACTGCGACGTTCCGCCGCCCGTGTTCTGGCCGCTCTTCCACCCCTGACGGTCACCGCGCAGGAGTGGAAGAGCGGGGCGCTCACGGCCTTCAACCGCAATCCTCCGGCGGACGGGCTGTCGGCTCCCCACGTCCCCACGTGGCGCTGCCCCTCCCCGAAGAGCGGGCCGATATGGGAGGTCGCCGACCTTCCGGGCGCCCAGTACGTGACGGGCGCCGTGGCGCGCGTGTGCTCTGTCCACGACATGAAGGGGGAAGAGGCCGACGCGGTTCTCGTCTTCGTTCCCCAGCGGCGCAGCCCGGCGGGCGACGGGCCCGCACGCACGCACATCGTGGACATGTGGACCTCCGCGCCCTCTCCGGGGAACCCGAGGACCCTCTCGCCTGACGACGCTGAGACCCTGCGCGTCTACTACGTCGCGGTGACACGGGCTCGTCGGCTACTGGCCTTGGCCCTCCCGCCCCGGGAGCTGGGCCGAATGCGCACCTTCTTGGAAGCGCGGGGCATCCCCGTCGTGTCGAACGTCGCGGAGGGCGAGGAGCAGTTGGCCATGCGGTTCCCCTAGGCGCTTCCACAGCACAGGGCTCCATCAGGAGATCGCCCACCGGTGCGTCACATCCAAGACAAGTGTGTTTGCTCAGCTAACGCTGAGTTCCATGAGAAGTGTTGCCACGTGCACGGAACGAGGAGGTCTGCATGGCTGTACAAGAGATCGCCCTGGCGGCGGCCAACGGCCTGGTCGCGGCGATGGTCGCCGACGGGTGGGAGCAGGTCCAGGCGAGGTGTGCGGCGCTGTTCAAGCGGCACGCGCCGGACCACGAGGACGCCGCTCTCGCGCACCTCGAAAGCTGTCGGGACGTCGTGGCCGTGACGGAGGAGTCCGAGAAGGAGAGGGCGGCGTCCGTCTTCGCGCCCCTGATCGCCGGTGACCTGGCGAAGGTCGCGGAGGTCTCGTCCGAGGCGGCCAAGGAGGTCAAGAGCCTCGGCGGGGCCGTGTCCGGCGACGGCGTCGTGAACAGCCGGAACACCTTCAAGGACATCCAGAGCAGCGGCGACTTCATCTGGAGCGGCCGCGACACCCACGTCACCAAGGAGGGGAAATGACGGAAGAGATCCAGGAGCGGCCTGATGCGCCCGGAGAAGGCGGCACCCACGCCGACGATCCCGGCACCGAACAGACCGGTGCGCCCGTCCAGATGCCCGCACGACCGGTGTTGGACGGGGTGACCGCCCGCGACGTCAACATCGCATACGGCGACAACCACATCACCAACTACACCACGGAGAAACCCTTCCTGAAGTCCCGTCCCGTCCCCGGGGAGACCATCCCGGACGACGAGCTGTTCGTGGGGCCGGTGCCCCGGGTTCCTGAGGGGTGTGGGGTCCTCGTCCTTGTGGGGGAGCGCGGTAGCGGGCGCCGCACGGCCGGGCTCAAGGCGCTGGCGAGCGCCGTGGGCAGCGGGCGAGTCCGTGAGCTCCGCCTCGACTGGGACCGGCCCGACGCCGACAGGATCCCGTGCGACGCAGGCGCCGGCCTGCTTCTCGACCTCACAAGCGAGCCGGACAGGCTGCCTGAGGACTTCATGCGGGGCCTCGCCGCCTATGCCGAGCGGGCGCGGTCGCGGGACGCCCTGCTCGTCGTGACTGCGCCGTCCGACACATGGCGCGAGGCGCCGGACCTCTCCGGTCTCGTGGCGGTGGCCGTCCACGAGCGCCCGGATGCGGTCGAGGTCGCCCGGCGGCGGCTCGCTGCGGGCCCCGGCCCGGACCGTGAGTCCTGGCTGGAGGGCGGGAGCGTCTTCGCCGGCCAGTTGGCGATCGACGCCCCTCCCTCCCGCGCGGTGGAGTTCGCCGGGATCGTGCGGGACGCCGAAGGGCCGGACGACGGCGAGGCGCTCGAACGCTTCACCGGATGGACGCGCACCATCACGCAGTGGTTCGACGACGACCCCGGCCAGGAGGACAGGCGTGCCGAAGCCGAGAGGCGGGTACTGCGCACCGTCGCTTCCCTCCTCGACGGTGAGCCGGTCCGGGTCGTCCTCGGCGCGGTGGACGATCTCCTCGCCCGTCCCGAACTGCGCTGGCAGAAGCTCGAAGGAGGACCGTTCGCCGCCCCCAGCGACCGCAGGCGGTGCCAGGATGCCGACCTCGCCTATGAGGACGGGACCGTGTCCATCACGAAAGAGCACCCGGGGATCGCCCGCCCCCTTCTCCGCCATGTGTGGCGCGACAGCCCGGAGATCGCCGAAATCTTGGAGGACTGGCTCCCCGAGGTCACGAAGGAGAAGGGGGCGGCGGCCAAGAGCGTGCATCGCATCGCCCAGGCCCTTACCGATCTCGCCGCGGACCACGGGACCGGAGCGGTGCTCGGGATCGCCGAAAAGTGGCTCGACGGGAACGGGAAGCGCCACGCTGACGCGGCGGCCGGGCTCCTCGATGAGCTGTCCGTCCACCCGCACACCGGTGCTCAGGTCCGCAAGGAGCTCGCGAACTGGGCGAAGGGCGGGAGCAAGCCCGAGCGACAGCGGGCCGTCCTGGAGGCGTGCCGCCGCGTCTTCGGCCGTGAGTACACCAACGTCGCGCTCACCCGTGTCAGGTATGTCCTGGACAGTGCACCGAACGAGGACGTGCGGCGGAAGGCGCACGCCGTCCTGGCCGAGATGCTGCGCGAATCGGGCGACCCGCTGGCCGTCCTCGGTGCGGTGGTGGCCTGGGCCCTCAGCGGCGCGGAGGACCGTCCGAGCGGTTCCGCCTTCCTGGAGATGTTCACCGGTCCCGTTCCGGCCGCACCGAACAGCGGTCCGACGTCCGCGCAGGCCGTGCTCGCGTTGCAGGATGTCGAAGGCGCCAAGGCGCGGGAGCTGCTCCGGTCGGGATGGCGGTCCGTGTGGTTCGGCCCCGACTCCCTCCGGGGCATGGCCCATCGGGCCGCTGCGGAGTGGTGCGACGCCGTGGTCGGAGGGCACCTGCCCGAGGAGGCCGTGTTCGACGTCCTCCGCGGGGTCGTTGACGTCGAGGGGGCCACCTTGGGCGACATGACGCCCTTCATCGGCCGGGACCCGGTCCGTATGCGGCTCACACAGCGCTACATCGACAATGTGGACGCCTCCCGGAAGGCCCGGACCGACCGTGACCCGGGAACACCGGAGGTTCCGGCCGCATGATGTGGTTCCCGCGTCGGCGCGGAGCGGCGTCCCGAGGGCGGTTCCCCCACCGGTTCAGCACTTTCCCGGAGAGTGCCGACCGCGGCCTGTTCTTCCGCGCCGACATCGCCTACCGCTGGCGGCTCCTCGATGGTGGCGCCCGGCTGCTCCAGCCGGGCGCCGTCGCCCGGAGCCTGCTCGCCGACACCATCGCCGAGGCGGTGGCCCGGTTTCCGGCCCTGAGCGCCCAGGACGCACAAACGGCGGCACAGGGGCGGCTCAGCGAGGAGATCGAGGACGGCGATCACCTCGCTGTCGCCGGGGAGGTGCGCCTGCACCTGGACCCCGGCGTGGAGGCGGAGGCCCGGGAACGGGCCTCCGCCGCCCAGCGGGTGCGCATGCGCGAGGCCGCCGAGACCGCACGGCTGGAGGAGGTCAGGAACCGCTTCCTGCAACCGGATGTGGCCATGGCCTGGTGGTTGGAGAGATTCGCCGATGACGTCTTCACCGCACAGGATCCTGAGGACAAGGTCCGGTCGGCGGTCGGTGCGTTCCGCGAACTCGCTTCGGTCCTGCGAACCGGGGCGGGGCAGGAGGATCTCCGTGTCCCGCGGGGGATCCGTGCCCGGGTCGATGAGCTGCTGGCCGTGCTCGAAGACCCGCACCAGCGCTCTGCCGCGGTCGCTTTGCTGGAGATGCATCTCGACCTCATCCGACAAGGCGGAGCCGAGGTGAGGACACCCCGGGAGCGGTAATCTGACCCCGGTTGAGAACCGGAGGCGCCAACGCCCCGATACGCCTCCGTGCGCCCCCACTCACGTGAACACGGATGATCTGATTTGGCCTCTCAGCACTACGAACAGTTCGTTGCGAATCTCGACTATGCCCGCAACATGGTCGTCGGCGGGCGTGCGCTGGCCGGGATAAGAGGCGCGGCGGCGAATTACGGAGACCTGCAGCAGGCCCACCCGGAGGATCTGTTCCGAGCGGCCTGGTCACAGGGTGTTTCTGCCCTGGACCACTGGCTGCACGAGGAGATCGCCGAGCATGCCGTCGCCCTCCTCACCTCTCCCGAGCGCCCACTGCCCCGGCAGTTGGAGAAGCTCTCCCTCCGGGATTCCATTGCGGAGCGAAGGTCGGGGGATTCGGAGGTCACAGCGCTCTCCGAAGCCGTCAAAGACGCGATCCGGTATGTCACTTACCAGCGGAGCAGGAAGATCAGCGAAGGGCTCAAGCTCGTCACGGATCGTTCGTCGGACGAGATCTGGGAGCGTGTCGGCAAGAGCGAGAACCTGAGCATCGAGCGGGCCCGGACCAAGCAGGACGCCATCGTCGACCGGCGCAACCGCATCGCTCACCGGGCCGACCTCGCGGACGACGGTACGCGCAGTCCGATGTCCGCTGGGGAGGCCCAAGAGGCGCTTCGGTGGATCGCGCATGTCGCCGACCGCCTGCGGGGGATCTTCCCGGCCCGAGGCATCCCCCGGCGGGCTTGGGTGGTCCGCGCCGGGCGCAGGGACGTGAGTGAGAGCTGGTTCCTCGACGGCAGGCGCGTCGGTGGCGGCTTCAACGAGATCCCCGACCTGACGCCGGTGGACAGCCGCGAGCGCCTGCGCGAGGTGATCGCCGAGGCGCGCGACGGGGTCACTGAAGGCTTCATCGGCAACTTCGCCGGGCAGCTCTGGAGGCTGCGCGAGCTCATGTCGGTCGGTGATCTCGTTGTCCTCCCCGTCAAGTCGAAGAACGAGATCGCCATCGCCCGTATCCTCGGCGACTACGCCTACGACTCCGGTGCCCCGGAGAACCAGCGTCACCACCGTCGCGTCGAATGGCTGCGCACCGGAATCCCTCAGGAGGCCCTTGGGGCGGACCTCCAGAACTCGTTGCAGGCGATCACCACGATCTTCGAGCTCTACGACAACGACGCCGCCCGGCGCATCACTGAACTGGCCGCGTCCGGCACGGACCCCGGCCCGCGCGAAGCGGCCGACTGAACGGGGCCGTGCCGTGAGCGGCGCTTCCCTCCCAGGAAGCCGTCGCGCTTCCAGGGGGGCGGCGGGCCGGGTTCCGGTCAGCCCGTGGTCATGGCCGTGCGTTCCTTCCATGCCCGGGTGAACAGCTCGTGCAGGGGAACCGGAGGAAGGAGACGCCCGAAGGGGGCGGTCACCTCCTTGCTCCTCTCGCTCGCCAGGTACAGGTCGAGCTTGGCGGTCTCCAGCGGCAGCTCGGGGGCCTTCAGCTCGGTCCAGCCTCCCGGCAGGAACCCCGTGCGGCCCGCCCTCGGCCGCTTCTCCTCCACGATCGCTCCCAGTTCCGCGAGCCGTGCGCGCGCCTTCTTCAAGCGGGCGGTCGTCCAGCCGTTCCACCGCCGGATGTTCTTGTCGGTGGGGCGGGCCAGGGCCAGCAGTTGGAGGTACAGGGCGGCGGCGTCGGGGTCGGCCCCCAGCTCGTCGGCGGCCTCCTTCACCAGGGATGGGACGCTCAGGGCCGGATCGGCCTCGTAGCCCCCTGGCGGGACCGGGGTGGAGGCCGCCCGCTCGACCAAGCGCCCCAGACCCGTGCGTACCGCCAGGGCACGGCGGACCACCAGCGCCACCTCGTGCCAGCCGTGTTCTTCACACGCCTTCAGAGTCCGTTCCACGGCCTCCGGGTCGGCGAGGACGGACGGCCGCAGGAAGGGCCGTTGAACGGTGCGCCGCGCATCGACGAGAAGGAGCCCTCCGTCGTAGACGAGGGGGGCCTCACTCCGCTGTTCGGGGGCCGGATGCGGATGCACGGGATAGGTGTCCGGGCCGAACACCGCGGCGAGGTCCGCGGCGGAGCCCGCGAAGGACACCAGGTCCAGGGGCTGGAGCAGCTCCGGCTCCTCCAGGCGGGCGCACAGGCGCTTGTAGAGCCGGGGGACGCCGGCCACAGCCGGGTCGCCGACCGGGCGTTCCGTCAGAGCCCAGGAGAGGACCGCAGGCAGTGTGCTGAACAGGGTTTTCCTTACCGACCGACCGGGGCGGTCGTACTCGTCGTCCTCGTCAGCCGTACGGATCTCGGGACGCCGGCCGAAGCGGCCCGTCACCAGCTCGCAGCTCAGACCGCGGGTCTCGGTGCCGAACCGTGTGGGGGCGGCCAATTCGGAGGCCCACCGGTCGGAGAATCCGAGATCGCGTTCGAGCTGGTCGGCAACGTGTTCGATGACGGGGGCGCGGGTGCCGAGCACGTCGGCCCACACCGCAGCCATCCGCTCGGCCGCGGCCACGGGTCCGCCCGGCTGCCACAGCTCCGCCGGGTCGTCGGGGACCCCGGCCGCGAGCATGCGGAACCGCCCGTCCTCTCCGAGGGACGCGGTGGCGTTCTCGGCCTGGGCGGCGACGGACGTGCTCGCCTTGTAGGGGGCGGCGCGCAGCATCGCGCGGTGCTCGTCGAAGCGGTGGGAGTCGTCGGTGCCGAACTCGGCGCGCCTGGGGAGGCCGTCGAGGGCGAGGACCGCCAGGGCCCGCCGGACCCCCGTGTGCTCGATGAACACCCGAACCGCGTCCGGATCGGCGGACAGGCGCACATGCCCGTGCTCCTCTACCAGCCTGAGCAGCCGTCGGAGTCTATCGGCGCCGCCGCGGCCGATCTCGACCTCCTCGATACGGTGCGCCCCCTCGGGAGGAACGGCCCGGCCCGGTTGCACGAACCGGTATTCGCGTTCGGGATCGAGCGGGCGGCCCGGCTCCGGGGGCGGCGCCTCGGCCGGCCGCCCGTGCCCCCGCCGCTCGTCGCGGGCGGGGGCGGTCCCGGTCACGGCCGCTTCGCCCGCCGCGAGCAGGGGGGCCAGGGCCTTCCCGGAGGCCCGGCCGCGCCGCCACCGGCCGGGGGCGGCGAACGGTTGCTCGGCCCAGGTGCGCAGCAGCGCCTCTAGGGCGCCGCGCTCGGTGTCGGTCCCGACCCCCACGGCGAACCGGAGCGCGGCCGCGTCGATCCGTCCGAGCAGGGGGGACCAGTCCCGGGGTGGGACCGGCGGGCTGAGTCTGCGGACCTCGTCGTCGACTTCACCCCGGAACAGGGCTCCATCGGCGGCGATCGCGGTGAGCAGGGCAGGCTGCGCGGCCGAGGTGCCGCTGTAGGCCCCGAACTCGAGGGGCAGGAGCCCGCGCAGCGCCGGGAACAGCTCGGCGTCCGGTACCGCTGCGGGCGGGGTGACCGGCGCGCCCGAGCGGAGGAGGTCCACGCGGGAGGACAGCCCCTCGCGGATGCCCAGCACATGGGCGGCCCATCGCGCCGCCCAGACGACGCCGTCGGCCACCCGGTGGTCGGTGGCACCGGGAAGAACGCGGGCGATCGCGTCCCGGACCGCCGCCTCCTCATCGCCCGCCGGGGCCGTTCGGGCGGCGCCGATCAGCACCCGCGCCGCCTCCTCGTCGGCACCGCGCAGCGCCCGGGATGAGGCGGGGTCGGCGGGCACGAGGAAGTGCCAGAAGGCGGGCGGCGGGAACCACAGGTGGTCGTGGAGCTCGGGGTGGACCCCGCGCGGGGAGAGGCTCTCGCGGTCGTGCAGCGACCACACCTGCCACAGCAGGGTGTCCCCGTCGGCGGTGCGCGCGGCCAGCGGCCCGGTCCGCTCGGGGCCGACCCCACCCCTCTGGTCGAAGAGGACGAGGTCCGCACCGCCCTCGGGCATCCGGAGGATCGCCCAGGGCTCGTCCTTCGCCGATCCTCCGGCGACCTCGGCGCGTCGGCCGTCGATCCCCTCGATGACGAAGCGGCCGGCCGCCTGGAACCGGTCGGTCGAGTCCTGGGAGACGCGGAACCCGGAGAGGCCGTCCGCTGAACCGAGCGGTGATCCGGGAGCGCCGTCGGGCAGCCGGACCAGGCTCAATGCCCTCTCGGTCCACGCCCATCCGTCGGGTAGGTCTGCATCCCCGAAGAAGGAGGGCAGCGATGGTGTGCTCCGGTCACCGGTGACGGGGTCGACTTCGGCCCACCCCCACGGCTCGGGGCCGCCGTCGCGCAGGCTCCACAGGGTTGAGCCGTCGCTCATCTGCCTCGGTTCGCCGCCGATGCCGTGCCGGTCGCCGGGGCGCAGCAGGCGCTCGCCGTCGTGCCTGCCGCCTTCGGCCTCGAACTGGAAGCCGTAGGCGCCTTGGAGCCAGTCTCGGCACGGGGTCATGCTGTGCGTACGGTCCGGTGTGAACACCGTGTCCGGCGCACTCGCCCAGAAGGCCTGATACGCGACGGGGCCGTCCGCACCGTCGGTGGACAGCGCCCACCCGACGAGGAAGTCGCCGCCGGAGTAGTGCACGGAGATCCGGTGGGCGCCCTCGGGCAGGGAGAAGGCGCAGGCGCCGCGCCGGCCCCGGTGGTCGACGGCGACGGCGCCCGAGCGGGTGAAGACGGTCAGCACGGGCCAGGTCGCGGTGGCCCCCTTCACGGTGCCGCCGCCGAGCACTGGGTCGGCGAGGGCTTCTTCCAGAGCGGGCCAGCGCAGCTCGGCGGGGATCCCGGCGCGCAGGGTGCGGGCGAGCGGTGCCGCGAGATCGAGGGAGGACAGGTGTTCTTCGACCCCGTCCAATGCAGTGGCCGTGGGGCCGTCGAGCAGGCCGTCCAGCTCCTGGACGGCCTGGTGGGCAGAGCCGAGAGGGCCCTCGGCCGCCCGGCCGATCAGGTCGGTGACGCGGGCGCGCACGTGCGCCTCCACGCCGGGGGCGTCGGGCAGGCGGGTGATCGCGGTTCCCCCGCCGGTGCGCTGTCCGAACCCGGCCCGGTCCGGGGCGTGCGCGACGCGCTCCAGGCGCCCGCCCAGCACCGGATCGGCGGCCAGGGCTGCCAGATCGCGCCGACAGCCCCCGTGCCACAGGTGCAGGCGAACCTCAGGACCGGGGTCGTGCACGGGGATACCGGCGGCGAGGCACGCGTCGACCAGGTCGGCGTCGAAACAGGTGTGGTGGTACCGGGATTCGTGCAGCCGGACCGGGGCGTCCTCGGCGCGGATCCGTGCGGCGAGCCGGGGGAGCAGCGCGAACAGCTCCTCGGGCTTCCGCTGGTCGGTGACGCCGCCCCCGCCGGCGGTGACGAGGTTGTACTGCCGGGCGAACGCCGACAGCCATGCGGACAGCCCACCTTCGGGAACGAGACGCCCGTCGCCCATGCGCGCGAGCGTTCCCGCGTCTTCCAGCATCCGTAGCCAGGCGGCGCCGTCGGTGGCGGAAGTGGGGAAGAGGGCGGCCAGTGCGGCGTGCAGCTCGTCGGCGGGCGGCGTGGCGGCGAAGACGTCGGCTGCGGCGTCCAGGAGGCGGTCGGGGACGGCGGTGCCGCGGGCGTGCGCGAGCGCCTGGGCGAGGATGCGGGACTCTTCGTCGGCGCCGAGCCCGGCGCTCTTGACGGAGGCGCGGATCCGGGTGCGCAGGTCGGCTGGGGGCGCCGCGCCGCCGTGCGCCCAGGCCTCAAGGATCCGGACGAACAGTGCGTGCGCCTCGCTGCCGGGCACGTCGGCCGCCAAGCGCTTCTGCACGGCGGAGAGCTCCTTGGCGGGCAGCCCGCCGTAGCGGGCGAAGAGCGCGGCGGAGTCGGCGAGCTGAGCCGGATCGATGGTGAGACCGTTGCGTTTCTCGGCGTCGCGCGCTTTGGAGTAGGCGGTCCCGGCCTGTTGGGGAGCGTCTCGCAGCATCCGGTGCCCGACGGTCTCCCAGAATCGGGGGAGGTGTTCGGCCGGCAGGTCGCGGCAGAGGCGGGCCACGGCGCTGATCGCCGCCTTGGGTCTACTCCAGGAGCCGCGGATCTCGGAGCCCATTCGCGTGATGAGCGCGTCGGCCTGCTCCACCCGGGAGGGGTCGTGGGCCTTCACCCAGTCCAGGTAGAGGGTCGAGGCGTGGAGATTCGAGGGGAGTGGCGTCGGCATGGCGGAGAGTATCGCAGTCGCCACGGACACGACGCCGCGCCTCCATCGGGGCCCTGGGAGCCGGTGGCCGTAGGGAGGACCGGCCTCCGGTCGACCGAGGATGCCCGAGATCACTCCTCCGCTCATCCGGCGGGGGCGGATGCTCCCGCCCGGCGACGCCCGGGGCCTGCCTCGAGGCTGTCGGATTTGAGTTTTTGTGGGCCCTTCGTCTGGTTTTTTCGGGATGGGGAGCGGGCAAAAAGGGGGTCCATGAATGGTGAACGGGAGAGCTGAGTGCAGCGTGCCTCATTCGGCGCGGGTCATGGGGAACGCCGGCGAAGGCGGTTCGGTCGTCCCCGGGTGTGACTCGCTCCTGATCAGAGCCCATCTCGCGGGCATGGCCCAGGCGGAGATGCCCAGGCAGGGCGCAGCGTGCTCTCGGCCCGTCCCTGCTCAACCCGTGGGGGGATGGTCATGCAGGGAAACACGCAGGGAAATGCGAAATCGGGCGGTCGGGGCTGGCGGTACGTGCTCATCGGGTGCGGCGGGGCGGTCGTGCTCCTCCTGCTGATCGTGGTCGGCTGCAGCGCCTTCATGTTCGGAGGCGACGGCCCCTCGGACTCCCCGGCCACGGACGACGCCGATCAGGAGGAGGGGGCCGGAGGGGAAGGGGGCGAGGAGGACGCCGAGACCGTGGGTGTCGGGGACCCGGGGAGGGTCGCGGACTGGACGGTGACCGTCGACGGTGTCGAAGCGTCCCCGACCTACAGCGACGGTGTGACCGAGGAAGAGGCGCAGGGCGTGTTCGAGGTCGTGTCCCTGACGGTGACCAATGAGGGGGACGAGTCGGTCACTTTCGACTCTTCGGCCGTGGCCCTTCGCGATGCCGACGGCAAGGAGTACAGCTCTTCGACGACGCTCGGCTCGGACGCGCTCTACCTGGAGCAGATCAACCCTGGCAACTCGGCGTCGGGTGAGGTCGTGGTGGACGTGCCCGAGGACACGGAGATCACCGAGGTGGTCATCGAGGACGTCTTCTCCTTCGATGAGCCCTTGGTCATCGAGCTGGACTGAGTGGCTCGTGGCGAGACGTGCCGGATGAGGCGACGGGCGGGTTCAGGGGGAGGGTGCCGTCATCGTCCGTCAGCAGCGGACGGGCGCCCGCGGATGCCCTCCAGGAGGTAGGTGGTGCGGCGGTCGTAGGCGTCCCGGGGAGGGCGCTCGCCGTGCTTGAGGGCGAGGGCGGTGTCGACGACGAGTGCATGGAGGTCGCCCGCCGTGAACTCCGGCCGCAGTGCGCCGGAGGTGCGCGCCGCTGCGACGAGTTCGTCGTTGGCCTCGCTCCCGGCCCGGCAGATGTCCATGAGCCGCTGCGAGTGCGGATACGTCTGCAGGAGCACGTCGTTGACGGCGGGCCGGCGGTACTGGAGGTCCCGGAGCGCGGCGAGGTAGTAGGTGATCCGCTCGTCGATGTCGTCGATGGTCCGAGCGCGGTCGATGACGGCGAGCAGCTCCGCGGCGACGACCTCTTCGATGACGGCCTCGATGAGGCCGACCCGCCCGCCGAACCGGTTGAAGATCGTCGCCTTGCTCACCCCTGCCGCCTTGGCGACCTCCTCCAGTGGGACGCCCAGGCCCCGCCCTTGGAACGCGCCGATCGCGGCGGCACGGATCTGCTCGGAGTTGCGCCTGGCGTCGGCGCGCAGCCGGGATCCCGAATGCGCCGCACCGGCCATGCCCCTCACCCTCTCTCGCCGTCCCCCGGCATCGTAATTTGACTCCGTTGGTCAGCTTACCTACGGTCCTCGGCAGGAGAGAAGTTGACCGATACGGTCAACTTATAGTTCCGCCCGCCACCGATTCGGACACGGTGGGCACAGAGGGAGAGGCCGAGAACATGATCGTTGTCACCGGCGCCACCGGCGGGCTGGGCGGTGCCACCGTCGAGCACCTTCTCGCGCGCGTACCCGCCGACCGGATCGGCGTCAGTGTCCGCGACGCCGCCAAGGCGCAGCACTTCGCCGACCGCGGTGTGCGCGTGCGGCAGGGCTCCTACGAGGAACCGGCCGCGCTGCGCGACTCGTTCGCCGGTGCCGAGCAGGTCCTACTGGTGTCCGGCAACGACCCGGCCGCCGACATGGTCGAACTGCACCGCACGGCCATCGAAGCCGCCGTCGAGGCCGGCGTCCGGCGGATCCTCTACACGAGCCAGCAGGGCGCCGTCCCCGGCAACCCGTATCGGCCGTCGGAGATCCACATCCGCACCGAGGCGATGCTCAGCGACTCCGGTGTCGCCTGGACCGCCCTGCGCAACGGCGCCTACGGCCCGCTCGACCAGGTTCTCGGCCCGTGGCAGTGGACCGGCGAGATCGCCCTGCCGGAGGACGGGCCCGTCCCGTACACCGACCGTGCCGAGGTAGCGGAGGCCACGGCGGCCGTCCTCGCCGGTGCCCGCTCCTTCGACGGCCCCGTCACCTTCACCGCGCCGACCGCCGTCACCTTCGACGATCTCGCCGAGGCCGCCTCCGACCTCACCGGCCGCACCGTCAAGCGCGTCGTCCTGGACGACGAACAGTGGGTCGCCGATCAGGTCGCGACCGGCGTCCCGGAGCAGGCGGCCCGATTCATGCTCACCTGGTACCAGGCCGCCCGCGCCGGCTACTTCGCCGAAGCGGCCCCTCTGCTGGCCGAACTCCTCGGCCGCGAGCCCCGCACCGTGACCGACCGGCTTGCGGCCCAGATCGCCACGTGAAGATCCTTCTCGAACCCTCGATCGCTGATCCGGGCACGCCCGAGGGATGTGCAGTGGGCGCTTGGGGCGGATGAGGCGTACACCTTCCGCACGCTTCGCGACGAGGGAAGGAGACGCTCAGTAGTGGTGCCGACGATGAGCACCGTCGTCAGCAGCACTGCCAGAGGAACCTGCCCTCCCCCGTGTGCGGGTTGAGGAATGCGTAGCCGATACCCGCGTCCCCGAAGTTGATGGGGAAGGGAACGTCGCAGCTGTCGAGCTGAAGGGTGTGCTCCCAGGGGCCTGAGGTGGTCGGCGTCTCCTCCCCTTGGAGCCACTTCGGCGCCCCTCCCAGGAACGACGTGGAGGTCTCCTCGGAAGAGGCCGGGACCGCCAGGTGGTCGGGGCCGTGGGTGGGGCCGGTCGACAGGGGGCGGACATCGTACAAGGGGGCCGGGCGCCCCGGCTGGGCGAAGAAGGCGTTCTCTCCGGCGTCGGTTTCCCAGGTCCCCTCGATCAACCAGGCGTCCTCATCCTCGGTCATGAAGAGGTAGGCGAGCCGGGGCCGATCGTCGGGCAGGGCGATCTGGCCGATGAACCTCATCGGATTGCCCGTCGTGGCGGACAGCGGCCACGTCGGCTCTTCCAGCCACACGGGCTGCCCGCCGAGCTTGGTGACCGGTTCAAGGATCGGCGCCTCGGCCATGACGAATCGGAGGTACTGCTTGTCCACGGTCTGCTCTCGCCCGCTTTCTGAAGGTGGAACACGGTGTGTCCAGAGTTGTACCTCTCGTCGGTGACGGACGAGAGGGGCACGCAGGCGCAACCGATCCCTCGGCCGGGAACTAGGGGACCGGGGCCGCCGGGTTCGGTCACCCCGTAGGGAAGACCACGTCTGCGCGGTCGGCGACCGTCTTCTCGCTGTCGTCGAGGAGGGTGATTCGGCCGTCGCCGTAGCGGGCGGTCCAGCCTTCTCCCAGGTCGACCTCGCGCAGGCCCTCGCCTTGTGCCGGGGACCAGTCGTCGGCCTCGGGGTCCAAGGTGTAGGCCTCCGGTTCGACGGACGAGTCATAGATGCAGTAACCGTCGAACTCAGCCTCCGAGACGTAGTCAGAATCGGCCCCATAAGGCATGAAGACGGTCTTCGCCGTGCCCTCGTCGTCGAACCAGGCTGCGCTCAGGCTTCTGCTCGGGTCTGCCACCACCTCGGCCTGCGCCGTCCCGTCGGTGAAGTCCACTACGCGCACGGGACCCACCTTGGCGCACGGTGAGGTGGACACTCCGTAGGAGTGCGTGGCCACCACACCGCGGGTACCGTCCGGACTCACCGCGACGACCACCTCCTCGTTGAATTGGACGCTCCCGGTGTCCACGACGTGCCGGGCCTCTTCGAGGGAGACGATTTCGTACAAGGCGGTATGGAAGGGGTCGCCCGGGTCGTCCCTGACATGGGCGTAGAGCCGCTGCTCGCCTCCGCTCCACATGGGTGTGAGCTCGATGTCGGGGGAGGTGTCCCCCGGCGGGCCGTCGGGGATCTGGGGGAGGTCGCGGCCAGTCGGGTCGCCGCCGTCCTCGGGGTAGACGAGCAGATCGTCCTCCCAGCCCGAGGAGACGAGTGTGTCTCCGAGGAACGCGATGGTGCACCATTCGCAGGTCCAGGTGCGATCCTCGCCGCCGGTCAGGTCACGCAGGTGGACGGTCCACCCGTCGGCGGGCACTCCCACGTCCTCCAGTTCCAACCACGCGATCTTGGTGCCGTCGGCCGACCAGGCCACCGACCCGGGGGCCACCTCTTCTTCGAGGACCTCCACCTCTCCGCCAGGGGCGGTGACGGCCTTGAGCCGTCCGCCGTCGTTCCACGCCACCGGACGGAAGGCCGCGGCCGCGCCCGTGGCCTCGGCGCAGGCGCGGCGGTTGGCCGCGTCCTGCGGGGCGGTGGTGCTGATGCACACGGTCAGGGCCGCGTCGGCCCGGACCGTGCAGGACTCGGCCCCCGGACCCTCCTCGCACCCCCAGTACAGGAACGAGACGCCCTCCGGCAGCGGCGCATCGGGGTCGACCTCGATCGGACCGGTCTCCCCCTTCGCCGAGTCGACCACGGTGGTGCAGTCGGTGGCGCCGTCGCCGACCGCGCAGTCCTCGCCCGGCTCACCCGGCATGGCGACCTCGGCCGCCGCGGTCGCCACCATGACGCTGACCGGGACGGTGTCGGACGTGAGGACCTGCTGGCCCAGCACCACCCCGCCGGCGGTGACCGCGGCCAGCCCTCCGCCGACCGCGAGTTTGGCGGTGATCCCGGCCCCGGCCTTGCCTGCGGTTCCGGTGCCGGTGGAGACGACCGTGGACGTGACCGAGCCCCCGGGGTCGGCCGCTCCCGCGACCTCGGTCGCCAGGCCGCCCGACTGGTGGACGGCCTCGCCCACCGCCTCGCCGCCGCCGGGCGGGGCCGCACCCGCGTCGGCCGTCGGCGGTGCGCCCTCCGTGCCGGACGCCCCCGGGTCGGCGCCCGCATCGAGGCCCGGGCCGACGCCGTCCGCGCCGGAACCGGCGTCCGCGCCCTCCGGGCCGCACAGCTCGGCGCCCTCCTCGGCGTCGCGCACTGCGGCCTCGTCGCCCATCTCCCGCCACAGCGCCGCGGCCGCGGCGAACCCCGCCGCGGCGGCCGCGCGCCGACCGGTGACCAGGCTGCGCACGCCCTCCTCGTGCAGGAAGTAGGCCACGGCCCGGCTGTCCCGGGCCCGTTCGGCGGCGGCGTGCCCGCGTCCGACCAGCCGCCCCCACGCCCCCAGGTTCAGCGAGCAGGCGATGGGCGGCGCTGCGGCGCGTGCCAGCCGGACCCCCGCCTCGGCGGAGCCGGCGCGGTCCAGGGCGTCGACGGTGCGTGAGATCAGGCCTTCGGCGCGGGCGGTCTCCTCTGCGGGGCGGCCCGGGGCCGTCACCCAGTGGACCAGGCGCTCTGCGACGGCGGTGAGCTCCGCACCGGAGGGCGGCGCGACCCCCTCCGCCGTGCCGCCCAGGTCCGGGGCGATGCGGTGCCCTTGACCGGTGGGGACCGCGATGCCCAGCCGTTCCAGGTGTTCGCACGCCGCCGTCGCGTCGGTCCCCGGCGGTGCGGCCGCAGAGAGCAGGGCAGGGTCCGCACCGGGTGGGCCCGCGAGTGCGAGCAGGGACGCGACGGCACGCTCGTCCGCCTCCAAGGACTCCACGACCCGGGGCAGGAGGTCGGGCAGTTCCGCCGGCGCGAGCAGCCTTCCGTGCTCCGCGCAGAGCAGCAGCTGCCGGGGGCGCCCCGACGTGACCTGTACCAGCTCGTCGGCCAGGGCCTGCTCGGACTCGTCCAAGGGGTGCCCCACGCTGCGGGCGAGCAGGGCGAGCGCGTCGGCGTGGCCGAGCCCCTCCAAGGGGAGCACGCTGCCGTGGGACCACAGGGTGCGCCGGGTGGAGGAGAGCAGGACGGTGGACTCGGGGAGGGCGTCCAGCACCGCGTCCAGGTCCTCGCGGGGGCACTCCAGGTCGTCGAGGATCAGGGTGGCGCCGACGTCGGCCATGAAGCGGCGCAGCTCGGTGCGGCCCGGCCGGTACCCGGGCGCGTCGTAGCAGGCGGCGAAGACCTCGTGCAGGACGTCGGAGGCCTCCTGCCCGGCCGCGTCGATGAAGACCACCGAGCCCCGGTCGGCCTGCGCCCGGTGGGCGCACATCCGCAGGAGCGTGCTCTTGCCGGTGCCAGAGGGGCCGTACACCTGGACCGCGCCGTCCTCGTCCAGGGCGCGTGCGACGGCCTCCGACTCGGCGTCGCGGCCCAGCGCGCCGCGCACGCGTCGCGGCAGCAGCCGGACGTCGTCCCGGCGCCTGACCTCCGGCCGCCGCCCCGGCTGGCGGACCGTGATGTGGGACCGCTCGGCGGTGACGACCACGTTGTGGTCGCCGACGACCAGGTTCCCGGTGACACTTCCCGCCACCTCGACCCAGTTGCCCGCGCCGCTCCCGTCGTAGGGCGCCGTCACTCCCCGGCCCCGCCTTCTCCGCCGAAGTGGCGGGAGAACTCGGCGGCCACGGCGTCGCCCGCGTGCTCGACGAGCCCCCCGACGAACGGGTGCACGATCAGCGTGGTGACGGCACCGGCGAGCGTCGGCAGGTGCTTGGCGAACCACCTGCGCACGTACACCATGGTCGAGACCTCGGGCTCCTCGGCGGTGACGGCCTCTTCGAGTTCGTCGATCCGTTCGCGGGCGGCGGTGTGCGTCCGGTCCCGGGCCTCCTGGTCGATCCGCTCGCGCAGGGCGGCGAACCCGGCGCGCAGCGACTCCAGGCCGGCGTCCGCGGCCTCCGAGGCGTCCTCGGGTGCGCCGTGGACCGCGACGACGACGTTGTCGTCGCCGACGACCATCTGACCGGAGACGTCGCGGGTCCGCACCCGGTACCGTTTCCCCGTCCCCTTTTCGCCCATGGCCACCCCTTTTGCCGGAATTCAACCCGCCAGTATTGGGATGATAACGAGGTGAAGTGCGACGGAGGTGCCCGTTTTCGATAAAAGAATGAGTACGTTTGTCCGCCCCCGTGGCCGAAATTCTCCCACCGGCCCCGGGAGGTGCGAAACGCATCGAAGGCCGCGCGGTGCATGCGATCCTGCGATCCCATGAAACAGCTGTAGGGCAGGAGGAGCCTGCTCGCTCGCTGCGAGGTCGCTGCAGATCGATACCTCGCATGCGCGGAAAGGAAGGATTCCTTCCCACGTGTCTCCCTTTCATCTCGTTCCCCAGGGGAAAACGGGAGACAGCGGTTCGGGTCGCCCTGGCGCTCGCCCCTCTCCAGGGTTATCGGATCCACGACGGCCGCCTGCGGAGCCGCTCCGAACCGATCCCGGGTAGACGGCCGCGCCGGGGGGAAGGGCCTCCTTATGGCAGACGACCCCCAAGGCGCAGACCCCGAACGCGCTTCCGCCGACCATGTCGTCGGCGTCGACGGGTGTCCAGGGGGCTGGATCGCCGTCCACCTGCGCGGAGGCGTGTTCTGTGAGGCGCGCTTCCACCCGAGGCTGTCCGAGCCGGTAGAAGAGGCCGAGGGCGCCGTCATCGCGGTCGACGTACCGCTGGGCCTGCCCCCGGAAGGGCGGCTCTGGCGCGAGTGCGACCTCCGGGCCCGGTCGATGCTCGGGCCTCGCAGAGGGAGTGTCTTCCCCGTGCCGTCGCGCCGGGTCCTGGAGTGCATGAGCCGCGAACAGGCCGACCGGCTCCAGAGGGAGCTCGCCGGCAAGGGGGTCGGCGCCCAGGGCTTCGCCCTGTTCCCCAAGATCCGCGAGGCCGGAGAGCTGTGCCGTCGCGGGGCCCGGCTGTACGAGGTCCACCCGGAGGTGTCCTTCACCGCGATGGCCGGCGGGCCGCTCGCCTGGAGCAAGCGCTCGTGGAACGGGCAGGCGCAGCGCGTCCGGCTCCTCGCCGCCGAGGGCATCACCATCCCCGACGACCTGGGGGAGGCGGGGCCGGTCCCGGTGGACGACGTCCTCGACGCCGCCGCGGCGGCGTGGTCCGCAGGGCGGATCGCCGGCGGAACGGCGGGAAGCCTGCCCGACCCCGTCGACCCCGTCGACCCCGTCGACCCCGTCGACCCCGTCGACCCCGTCGACCACGACGAGGGCGGTGAGCCGGTCGCCATACGGTTCTGAGACCCTGGGCGGTTCCGGGGCGGCGAAGCGGCCAAGGGCGACAGCCACCGGAGGAGTCGATGCGAGGAGACGAGGAGGTCGGCATGGACCTCGCCCTCTCCCTTCCGGAGCCGCTGTTATGGGGGAGCGCCGTCGGGGCGGTGGTCGCGGCCGGGCTCATCGCGGCCTCACTGGTCGGCTTCCCGCGTGGTGCGACCCCGAACGTGCTCACTCTGACCGGGTCGGCCGGGGGTGCGGTCGCCGTAGGGATCCCGGCCCAGCTCTTCCTCCCTCCTCGGACGATGCTCTGGGGAGATCTCATGATCGCCGTCCTGGGGGCGGCTCCGATTCTGCTGGCCGCAGGGTGGCTCCGCGCGCTCTGCGGTTCGTGGCGGCGCAACTGCGAGCTCTTGCTGGGGCTCACCGTCGGCACCCTGGTTCTCGTCCCCGCGGCCTGTATCTACTTCGTGACCTGGGGAGGGATGGTCGGCGTCGCGCCTGCCCTCGTGGTCGCGGCCTTCTCTGCGGCGGTGATCGCCGTGAATGTCAAGAGGTGGTTCGCCCGCGCGTGGATCGGCGGCGCGGTCGGATTCGTCTCGGGCCTGCTGTTGGGCCCGATCATCCTCGCGCTCGCCTCCCTCGCCTTCACCGGCCTGCTCGGAGGAGCACACCTGTGGGCCGAAGGCCGCCTGCCCGCGCCCGGCTTCTAGGCCCCCGGCGCTCGACGGTTCGGCGCCGTGATCGCGGTCGAGTCCGGGGGTGGACGTCGGCCCCGGGGGCTCGATACCGACCGGGTGGTATGTCACGATGGCGGGGACGTCGCTTCGGCCGTTCGGAGGGACCGGGCGGTCTGGTCCGCGGCGCTTCGCCCTTGTGACAAGGAGGCCCCGATGGCGGTCGACCCCTCCGGTTCCGACCTCGCACGTCTGGTGGAGGAGGACCCCGGCGGCCCCGTGGTGATGCTCAACCTGCTGCGCTTCGCCCCCGGCGGGAGGGCCTCCTACGAGGAGTACTCGCGGCGGGCGGGGCGCTTCCTGGCCGAGTACGGCGCCGAGCTGATCTATGCCGGTGACGGCGCGACGCCGCTGGTGGCGGAGGAGGGCCAGGACTGGGACGCCGTGCTGCTGGTGCGCTACCCCAGCCGTGAGGCCTTCAGCCGGATGGTCGCCGACCCCGAGTACCAGGAGATCACCGGCCTGCGCTCCAAGGCCCTGGCCGAGGCCGTCCTTCAGCCCACCGTGCCCTGGAACTCCCGCGGCGGCGACGGGGGCTGAGCGCGGTCCGCCTCAGCCGTCCCCTCGGGCACGGGCGTGCCCGAGGGGCGGCGGCGGTCGGTCAGGAGTACACCCGCTCCACGAAGTGGGCGAGCCGGTCCTCGGAGAGGTGCTGGGCGAGGTCGGCCTCGGTGATCATGCCGACCATCCGCCGGTGCTCGTCGATGACCGGGAGGCGGCGGATCTGGTGCGTCTCCATCTCCCGCAGGACGTCGCCGACGCCGGCATCGCCGGATATCCAGCGCGGCGTCCCCTCGCACAGGTCGCCCGCGGTCATCCGCGACGGGTCCCGCCCGTGGGAGATGCACTTGATGACGATGTCGCGGTCGGTGATGATCCCGACCATGCGGTCGTCGGGGTCCAGCGGGTCGCTCACGGGAAGGGCCCCCACCCCGTGCTCCCGCATGAGCTGAGCGGCCCGGTCGAGGGTCTCGGCGGCGGGGATCCAGTGGGCCCCGGTGTGCATGATGTCGGTCGCGGTGGTCATCGTCCGACCTCCTCGAATGCGGGTTCCCCCGTCCACGGGGGCTCACAGGCGCTTCCCCGCCCACGGTAGGAGCGACCGGGCAAAACCCGCGACATCCCCGAGGGGCGGACTCCGCAAAGAACGCGGGGCGGGCCCGGTGGCGAACGGTGACGGGCGGCATGCGGCGGGAGGAGGGGGCACCGAGCGCCGGAACGCCGGGGAACCGGGGGCGTTCGGGGGGCGTCTCGTCTGTGCCGGGGCGGCACAGGACGGCCGCCGCACGACCAGGATGGGGACCACCATGACCGTCGACGACCTGCGGACCCTGCACTTGGGTCGGCTGGTGCCCGCAGAGGGCACGGAAGGCACAGAGGACGGTCCGGTGACGAGGCTCGGCGGGCAGCCCGACTGGCTCGGTGCTCCGGAGTGGCCCGTGTCGGGGGGCTTTCCGCTGCGTTTCATCGCACAGGTGCGGATGCCCGGCCCCGAGCCGAGGATCGCCTACATCTTCATGGACAACGACCGGCTGGAGGCCCACGACCCGGACCCGGGCGACCTCAGTGCCTACGACTGGAACACCGACGCGCCGTCGTCCTACTACGTGACGGACTCCCACGCCCCCAACACGGTGATCGTGCAGCCGGGAGGAACGCCCCGCGTGCCCACCGCACCGGTCGCGGAGGGGCCGACGCTGTACACCACCGTCTCCGGCGAGGGCCGCAAGCCCGTGGAGTTCCGGGTGGAGCTCACGCCCTACGAGCTGGACGCCGTGCCGGATGCCGAGGAGGACGACGAGGACGCGGCCGCCTGGTGGTCAGGGGACGTGGAGTACGAGAAGGACGCGGACGGCGGCGACGGCCGCCCCGATGTCCAGGTCGGAGGACCGGCCTTCTGGCTCCAGATGGACGAGGCGCCCGGTGACGACTGGCACCACCTGGCCACCATCGACTCCGCGACCGACAAGTACTCCATCAACTGCGGCGACAGCGGACTCGCCTATGCCCTGCTGAACCCCGAGCGGACCAACGGCGTCCTCATCGTCCAGTCCTGCTGACCGGCCCCGCCGGGCGCCGCCCGGCTCCGGCGCCCGGCGGACCCCTCAGGCGTACAGACGCTGGACGAAACGGGCGAGCCGCTTCTCGGACAGGTGGTGGGCGAGGTCGACTTCGCTGATCATGCCGACCAGGCGCTTGTCGGCGCCGACGACGGGCAGGCGGCGGATCTTGTTGGTCTCCATCTCGTGCAGCACCTCGTCGACGTCGGCCCCCTCGGAGATCCAGCGCGGCGTGCCCTTGCACAGGTCGCCCGCGGTGGTCCGGGTCGGGTCGTGGCCGGCGGCGATGCACACGACCACGATGTCGCGGTCGGTGATGATCCCGCACATGCGCTCGTCGGGGTCGGTCGGGTCGCTGACGGGGAGTGAGCCGACGGCCTGGTCCCGCATCAGCCGTGCGGCCTCCTGCAGGGTGTCGGTCGCCTGGATCCAGGTCGCTCCGGTGTGCATGATGTCGGCTGCGGTGGTCATGCCCGTACCTCCCGTGTGTCCTGTTACCGGACGGCGAGGCTCGTGGCTCACGCTAGGGCGGACCGTGCGAGGGGGCAACACGTCCCGCGGTCGGACTCTCCTCACGGTGCGCCACCCAAGCCTGGCCGCGGGGACGGGCCGGCGGGCGGGCCTCCGGCCCCGTGGCCCTACGACGGAACGAGCGCCGTCGGCGGCAGCCCCCGGATCGATGCGTCCAGGACCTGGGCCGTGTGGGCGACGGCGATCTCCTCCCCCCGCTCGCGCATCGTGGCGGCGATCTGCAGGGAGCACCCCGGGTTCCCGGCGACCAGGAGGGAGGCCTGAGTGGAGGACACGTCGTCGGCCTTGCGTGTGCCCAGGTCCGCGGCGGGTTCCGGGTTGAGCAGGTTGTACACCCCGGCCGAACCGCAGCAGATCTCCGGGTTGGGCAGGTCGGCCACCTCCAGCTCGGGGATCGCGCGCAGCAGGTCCCTGGGCTGGGCGGTCACCCCTTGGCCGTGGGAGAGGTGGCAGGCGTCGTGGTACGCCGCCGTGACGGGAAGCGGGTGGCGTTCGGCGCGTGGGCCCAGCCGCGCGAGGTATTCGGAGAAGTCCACCACCTTGGCGGACAGCGCCTCGGCGCGGCGGACCAGCTCCTGGGGGTGCCCCGCCTCGCGCAGCACCCTGCCGTAGTGCTTCATCGTTCCCCCGCACCCGGCGGAGTTGACGACGACGGTGTCCACCCCGGCCTGCTCGAAGGTGCGGACCGTCGCCTCGGCGAAGCGCGCGGCCTCCTCGGCCCGTCCGGAGTGGGAGGAGAGGGCGCCGCAGCACCCCTGCCCCTGAGGGACGACGACCTCGCACCCCTCGGCGGCCAGCACGCGTGCCGTGGCGGTGTTCACCTGCGGGAAGAACGCTCCCTGTACGCACCCGGTGAGCATGCCGACGACCGCCCGGCGCCGACCGGCGGCCGGCACGCGCTCAGGAAGCGAAGGCACCCGGGACCGGATGGGCGGAGCCATGCGCTCCATCGCCGCCAGGGACGGGGACAGCCGCTGCAGGAGGCCGGACTTGCGCAGGGGCTCCGCCAGGCCGCTGGCCTGGTAGGCGCGGAGCGGGCCCCGCATCAGCTCGAGGCGGCGTCGGTGGGGGAACAAGGAGAAGATCGCCGACCGGAGGAGGCGCTCGCCCCGGGGGCGTTCGTGTTCGTCTTCGACGCGCGCCCGCGTCGTCTCGATCAGCGCGTCATAGGCCACCCCTGAGGGGCACGCCGTCACGCAGGCCAGGCAGCCCAGGCAGTTGTCGAAGTGCCCTACCGAGGCGTCGCTGAACGCGCCCTCCTCCTCTGCCTGCCCCATCAGGTGGATGCGCCCGCGAGGGGAGTCCATCTCCTCGCCCCACAGCACATAGGTGGGGCACGTCGGAAGACAGAATCCGCAGTGCACACAGTCGGAGAGAAGGTCGGGGAACGGGCGCTCCCCGTTCTCCTTGTTCTCTGTGCTCTCGGTCATGAAGTGTCCTCCCTGCGGGTCGAAGCGCGGAAAGCGAGGGAAGGGGCGGGCGGGGCGGGCCTCAGATCCCTCCGGCGAACCGGCCGGGGGAGAGGACACCGTCCGGGTCGAGGTTGTGTTTGACCGACCGCATCAGGGGCAGCCCGGGCACCTCGCCCCACGGGTCGAGGCCGGCCGCGTGTACCGGGGGAGCCGCGTCGAGGACGGTCAGCGACCCGTGGCCGCCGGTCGCGTTTCCGAGGCGGGCACGGAGCGCGGAGACCGCGCGGACCGCACCGTCGGGGGCGGCGGCCGATGGAAGCGCGCTGTACAGGACGCCGGACCCCGCCGACCCGCGCACCGGGAGCGGGCCGCCGTCCGGAGCGGCGTCGCCCAGGGCGTCCATCACCTCGGCCGCTCGGGCCGGGGGAGTCGTCAGCTTGAGCAGGGTGTCACCGGGCCCTCCGGGAAGCGTGCCCCAGCCGACGGGAAGGTTAGGGGAGGCGACAGCGTCGGGGAAGAGGGCCGACACCTCCTGCGCGCGCGCACGGATGCCGTCCTCCGGTCCTTCGAGGAGGACCTGGACCGAGATCCGCCCCCCGCCCGGACGGTCCACCTCGATCGCGGTCGGTGCGGTGTGCGACTTCAGCACGGAGGACACCAGCTCCCGAGCGCGCGCGGGGTCCGGGGCCTCAGCGGACACCACGATCCGCGCCGGCGGGATAGGCCGCAGCCGGAAGGTCACCGACGTGATCACCCCCAGCGTCCCGAACGCCCCGGTGTGCAACTTGCCCAGGTCGTAGCCGGCCACGTTCTTCACCACGCGCCCGCCGGAGCGTGAGGCCGCCCCGTCGGGGCCCGCCACCGTCATACCGATGATCAGGTCGCGCACCGGCCCGTACAGCATCCGGCCGGGCCCCGACAGGCCGGTGGCCACCACGCCGCCGACGGTCGAGCCCGGCACCACCCGGTCCACCGGCAGCCGCTGACCCGTCTTCGCCAGAACGGCGGCCAGCTCCTCCAGAGGCGTGCCGGCACCGGCCTCCACCACCAGGTCCCCGGCGGCGTGGTCCACGCCGGTCAGCGCCGACAGGTCCAGGACCGCGTCGCACCGGCGCGGCGGGGCGCCCCAGCCGATCTTGGTCCCCGCCCCCCGCGGCACCACCGCCAGCCCGGCCCGCGCGGCCGCGCCCAGCGCCGCGGCGCACCCGTCGGCGTCCGAGGGGCGCACCACCCACCGGGGGACGGCGCCGCCGACGGCGTCACGGTCGGTGCCGGGGCGCACTTCGGCCCCGGCCGCCCCGATCGCCTCGGGCGCCCCGTCCGCGTCCTGCGCCTGCTCGTCCTTGCCGGTCATCGAGCGCCTTTCTGGAACGATCCTGGCTCCCGGCCCGCCACCGGGCCCGCGTCCGCCGCAGCCGCCTCACCCACCGCGCTCCCTGCCGTGCCCCCGGGTGCGGCGGCGCTGGGACCCGGGGCCCAGGCCGACAGGCCGACAGGCCGCCGAACGCCGCCGAACGCCGCCGAGCAGGACGCACCATCTCCCAGCACCATCTCCCCGCAACGGTTCAGAACTGCTCCGCCCGGCCCTGCGCCACCAGCGGGTGCACGTCCCGGCGCACCCCCGGGACCTCGCCGCACAGCCGGGGCGTGGGAAGCAGCTTCTCCGGGTTGGCCACCCCCGCCGGGTCGAACGCCCGCCGGAAGCGGTCCATCGCCTCCAGGTCCTGCGGGGCGAACATGCGCGGCATCGAACAGGCCTTGTCCACGCCCACCCCGTGCTCGCCGGTGATCGACCCGCCGTGCCGGATGCACAGGTCGAGGATGGCGCCGGAGACCTCGGCGGCGCGCTCGCCCGCGCCCGGCTCGGCGTCGTCGAAGAGCACCAGCGGGTGCAGGTTGCCGTCCCCGGCGTGGAAGACGTTGGCCACCCGGATGCCGCTCTCGGCCGACAGCCGGGCGATGTCGCCGAGCACCTCGCCCAGCGCCGTGCGCGGCACCACCCCGTCCTGGACGATGTAGGCGGGGCTGATCCTGCCCACCGCGGCGAACGCCGACTTGCGGCCCTTCCAGATGCGCGCCCGCTCAGCGGCGCCGCTGGCCTCGCGGATCTCGAAGGCGCCGGCGCGTTCGCACAGCCGCCGCACCGCCGCGGCGTCGGCGTCCACGTCGGCGGCGGGCCCGTCCAGCTCCACGATCAGCACCGCGCCCGCGCCCTCGGGGTAGTCGCAGGCCACGGCCGCCTCGGCGGCCTCGATGGACAGCGCGTCCATCATCTCGACCGCGGCGGGCAGCACCCCTTCGGCGATGACCGAGGAGACCGCCTGCCCGCCCGCGTCCATGCCGGCGAACGCGGCCAGCAGGGTGGTGACCTTCTGCGGGGAGCGCACCAGGCGCACGGTGGCCTCGGTGGCGATGCCCAGGGTGCCCTCGGAGCCGATGAACGCGCCGATCAGGTCGTAGCCGGGGGCCTCGGGCGCCTTGCCGCCCAGCCGTACCAGCTCCCCCTGCGGGGTGGCGACCTGCAGGCCGAGCACGTGGTTGACGGTGAAGCCGTACTTCAGGCAGTGGGCGCCGCCGGAGTTCTCGGCGATGTTGCCGCCGACCGAGCAGACCTGCTGGCTGGAGGGGTCGGGGGCGTAGTAGTAGCCGTAGGGGGCGGCGGCGCGGGTGATATCGAGGTTGGCCACGCCGGGCTGGACCACCGCGCACTCGTTGTCGGGGTCGACCTCGACGATGCGGCGCATGCGGGAGGTGGTGACGAGCACCCCGTCGGCACGCGGGAGCGCTCCCGCCGACAGGCCGGTCCCGGCGCCGCGCGGAACGAACGGCACGCCCTCGGCCGCGCAGAGCCCGACCACCTCGGCCACCTGCTCGGCCGTCGTGGGCAGGGCGACCACGCCGGGGACCTCGGCGTGGTAGGTGAGGCCGTCGCTCTCGTAGGTGCGGCGGCGGGAGGGGTCGGTCAGGACGCCGTCGTCGCCGCAGATCCTCCGCAGCCGGGGGACCAGCGCGCTCAACCGGTCATCGGGCGACCGCTCCCGAGTGGGCCGCTCCTGCATGGGCTCCGCCCTCCCGCCCGTCGTCCGCGACACAGGGTGGCGCGGAGCGCGCGGGCCGGACCCCGGCGGGGCGGCCCGCGCACTCCGCGATCTGGGCCTCAGACGTTACGGCATCCGCTCGTAAGCGGGAAGAGTCAGGAAGTCGGCGTAGTCGTCGGCCAGGGACACCTCGCGGAACAGCTCGACCGCGCGGCCGAACAGCTCGGCGTCGTAGGCCTCGCCGTGCTCGGCCTTGATGGCCGCCAGCTCCTCCTCGATGATGCGGTCGACGAGCTCGGCGGTGACCTTGGGGCCGTCGTCGAGGGTGACGTCGTTGTGCAGCCACTGCCAGATCTGCGAGCGGGAGATCTCGGCGGTCGCGGCGTCCTCCATCAGGTTGTGGATGGCCACCGCGCCGTTGCCGCCGATCCAGGCGGCCAGGTACTGCAGCGCGACGTTGACGTTGGAGCGCAGCCCCGCCTCGGTGATGCCGCCCTCGGTGGCGTCGACCGCCAGCAGGTCCCCGGCCTTGACCGACACGTCCTCGCGCAGCTTGTCGATCTGGTTGGGCCGCTCGCCCAGGACGCCGTCGAAGATCTCCATGGCGACCGGGACCAGGTCGGGGTGGGCGACCCAGGAGCCGTCGAAGCCGTCGCCCGACTCGCGGGTCTTGTCGTCGCGCACCTTGGCCAGGGCGCGGTCGTTGACCTCCGCGTCGCGGCGGCTGGGGATGAACGCGGCCATCCCCCCGATGGCGAAGGCGCCGCGGCGGTGGCAGGTGGCCACCAGCAGCTCGGTGTAGGCGCGCATGAAGGGGGCGGTCATGGTGACCGCGTTGCGCTCGGGCAGCAGGAAGCTGCGGCCGCGGGTGCGGTGCGTCTTGATGATGCTGAACAGGTAGTCCCAGCGCCCGGCGTTCAGGCCGGCCGAGTGCTCGCGCAGCTCGTAGAGGATCTCCTCCATCTCGAACGCGGCCGGGATGGTCTCGATGAGCACGGTGGCGCGGATGGTGCCGCGCGGGATGCCCAGGCGCTCCTGGGCGGCCAGGAAGATGTCGTTCCAGAGCCGGGCCTCCAGGTGGCTCTCCATCTTCGGCAGGTAGAAGTAGGGGCCCTTGCCCTTGTCGAGCTGGCGCTGGGCGCAGTGGAAGAAGTAGAGCGCGAAGTCGACGATGCCGCCGGAGGTGCGCTGCCCGTCGACGAGGACGTGCTTCTCGTCCAGGTGCCAGCCGCGCGGGCGGACCACGATGGTGGCCAGCTCCGAGTCCTCCTTCAGGGCGTAGGTCTTGCCCTGGGGGGAGGTGAAGTCCACGGTGCGGTCCAGCGCGTCGCGCAGGTTGAGCTGGCCGCCGATCATGTTCTCCCACAGCGGGGTGTTGGCGTCCTCGAAGTCGGCCAGCCACACCTTCGCCCCGGAGTTGAGGGCGTTGATGGTCATCTTGCGGTCGGTCGGACCGGTGATCTCCACGCGGCGGTCGGTGATGCCCGGCGCGGGCGGGGCGACCTTCCAGCTCGTGTCCTCGCGGACGGCCCGGGTCTCGGGCAGGAAGTCCAGGTTCTCGCCGGCGTTGATGCGGGCCTGGCGCTCCTTGCGCGCCGCCAGCAGCTCCTGCCGGCGCGGCTCGAAGCGCCGGTGCAGGTCGGCGACGAGCGCGAGAGCGTCATCGGTGAGGATCTCGTCGTACCGGTCGTGGAGGGGGCCGGTGATCTCGACCCCGTTCGTGGCGCCCATGCGAAACCTTCCACAAAGTGAAACTATGTTCTGGGATGTGGAATATGACGCTACTCTCCGGTCGGGCCGCTGGTCAACGTTGTGAGCCTCTCACACGCCCGAAAACCTTCCTCTGAGAGTAAACTTCGCAATGTTTTCGAGGGAAGGGGTGTGGGTGCTTCGGATACCGGCAGAAAAGGTGTGTTCTGCCTGTGGCTGGAGTGAGACCCGGCGCCCCGGTCGTGCCCGTCGGCGTGAAAATCCGGTGCCAACGACCCGGTGCCGTGCGACCATCCCAGGGAACAACCGGCGCCACCGCGACGTTGCTCCTGCTGGAGGGATATTGAGTACTGCTGACGAACACGGCTCCGACACCACGGACGGCCGCTTCGGCCCCGGGGGTGCGGAGGACCGTGAGGCGGGAACCGCGGACGCCGTCGGCGCCGAGGACCTGCTCGCGCCCGAGGGCGGGCGCCCGGCCACCGACCCCGAGCCCGGCCAGCTCGACCTGGAGGAGCGCAACGCGCTGCGCCGCGTCGCCGGGCTCTCGACCGAGCTCGAGGACGTCACCGAGGTCGAGTACCGGTCGCTGCGGCTGGAGCACGTCGTGCTGATCGGCGTGTGGACCAGCGGCACCCAGGCCGACGCCGACAACTCGCTGACCGAGCTCAAACAGCTCGCCGAGACCGCCGGTGCCATGGTCCTGGAGGGCCTGACCCAGCGCCGCTCCAAGCCCGACCCGGCCACCTACATCGGGCGCGGCAAGGCCGAGGAGCTCGCCGGGGTGGTCGCCGCCACCGGCGCCGACACCGTCATCTGCGACGGGGAGCTCACCCCCGGCCAGCTGCGCCAGCTGGAGGAGGCGGTCCGGGTCAAGGTCATCGACCGCACCGCGCTGATCCTGGACATCTTCGCCCAGCACGCGCGCAGCAGCGAGGGCAAGGCCCAGGTCGAGCTGGCCCAGCTCAACTACCTGCTGCCGCGGCTGCGCGGCTGGGGCCAGTCGCTGTCCCGGCAGGCCGGCGGCCGCGCCGGCGGCAACGGAGGCGTGGGCCTGCGCGGTCCCGGTGAGACCAAGATCGAGACCGACCGGCGGCGGATCAACACCAAGATGGCCAAGCTGCGCCGCCAGCTGGCGCAGATGTCCACCGCGCGCGAGATCAAGCGCGACCGGCGGCGCGCCCGGCAGGTCCCCTCGGTCTCCATCGCCGGCTACACCAACGCCGGAAAGTCCAGCCTGCTCAACCGGCTGACCGGGGCCGGGGTACTGGTCGAGGACGCGCTCTTCGCCACCCTGGACCCGACGGTCCGGCGGGCGCGCACCCCCGACGGGCGCGGGTTCACCCTCAGCGACACCGTCGGGTTCGTCCGGCACCTGCCGCACCAGCTGGTCGAGGCGTTCCGCTCCACCCTGGAGGACGTGGCCGACGCCGACCTGATCGTGCACGTCGTCGACGCCTCGCACCCCGACCCCGAGCAGCAGCTGGCGTCGGTCCGCGAGGTCTTCGCCGACATCGGCGCCCAGGACGTGCCCGAGATCGTGGTGCTGAACAAGACCGACGCCGCCGACCCGGTGGCGCTCAAGCGGCTGCGCACCCGCGAGCCGGACGCGGTGGAGGTCTCCGCCCGCACCGGCGACGGCGTGCCCCGGCTGGTCGAGGCGGTCGCGGCCGCCCTGCCCGAGCTGCAGAACGAGGTCCGCGTCCTGGTGCCCTACGACCGGGGGGACCTGGTCTCCCGGGTGCACGAGGAGGGGCGGATCATCGCCGAGGAGCACACCGGCGAGGGCACCGCCCTGCACGCCTGGGTGCCCGCGCTGCTCGCCGGCAAGCTGCGCGATTTCGAGGTGGCCCTGAGCTGACCTGCGGCGCTCCCCGGCCGGGCCGGCCGGGGACGACGAGAACGGTGAACGGCGGAACCCCGCGCGGGGCTCCGCCGTTCGCTCTATCGTGGAGGTGCCTCCCGGGCCCGAGCGCCCGTGCGCCGCGGCGGATTCGCGGTGCGGAGGTGTACACGCCGTCCGCGCATCAACTACCGTTCTGGGACACTGGCGGCGGGTGCCGGACGCCCGGTGCGCACCGCCTCCCCGGCCAAGACCACCTGAGATCGAGGTCCGTCCATGTCCTCCCCTTCACCGTGCAGCGCCGCCCCTGACACGGCGGCGCGGCCGTGAGCATCTCGGGCGGGAGCCGCTGAGACGATGACCGTGCGACTGCTCACCAACATCGGGCGCCTGTGGACCGGCACCGACCTGCTCAGCAACGCCGCCATGCTGCTGCACGGCGACCGCGTGGCCTGGGTCGGGCCCGCCGCCGAGCTCCCGCAGAGCCTGCCCGGGGTGATCGACGACATCGTCGACGTCGACGAGGTCGACAACCTCGGCGGGGGCCTGGTCACCCCGGGCCTGATCGACGCCCACTGCCACCCGGTCTACGCCGGGAACCGCTACGCCGAGGTGGCCATGCGCGCCGGCGGCGCCACCAAGTCCGAGATCGCCGGGGTCGGCGGCGGGGTGGCCTCCACCGTCACCGTGACCCGCGGGACCGACCCCTGGACGCTGTGCAACGCGGTGCGCGAGCGGCTGCGGTACTGGGTGCTCTCGGGCTGCACCACCGTCGAGGCCAAGACCGGCTACCACCTCACCCGGGACGGCGAGCTGGCCGACGTGCGGCTGCTGCGCACCCTGGAGGAGGAGCCGGGCATGCCCCGGCTGCACGTCACCTTCTTCGCCGCGCACGCGGTGCCGCCGGAGTACTTCGGCCGCCCGCAGGACTACGTGGAGGCGGTGGCCTCCTGGCTCGGCGACGCGGCCCAGGCCGGCGCCGAGGGCATGGACGTGTACTGCGACAACCACCAGTTCACCGCCGAGGACGCGCACCGCCTGCTGTCGGCCGGGCGCGCCTCGGGGCTGCGCACCCACCTGCACGCCTGCGCCAAGCCGCGGCACGGCGCCGTGCGGATGGCGGCGGACCTGCAGTGCACCTCGGTGGACCTGCTGCACGAGATCGACGAGGACGACGTGCTGGCGCTGGCCAAGACCGCCACGCCGGTGGTGGTGTGCCCGACGACGTCGCTGATGGAGCGCACCCGCCCGCCGGTGCGGGCGCTGCTGGACCACGGGGTCCCGGTGGCGCTGGGCACCGACCACAACCCCGGCCAGGCCGGGGCGATGTCGCTGCCGCTGGCGGTGTCGATCGCGGTGGCCATGTTCGGCATGAGCGTGCTGGAGGCCCTGCGCGCGGCCACCGCGGGCGGCGCCCACGCCCTGGGCTGCGGCGACCGCGGCGTGCTGGCCCCGGGCAAGTTCGCCGACATCGTCCAGTGGGACGCCGACCACGAAGGCGCCTTCGCCTGGTCCTACGGCCTGAAGTCGCTGCGCGTGTGGCGGGGCGGCGAGACGATCCGCTGAGCCCTCGGCCCCCTGCGTCCATCGATAGTGGCGGAATCACCACTCTCGGCGGCCTGGAGTGGCGATTCCGCCACGATCGATGACCGTCCCCGATCCCTGTCGGGCGGATCGCAGAGCGTCGGCCGCGCACGGAGCCGACGGCGATCCTCAGTACCGGCCCCGGCCGTTCCCGTTCAGCCCCGGCCGGCGCTGCGGGCGGTGGCGATCTCGATGACCGCGCGCTCCAGGGCATAGGCGGGGTCGCGGCCCGCGCCCTTGATGAGGGCGTCGGTCTCGGCCACCACGCGCATGGCCCGCGCGACGCCCTGGGGCGACCAGCCGCGGGCCTGCTGGCGCAGGGTCTTGAGCTTCCACGGGGGGACCTTGGCCCGCTTGGCGATCTCGGCCTCGGACACCCCGCGCGGCGGCTGGGCGGCCACGGCGATGCCCCGCACGGCGCCCGCCAGGGCGCTGTTGATCAGGACCGGCGCGGTGCCCACCGCCAGCGACCAGCGCAGCTGCTCCAGCGCCTCGGGCAGGCGGCCCTCGACCGCGCGGTCGGCGACGGTGAAGCCCGAGGCCTCGGCCTTGCCGGTGTGGTAGCGGGCGACGGCGGCCGCGTCCACCCGCCCCTCGGTGTCGGCGATCAGCTGGGTGCAGGCGGCCGCGATCTCCCGCAGGTCGTTGCCGACGGCGTCGAGGAGCGACTGGGCGGCGTCCGCCGTGATCTGGCGGCCGCCCCGGGAGAACTCCTCCTTGATGAACTTCAGGCGCTCGGCGGGTTTGGTCGGCTTGGCGCAGTCCACGCGCGCGGCGCCGGCCTTCTTCGCGGCGTCGAGCAGCGCCTTGCCCTTGGCCCCGCCCGCGTGCACCAGGACCAGCACCACGTCGTCGGCCGGGTCCTCGAGGTAGGAGGTGACCTCCGCGGCCAGGTCCTTGGTCAGGTCCTGGGACGAGCGCAGCACCACCACCCGGCGCTCGCCGAACAGCGAGGGCGAGGCGGCCTCGGCCAGCTTGCCCACGGTGACCTGCGCGGGCACCAGGTCGTGCACGTCCACCTCGGGGTCGCCGTCCCGGGCTGCGGCGACCAGCTCGGCGACGGCGCGGTCGACGAGCAGCTCCTCGTCGCCGACGACGAGGGTGACCGGGGAGACGGACGCGGAAGCCATACGAGCAGGATGCCACGCACCGGCGACCGTTCGGGCCGGAGTCGGCGACGGCGCTCGGTGGCCGGGATTCTCACGGTCCGGGGGCGGCGACGGCACGGCGCGAACGGAGCCCGGACCCGGTCCCCCGGGTGGCTCAGGGGTATCGAGAATGGGGGGATCACCACCCGACGGGCGATTGGGCGGGCGCTCCTCCGTCTCGTCGATGAGGCGGCGGTGATGCGCGGGCGGCGTTGAGGCACCTGCGGATGTTCCCGGTGGTGCGCCCCCGGACCCGGCGCCGCTCGACGTCGCCGCAGGTTACCGCGACCATGTGCAGGGCGCGGTTCAAACGCCCGTCCCCGCCCCTGTCGAGACGATGGCGCACCGTGTCGCCCGAGGTGGCCGGTTCCTCCTCTGACCGCCCGGTTCCAGACGGGCCGCCCCAAGACTCACAGTGCTCCACCGCTCTCGTCCGCCCGCGTCGCGCCGGTGGGCCCGAACGGGGCTCATGGCCGGTCCGGTCCGCGGGTGAAGGCTTCGGGCCCCTCAGGGCCCGGGACGACGGCGATATCGCCCTGCAGGTCGGTCCGGTAGTGCGCGCCGGTGAGGCCCTCTACCACCCGCAGGGTCTCCGGTGACGGGTGGCCGTAGGAGTTGTCCGCGCCCACCGATGTCAGGACCAGACGGGCGCCCGTGGCCTCAAGGAACGCCTTCTCCTGTGTCTTGGCCCCGTGGTGGGGTGTCTTGAGCACGTCGACTGCGAGCGCGTCCGGCCGGCCGAGCAGCGCGCGCTGCGTCGGCTCCTCGATGTCCCCGGTGAGCAGGACCGTCATGGGGAGGGCGTCCCCGCCGCGCGGCGGACTCCAGCGCGCGTGCAGGACGACGCTGTGATCGTTGTCGCCCGCGGAAGCGGAGGCGCCGGTGCTCTCCCGGGAACCGCCCGGTGCTCCTTCCGGCCAGAGCACGGTCAGGGTCCACGGGCCGGCGGCCCACACCTGTCCCGATTCGGCGGCGTGCAGCGGGATCTCTTCGGCGCGCAGGTGTTCGCCGGGCGAGGAGGCCCCGAACCCGCCGGGCGCCAGTACGGCGTGGGCGCCGCGGCCCTTCAGCGCGCCGACCGTGTCGCCCGCGTGGTCGGCGTGGGCGTGGGTGAGCACCAGCAGCGACAGGTGCTCCACGCCCAGGTCCCCGAGGCAGCGGTCGACGCCGGCGCCTTCATCACCGGTGTCCACGAGCACGGCCTGCCCGTCCCCGGTGGCCAGGGCCAGCGCGTCCCCCTGCCCGACGTCGCAGGCCGCCAGGGCCCACCCCTGCGGCGGCCAGCCCTTCAGCACGCACATGGTGGCGGCCGAGCAGACCCCGACCGCGGTGAGGGAGGCCAGGAGGCCGCGCCGGGCGCGGCCCCGCAGCACGAGCACGGCGGCGACCACCACGGCCAGGACCAGCGCGCCGACGGCGTCGCCGCGCCAGGGCAGGGCGGTGAAGGGCAGGGAGGCCACAGCGCGGGCGATCGCGGCGACGGCCAGCACCGCCAGCCCGGGCACCCAGGCCAGGAGCGCGGCGACCGGAGGCCAGAGCAGAGCCGCGACCGCGGTCGCGAACCCGCCTGCCATGGCGACGGGGACGAGAGGGGTGGCCGCGATGTTCGCGGGCACCGCCGCCCAGCCCACCTCGGGGCGCAGCAGCACCAGCACCGGCAGGCAGGCCACGTGGGCGGCCAGGGCCACTGCGGCCGCCTCGGCGACCCACCGGGGAGGCCGGAGCGCACGGGGCCGCAGGCCGTGCAGCGTGCGGCTCCAGCGCGGGGCGAGCACCATGATGCCGCCGGTGGCCAGGACCGACAGGGCGAAGCCGTAGGCGCGGGCCAGGGCGGGGTCGAACAGCACCAGCGCCAGGACGGCGGCCGCCAGCGCGGCCAGCCCGGTGCGGGGGCGGCCTGCGGCGAGGGCGGAGAGGGCGATCAGCGCCATCAGCGCGGCGCGCAGCACGCTGGGGCGCGGCCCGGCGACCAGGAGCATGGCGGCGATGAGCGCGGCCGCGGCGAGCGCGGCGGCCCACGGAGGCAGGCGCGCCCACCGTGCCAGGGCCAGGGCGGATCCGGTGAGCACGGCCAGGTGGGTGCCGGAGACGACCATCAGGTGGGTCGTCCCGGAGGCGCGGAAGTCCTCCACGACCGAGGAGGGCACGCGCGCGGCGTCCCCGGCCACGAACGCCGGCAGCAGGGTGTCGGCGGGGGAGGGCAGCCCGGAGGAGGCGGCGCGCAGGCGCTCGCGGGCGTGCTCGGCCCAGGCCTGGGCGGCGGGCGCCGGCCGGACGCCGTGCGGCGGCCCCCGGACCAGGACCAGGGCGCGGACGGGGCCGCCGCCGTCGGCGGGGACCACCGCGCCCGAGGTCCGCACGCGCTGCCCGGGGAGCAGGGCGCCCCAGCCGGGGCCGGAGGCGACGAGGACGACGGGGACGCGGGTGGCGTGGCGGGGCCGGTCGGGGCGCAGCACGGCCACGGTCATGGCCCGGACGACGTGCCGCTCCGCGTCGGGGCGCGCCTCGTCGCCGGCCGCGGCGCCGGCCTTGGGGCGCGGGGGCTCGGACACCTCGACCTCCAGCTCGGCGGTGGCCTCGCGCGCGGCGAGCGCGGTGACGGGGGAGGCCTCGACGGAGGCGAGCCGACCGGCGCAGGCCACGGCGGACGCGGCGCAGCAGGCGAGCAGTGCGGCCAGGGCGGCCAGGGCGGGCGTCCCCGGGGCGGGCGTCCCCGGGGCGGGGCGCCGGAGCCGGAGCAGGGCCGCTCCGGCGGCGGCCGTGAGCAGGACGGAGGCTCCCGTGGCGACGGCGGCGCCCCCGCCGATGAGGAGGGCGGCCGTGACCCAGGCTCCCACGGCCGGCGCGACGAGTCGGAGGTCGACGGCGCGCACCTCCCCGTCGGAGCCGGGCGCATCGGGAGCATCGGTCCCGAAGAGCAGCGACGTCCGCATGAGGCCTCCTGAGAACGGGCGGGCCAAGGGGAACAGAGCCCCCGGAGGAGACTGGCGAGCGAAACCACCGGGGTCGTAGAAGGTCGATGAGGGAGCGCTGAAGCGGCTTCGGGCACGGCGAAGGGCGCTCATGGCCGGTGTGCGGCCATGCGCCCGGATGCCCTGCGGCTCAGGGCGGTGGCCCGGACGCTGTGCGCGGGCCGGAGCGCTACACCGCTCGCGCCGCGCACCCGACGTGGCGATGCGGACCACCTGGTGGTCGATGCCCCGCTCACGTGGTCATCGCAGGGCCGCCGTGCCCCCACAGGTGGAAGGGATGGACGGGGACTCCGCCTGGGTGGGCCGTCGACTGTGGGGAGCGCGACGAGGGCCGTGCCCGGGCGCTGTGGCTGGCGCGCCCCACGGGTACCCCGTCCGTCCAACGGCCACGGCACTCCGACGGGCGGGGCCCGGTCACGGTGGCGGGACCCCGACCTGGACCAGGTCCTTGAGTTCCGCATAGCGCTTCTCGCCGATGCCCGACACGCCCTGGAGCTGTTCCACCGACGTGAATCCTCCGTTTTGGGTGCGGAAGGCGATGATGCGCTCGGCCAGCACCGGGCCCACGCCGGGGAGTTCCTGGAGCTGCTCCTGAGTCGCCGTGTTCAGGTCGATCGGGGCCTCCGCCGGTGCCTCCGCCCCTGCCTTCGGGGCCGGGGGAGCGGTGCCCGGCGGGGACTGTTCGTACTCCTCACCGACGAGGATCTGCTCGCCGTCGGCCAGCGGGCGCGCCAGGTTCAGGGTCCCGGTCCCGGCCCCGTCGGCCACCCCGCCCGCCGCCTCGATCGCGTCGGCCACGCGCGATCCGGCGGGCAGCGTCACCACCCCCGGCTCCTGCACGTCCCCGCCGACGTGCACGGTGACCTCCCCCTGCGGCGCGGCCGCACCGGGGGTTCCCGCCGCGGGGCCCTCGTCCGGCGGCCGACCGCTCGCGGCGGGGGCATCGGCCCCGGAGGGGGAAGGCGCGGCCGCGGCGTCCGCCTGGAGGCGGGGTGCGGGATCGCCGGTGGGTGCACCGCCCAGGGCGAACCAGGCGGTCACCGCCACCGCCGCGACGCAGACGAGCAGCAGTCCGCCGAGACCCGCCCTGCTCAGCCGGGCCCGGCCGTCCGGGGCGCTGAGCTGGAGGCGTTCGGCGAGCAGCTCGGTCAGTGACGGCCGCAGGGGCGGCGGCGCGACTTCGGCGTAGCCGCGGGGGAGCGACCCCTCCTCGGACACAGGTCCGGGGGCAGGCCCGGGGGCAGGGGCCCGCCGGCGGCGGGGCGACGGCCGAGGGCCGGGAGCGGGGGCGGCGGCACCGGGCCGGTCGACGGGGACCGCGTAGGGCGGCGCGGGCACGTCGATCCCGGAGACGGCGTCCTCGTCGGGGGGATCGCGGGGAGGGGCCGGCCGGGCCGTGGGCTCGGTGGCGGCGGTGGCTGCGGTGGCGGGATCGTCGGAAAGGGGAGCCGCCGGCCCGGCCGCAGGGGGAGCGGGCGGGGCGGTCCGGGCGCTCGTGACCGCGCGGAGGCGGTCACTCGCCTTGTCGCGGGAATCGGAGTGGCGGCCTCGGCCGCGGAGCGGAGACATGGGGCCAGAGTGGGCCGCCCGCGCGCCGATCGGGGCGCGGATCTCCCCGCTGTGGACAACCGTGGACGCGCGACCGCCTCCCGGGAGTGCGCCACCGCTTCCCTCGGGGGCCGCAGGGTTCGAGATGATCCTCATGTCGTCGCCGGATGAGGCCACTGATTCGGAGGCCATATCCGGGAGAGCGAACGAGGTGACGAGGATGCCCGTCCGTGCGCGGTCTATACGGACGTGCTGGACGGCCCATGGTCGAGCACGGCCTCGGCTCGGATCGACTCGGCGCCGAGCCCGACGCGGTCGCGCCAGCGCCGCCGGTTGGTCTGCCCGCCCGTTCGGATCCGCCGGGGTCAGGCGTCGCGGAAGGGGACCCCGAGGTCGCCGGTGGCCAGGGTGCGCAGCCAGGCCGCCATGCTCGCGTCGCGGGCCCGCCGCACCTGCGGGCCCAGTTCGGGGAACACCCGCCCCCAGGCCAGCGCGCGGGACACCGGGCCCAGCCGCAGCGCCGCCTGGGCCTCGTCGCGCAGCTCGGGCATCGATCCCGTGTCGCTCCACGGCTCCAGGTAGGCGTCGCGCAGGCGCTCCAGTTCGGCGGGGGACGCGCCGTACTCGGCGGCCGCGAAGCGCAGCGGCACCAGCAGGCTCGTGAACGGGTGCGCCACCGAGGCGTCCCCCCAGTCCACGAAGCGGTACCCGCCCTCCAGCAGGAACACGTTGCCCATGTTCAGGTCCGAGTGGTCCAGCGACGGCGGCACGGCCGAGGACGCCAGCCGGGCCCGGATGCGCTCGAACTCCGGGCGGAACGCCTCCACGTCCGTGCGCGCCGGCCCCAGCTGCGCGGACACGCCCCGGTCCGCCAGCAGCTCGTCCAGCAGCGTTCCCAGCCTCGCCGGCCGCAGGTCGGGCACGCCCAGCGCGAGCATGTCCCGCACCCGCCCCACCAGAGCCCGCTGCAGTTGGGCGTAGGCCCGCAGGACCGACCCCCACATGCTCAGGTCCCGCGACCGCCCCAGCAGGTCCACCAGCGGCGGCCCGCCGTCGGGCAGCAGGGCCCACCCGCGTTTGGCGTCCACCGCGATCGGGGTCAGCACCCGTCCCGGCGCCCAGGCGTGCAGCGCGCCGGCCAGGGCCGCCTCGAAGTCGGCGCCCGGCGCCCCCGCCTTGAACCACACGGTGCCCAGCGTGGTGGCGAAGCGGGCCGTGGTGGACCAGGGCCGCACCCGTACCCGCGGCGGCACCGGCAGCACCCGTCCGCCGCGCTCGGCGAGCCTGCCCTCCACCCAAGCGGTGACCTCGCCCCGCGGCCCCGGGTCCTCCCACAGGGCCAGGCGGAGTGAGGCGTAGTCGACACCGTCCACGACGACCACGCTAGATCAGGAACCGCCCCGCGTCCCGGGTCCGGTGGGGCACGTCACGGGGCGGTCCGATTCGCGCCCGGCGACGGGGCGGCCGACCGGTTCGGGGAGTCCGTGCCGCGGGCCTCGCACGGGGGAGCGGCCGGGCGCCGCCCCCGATGGCCTGTGCCGCAGGGCAGGCCCGGCGCCCGGTGGCCGACGGAGCCGCGCGGGAACGAGAAAAGCGGGCCGTCCCCGAGGGGACGGCCCGCTTTTCACGCTTCCGGCCGGCGACCGGGCGCCCTGCCTACTTCTGGAGCTGCTCCAGGCGCTTGGCGATGGCGCTCTTGCGGTTCGCGGCCTGGTTCTTGTGGATGACGCCCTTGCTGGAGGCCTTGTCCAGCTGGCGGGCGGCGGCGCGCTGCAGGACGACGGCCTGCTCCACGTTTCCGGCGTCGGCGGCGTCACGGAACCGGCGGACGGCCGTCTTCAGGGACGACTTGACCGAGCGGTTGCGCAGACGAGCCTTCTCGTTCTGCCGGATGCGCTTCTTCTGCGACTTGATGTTCGCCATGCGAAAACGTGCTCCAGTGAAATTTCGGGTGGTGGGTCCTGACGCTCGACCCCGACCGCGGGCAGCCGTTCCGCGGAGGGCCGGGCCCGGACCGGCACCGGGTGTATGAGACCGAAGGGCTCAAACGAACGTGGAACGTCCGAGACACGGACTTCCATTATGCAACGTCCGGGGGAGTGCTTCCGACCGTCCGCCCGGGGGTCAGCCGGACGGCGACGCCCAGCCGGCCACATAGGCGTCCCAGTCCTCGTCCGAGGCGGTGTCGAGCAGGTACAGGGCCACCCCGGCGTCCGTATCGCGCATGCCCGCCCTGGTCATTCCGATCCGCACGGCCTCAACGGCCGTGGAGGCGTCCTCGCTCCCGGCCTCAGGGCCCCAACGCTCGTCCCCATAGGTCGGCACGCCGAACCGTACCGCCGTGTCCTCGGTGCGTTCGGTGTCCAGGGCCTCCGCAGTCTCCTCGACCTGGCGCACCATGTACCCGCCGTACATCGACCCGACCGGCATCCCCGACCCGTGCCCCGGAACGACGACGACGTCCGCGCGCTCCGCGACGCGCCTGAGGTACCCCTTCGACCAGTACCGTTCGCCCCGGTCGATCGCGAAGTAGGGGACGCGCAGCCCCGGCACCAGCTCCACCGGGAGCGCCTGCACGGACAGCACCGCGTCGTCCCCGATCTCCTCCCCGACCTGTTCGAGCAGTCCCGGATACGACGGGTCGTTCACCGACACCGGCGCCACGTCCAGGTGCACCCCGGCGAACCCGGCGTCGGCCATGGCGCCCGCCGCCGACGACAGCTCGGTCCGTGCCTGCTCGTCGAAGCGGTCCTCGACCAGGGACGAGCCTTCGGCCCGGTGCCGCAGCCACGCCAGGACCCGCACCTCGGGCAGCTCCTGTCCGGCCCATTCGAGGAAGCCGGCGGCGCCGTCCGATCCGCCGGCGCCCGTCACCGCGCCGTCCGCGTCGATCTCGCCCGCCAGAACGTACAGCTCGCCGATCTCACCCTGCTCGACGCGCGCCTTGAGCGCGCCACGCTCCTCGGCCCCGGCCTCCCCGGTCAGCCACCGGTCCGACAGCCAGGCGGCGTCCCCGCCGTTCCCGGCGGCCCAATCGGCCTTGTCCCCGGAGAACCTCATGCCCAGAAGCGCCCCGGCCGCCACCACCACGACCAGCAGCGCCGCCACACCCGCGGCGACGCGCTTCAGCAGCCACTTCACCGATGTCCCCCGTTCTCCCGCCGTCGCATAGCCTGAGACCTGTACGCCCTACGCCCTGGGATCCGCACCGCCCGCAGGGCCGCCGAGGTCCCGGCCGCCGGTGGACATGGGATCATGGAGGGCGATACCCGCGCAGCACGGCCGCTCACGCGCCCGCGCGCGCTGTCCCTCTACCGACGACCAAGGTGAACGGAGCACGGTGGCACAGCCGAAACGGACCGATCCCGCGCTGATCCGGAACTTCTGCATCATCGCGCACATCGACCATGGCAAGTCGACGCTGGCCGACCGCATGCTCCAGTTGTCCGGCATCGTCGAGGATCGCCAGATGCGCGCCCAGTACCTGGACCGCATGGACATCGAGCGCGAGCGCGGCATCACGATCAAGTCGCAGGCCGTCCGCCTCCCCTTCACGGCGCTCGACGACCGGACCTACGTGCTGAACCTGATCGACACCCCCGGGCACGTCGACTTCAGCTATGAGGTCTCCCGCTCCCTGGCGGCCTGCGAGGGCACCATCCTGCTGGTCGACGCCGCCCAGGGCATCGAGGCCCAGACCCTGGCCAACCTCTACATGGCCCTGGAGAACGACCTCGCGATCATCCCGGTCCTGAACAAGATCGACCTGCCGGCCGCCCAGCCGGAGAAGTACGCCGAGGAGCTCGCCGGGATCATCGGCTGTGAGCCCTCCGACGTGCTCAAGGTCAGCGCCAAGACCGGCGAGGGGGTCGAGGAGCTCCTCAACGAGCTGGTCCGCCAGGTCCCGCCGCCGGAGGGCGACGCCGACGCCCCCGCGCGCGCGATGATCTTCGACTCGGTCTACGACACCTACCGCGGCGTGGTGACCTACGTGCGGGTCGTGGACGGGGCGCTGAGCTCCCGCGAGCGCATCACGATGATGTCGACCGGCGCCACTCACGAGATGCAGGAGGTCGGCGTCATCTCGCCCGAGCCCACCAAGGTCGCGGGCCTGGGCGTGGGCGAGGTCGGCTACATCATCACCGGTGTGAAGGACGTCCGCCAGTCCAAGGTCGGTGACACCATCACCTCCGCGGCCAAGGGCGCCACCGAGATGCTGCCCGGCTACCAGGAGGCCAAGCCGATGGTCTTCTCCGGGCTGTACCCCATCGAGGGCACCGACTACCCGGTCCTCCGCGATGCCCTGGAGAAGCTCCAGCTCAACGACGCGTCCCTGGTGTTCGAGCCGGAGACCTCCGCAGCGCTCGGCTTCGGCTTCCGCTGCGGCTTCCTCGGGCTGCTCCACCTGGAGATCACCCGCGCGCGCTTGGAGCGCGAGTTCGACCTGGCGCTCATCTCCACCGCGCCCAACGTCATCTACCGGGTGGTCATGGAGGACGGCACCGAGCACACGGTGACCAACCCCAGTGAGTTCCCCGAGGGCAAGATCGACCAGGTCTTCGAGCCGGTCGTGAAGGCCACGCTGCTCTCGCCCTCCGACTACGTGGGGGCGATCATGGAGCTGTGCCAGGGGCGGCGCGGCTCCCTCCTCGGTATGGACTACCTGTCCGAGGACCGGGTGGAGATGCGCTACATGCTGCCCCTGGCCGAGATCGTCTTCGACTTCTTCGACCAGCTCAAGTCCCGCACCAAGGGGTACGCCTCGCTGGACTACGACACCTCCGGGGAGCAGTCCGCGGACCTGGTCAAGGTCGACATCCTGCTGCAGGGGGAGACCGTCGACGCCTTCTCGGCGATCGTGCACCGGGAGCACGCCTACGCCTACGGCACGGAGATGACCAAGAAGCTGCGCGAGCTGATCCCCCGGCAGCAGTACGAGATCCCGGTCCAGGCCGCCATCGGCTCCCGGGTGATCGCCCGTGAGAACATCCGCGCGATCCGCAAGGACGTGCTCTCGAAGTGCTACGGCGGCGACATCAGCCGTAAGCGCAAGCTGCTGGAGAAGCAGAAGGAGGGCAAGAAGCGCATGAAGATGGTGGGCCGCGTCGAGGTCCCCCAGGAGGCCTTCATCTCCGCGCTGTCCACCGGTTCGGATCCCAAGGAGGATGCGAAGAAGAAGTAGCCCCCGGCAGGAGGGGCCGCCTGGGTGCCGCCGCATCGCCCGGCGCGGTCCTTCCCCGCGTTGATCTCGGGGAAGTCGGCCTTGTACCGGCTGGTACACCCCCGACTTCCCCGAGATCAACGGGATGCGGGCGGCCCTTAGGCGCCCGTCCCGGGGCCGGCCGCCGCCGGCGCGGCGGCCGTGCGGCGGGCCGTCGCGGGCGGGACCGCGGTCGAGGCGCGGACGACCAGCTCCGGGTCGAACAGGTACTCGTCGTGGGAGACGGCGTGCCCGTTGATGGCATCGGTCAGGCTGCGCACCGACGCGTGGGCCATGGCCTTGACGGGCTGGCGGACCGTGGTCAGCGGCGGGTCGGTGAAGGCGATGAGCTGGGAGTCGTCGAAGCCGACCGCGGAGAAGTCCCGCGGCACCGACAGCCCGCGCTGGCGGGCGGCGCGGATCGCCCCCAGGGCCATCAGGTCCGACCCGCACACCAGGGCGGTCGCCCCTTCGCGCAGCAGCCGCACCGCCGCGGCGTAGCCCCCTTCGACGCCGTACTGGGCCAGCGTCACCAGGGACTCGGGGTCGAGCCCGTGGCGCAGCATCGCCGCGCGGTAGCCCTCCCGGCGCCGCTTGACCGGCACGAAGCGCTCGGGGCCGCTGGCGAACCCGATCCGGGTGTGGCCGAGGGTGGCCAGGTGGTCCACGGCCTGCCGCGCGGCCTCGTGCTCGTCGCAGGAGACGAAGGCGGCCGGCACGTCCTCGGCGTACCCGTTGACCAGCACGATGGGCAGCCCGCGGGAGACCAGGCGGCGGTAGCGGTCGTGGTCGGCGGTGGTGTCGGCGTGCAGCCCGGACACGAAGATGATGCCGGCGACGTTGCGCTCCAGCAGCATCTCCACGTACTCGTCCTCGGTGTTGCCGCCGGGGGTCTGGGTGCCCAGCACGGGGGTGTACCCGTGCTGCCCCAGGACCTTCTCCACCTCCTGGGCGAACATCGGGAAGACGGGGTTGTCCAGCTCGGGAACGACCATCCCGACCAGCCCGGCCGAGCGCCGGCGCAGCCGCGCGGGGCGCTCGTAGCCCAGCACGTCCAACGCGGTCAGCACCGCCCGCCGGGTCTCGGCCCCCACCCCCGGCTTGTCGTTCAGCACGCGCGAGACGGTCGCCTCGCTGACGCCCGCGTGCCGGGCGATGTCGGTCAGTCGTGGAGCCATGGGCAGCACTCTAATGCAGATTCTTCGACATCTCTCCGCAAGATCTGGGTAATATTGCGCAAGCTCTTGCAGAGCCTCAGCACCATCCGGGTCAACGTGGAGGTACCCCCGCATGCCGCAGTCCCCTGCACCCCAGGCCTCCCGCGCACCGGGCGCGGCCCCCGCGACGTCCGCGGGCCGCTCCGAGTGGTGGCGCGACGCCGCGATCTACCAGATCTACGTCCGCAGCTTCGCCGACTCCGACGGCGACGGCGACGGCGACCTGCGCGGCGTCCGGCGCCGCCTGCCGGAGCTGGCCGAGCTGGGCGTGGACGCCGTCTGGCTCACCCCCTTCTACGTGTCCCCGCTGGCCGACGGCGGGTACGACGTGGCCGACTACCGCGACGTCGACCCGCGCTTCGGGACGCTCGAGGACTTCGACGCCATGGTCGAGACCGCGCACGGCCTGGGCCTGCGGGTGATCATCGACGTCGTGCCCAACCACACCTCCTCGGCGCACCGGTGGTTCGACGCGGCCGTGGCCGCCGGGCCCGGCTCGCCCGAGCGCGCGCGCTACATCTTCCGCCCCGGCAAGGGGGCGGACGGGGAGCTCCCCCCGAACAACTGGCGCTCCATCTTCGGCGGCCCGGCCTGGACGCGGCTCAAGCGTCCCGACGGCACGCCCGAGGAGTGGTACCTGCACCTGTTCGCCCCCGAGCAGCCCGACCTGGACTGGACCCACCCCGAGGTGCACGCCGAGTTCGAGGACGTGCTCAGGTTCTGGCTCGACCGGGGCGTGGACGGGTTCCGCATCGATGTGGCGCACGGGATGGTCAAGGACCCCGCACTCCCCGACATCGACGACGGCGCCAAGCCCGACCTGCTGGACGGCTCCACCCGGCTGCCCTACTTCGACCAGGACGGGGTGCACGAGATCTACCGCAAGTGGCGGCAGATCGCCGATTCCTACCCGGGCGAGCGGGCGCTCGTGGCCGAGGCCTGGGTGGAGGACTCCGAGCGGGTGGCCCGCTACATCCGGCCCGACGAGCTGCACCAGGCCTTCAACTTCGAGTACCTGGGGGCCGGATGGGACCCCGCTGAGGTCGCGCGGGTCGTCGACGCGACCCTCGCCGCCAACGGAAAGGTCGGGGCGCCCACCACGTGGGTGCTGTCCAACCACGATGTGACGCGCCACCGCACCCGCTTCGGCGGGCCCGAGGGCGGCCTCAAGCGCGCGCGGGCGGCCGCGCTGCTCACCCTGGGCCTCCCGGGGTCGGCCTACCTGTACCAGGGGGAGGAGCTGGGACTGCCGGAGGTCACCGACCTTCCGGAGGAGGCCCTGCAGGACCCGACGTGGGAACGGTCGGGGCGCACCGAGCGCGGGCGCGACGGGTGCAGGGTGCCGCTGCCCTGGGAGGGAGGGGAGGCCCCCTACGGCTTCGGCCCGCAGGGCAGCCGGCCCTGGCTCCCGGTCCCCTCGGAGTGGGCCGGTCTGAGCCGGCAGGCCCAGCGCGAGGACCCCGGGTCGGTCCTGGCGCTGTACACCGAGGCGCTGCGGCTGCGCCGCGAGGTGGTGGCCGCGTCCCCGGGCGAGGACGGCCTGGAGTGGGAGACGGCGCCCCGCGGGGTGCTGCGCTTCCGGAGGGGGGAGCGCTTCGCCTGTGCGGTCAACATGTCCGCGGCCCCCGTCGAGCTGGACGGGGTGGGCGAGGTCCTGCTGTCCGGCGGCGGTGTCGAGGGCCGGGACGGGGCGCTGGTGCTCCCTCCGGACACCGGGGTCTGGTTCGTCCCGGGCGCCTGAGCGCGTATCCGAGGACCCTGGGCGGCAGTCCGTCTGAGCGGGAGGGCGGAGCCGCCCGGCGCCGGACGGTGAGCGGCGCCGGAAAGTGAAGAAACCCTTGCGAGGGGGGCGGTGGGTGCCGCCTCCCTCGTCGGCGTGTCCGCGGCCGGGTACCCGGGCGGTTCTGCGTGGAAGGCGCGAACGCAAGACGACGCCCGGATTTCGAGGATGTTTCCGGATTGTGATGGAAAAAGACTGCAAAATCTTGCAGATCTTGCCGAAAGTAGGGGAGGTCACAGGGACGGCGCCCAGCCCCGCCCTCGCGGCAGGGGCGTCCGCACCGCCCCGGCCCCCGCCCTCCATCACCCCCGACCGCCGCCTCCGGCGGAGGCGGCCGAGACGAGGAGAACCCCCATGCGACCGAGAACCGCACCCCCGCGCGCGCTCGCCGGCGCCGCGGCCCTCGCCCTGGCGGCGACCGCCTGCTCCGGCGGAGCCGAGACCGCCGACGAGGCCGCGGGCACCCTGGTCATCTGGGCCGACCCCGAGCGCACCGACGTCCTGGCCCCCTTCGCCGAGGAGTTCGGCCAGGCCAACGGGGTCCAGGTCGACGTGCAGTCGCTCCCCGTCGACGACATCCAGGGCGACTTCGTCACCGCCCACGAGGCCGGGTCCGGCCCCGACATCCTCGTCGGCGCGCACGACTGGATCGGCAACCTGGTGCAGAACGGCTCCATCGACCCGGTGCAGCTTCCCGGGGACGCCCAGGAGCGGTTCGACCCGGGCGCCATCGACGCGGTCACCTACCAGGGCCGGCTCTACGGCGTCCCCTACGCGATGGAGTCCCTGATGCTCCTCCGCAACACCGAGCTCGCCCCCGACGCGCCCGCCACCATGGAGGAGCTGGTGGAGACCGGAACGGCGCTCAAGGACGACGGCGACGTCGAGGAGGCCCTGGGGGTCCAGGTCAGCCAGACCGGCGACCCCTTCCACCTGCAGCCGCTGTACACCTCGGCCGGCGGCTACCTGTTCGGCACCGACGACGAGGGCGACCCCGACCCCTCCGACCTGGGCGTGGGCACCCCCGAGTCGGTCGAGGCCATGGAGAAGATCGCCGAGCTCGGCGAGGAGGGCGAGGGCGTGCTCAAGCGCTCGATCGACTCCGACAACGTGGGCTCCCTCTTCGAGCGCGGCCAGACCCCCTACTTCATCACCGGCCCCTGGTCGCTGGCGGCCGTCAAGGACGCCGAGGTCGACTACGCGATCTCCCCGGTGCCCGGCTTCGAGGGCATGGGCGAGGCACGGCCCTTCCTGGGCGCGCAGAGCTTCTTCGTCGCCTCCGGCGGCGAGAACAAGGTCCTGGCCGAGGAGTTCATCGTCAACAACGTGGCCCAGCCCGAGCTGGCCACCGCCCTGTACGAGGCCGACCCGCGCCCGCCGGCGCTGGTGGAGGTCTTCGAGGCCGCCGAGGCCGACGACCCGGACCTGGCCGCGATGATGGAGGCGGCCGAGGACGCCGAGCCGATGCCGGTCATCCCGGAGATGAGCGCGATCTGGGACCCCTTCGGCAAGGCCCAGGCGGCGGTCATCGGCGGCGAGGACCCCGAGCAGGCCGTCGCCTCCGCCGAGAAGGCCATCTCCGAGCAGATCGGTTGATCCGGTGGTGAGGAACGACGACGGGGCGGGCGCGCCCGCGAAGGCGCCCGCCCCCCTTCCCGGAGCGCGCCTGGCCCCCCGCGGCGGAACGGCCGGGCACCTGGTCAAAGCGGCACTGCTGGCCCTGTCCGCGGGGATCGCGGTGTGGGCCGCGCTCCCGCTGATCGCCGCCGGAAACTGGTTCGGGCTGGCCGCCGTGGCGGCCGTGACCGCCGTGGTCTTCCGCGTGTACCTGTCCGAGCGGCACGTCCCCGCCAAGTACCTGCTGCCCGGGGTGCTGCTGCTCATCGCCTTCCAGGTGGTGCCGGTGCTCTACACCGTCGGCACCTCGGTGACCAACTACGGCGACGGCCACCGGGGCACCAAGGAGCAGGCGATCGCCCAGATCGAGGCCGCGTCGGTGGCCGAGAGCGAGGGCGGCCAGGACTACGTGCTCACGCTGGCGGCCCGCGGCGACGCCGCCACCGGAGAGCTGGTCTTCCTGCTCACCGGCGAGGGCGACCGGGTCCTCGCCGGCGACGAGGAGGGCCTGGAGCCGCTGCCGGGGGCGCGGACCGGCCCGACCGGCAAGGTCACCGAGGCGGGCGGGCTCACGCTGCTGACGGCCGCCGAGGCGGGCGAGCGCAGCGAGGAGATCTCGCAGCTGGCGGTCCCCGCCGGCGAGGGCGCCGGGATCCGCGCCAGCGGGCTCTCGGCCGCCTACGAGGGCCGGGCCACCCGGGTGTACGACGAGGGGTGCGACTGCATCACCGACAGCGCCACCGGCGAGGTCCACACCGCCGACGACGAGCGCGGGGCCTTCGTCGGAGAGGACGGCGACCGCCTGTCCCAGGGCTGGCGGGTCGGCGTCGGCGCGGACAACTACGCGAGGGTGGCCTCCGACGCGGGCATCGCCTCGTCGTTCCTCTCCATCCTGGGGTGGAACGTGGTGTTCGCCGCCGGGACCACGCTCGGGGTGTTCGTGCTCGGGCTGGCGGTCGCGCTGGCGATGCACACCACCCGGCCGCTGCGCGGCAGGACCGCTTACCGGCTGCTGCTGGTGCTGCCCTACGCCATGCCGGCGTTCGCGATGATGCTGCTGTGGCGGGACATGTTCAACGCCGACTTCGGGCTCATCAACCGGATGCTCGGCCTGGACGTGGACTGGCTGGGCGGCACGGGCACCGCGCGCGCTGCGGCCCTGACCATCAACATCTGGCTCGGGTTCCCGTACATGTTCCTCATCGCCACAGGGGCGCTGCAGGCCATCCCGCGTGAGCTCGTCCAGGCGGCCCGCATCGACGGCGCGGGCGCCTGGCAGGCGTTCCGCAACGTCACCCTGCCCCTGCTGATGGTGGCGATGGCGCCGGTGCTGATCGCGACGTTCGCCTTCAACTTCAACAACTTCAACGCGATCTGGCTGACGACCGAGGGCGGGCCCTTCCCCGCCGACAGCCCCATGGCCGGGGCGACGGACCTGCTGATCACCTACACCTACCGGTTGGCGTTCGGCGGGCAGAGCGCGCAGTACGGCTACGCCGCCGCGATCTCGGTGTTCATCTTCCTCATCGTCACCCTGATCTCCTATGTCAGCCTGCGCAGGAGCGCGGCCCTGGAAGAGGTGAACCGCTGATGGCGCAACCGACGACGTCGCCCCCGGCCCCGCCGCGGCCGGCGCCGCCGGCGGCCGCGGCCGGCCCGGTCCGGCGGCGGTCCCGCCGCACCTCCGGCCACCTGTGGCGACACGTCTTCCTGCTGGCGATGACGGCCTTCGCGGCCTTCCCGGTGCTGTTCGTGGTCTCGGCGGCGCTGAACCCCCTGGGCACCCTGAGCAGCGCCCAGCTGATCCCCACGGGGGCGAGCGCGGGCAACTTCGTCCAGCTGCTGACCGAGACCCGCTTCCCGCGCTGGTACCTGAACTCGCTGGTGCTGGCGGTGTCGAACGCGGCGGCCACGGTGTTCCTGTCGGCCCTGGCGGCCTACGTGTTCAGCCGCTTCCGGTTCGCCGGGCGCCGGGCGGGGCTGTACGGACTGCTGATCATCCAGATGTTCCCGCAGTTCCTGGCGATCGTGGCGATCTACCTGATGTTCTCCACCATCACCGACCTGCGGCCCGAGATCGGCTTCGACACCCACTGGGGGCTGCTGCTCGTCTACATGGGCGGGGCGCTGAGCATCAACACGTGGTTGATGAAGGGCTTCTTCGACACCCTGCCCATCGAGCTCGACGAGGCGGCCCGCGTGGACGGGGCCACGCACGCCCAGATGTTCTTCCGGATCCTGGTGCCGCTGGTGACCCCGGTGCTGGCGATCGTCGGGCTGCTGGTGTTCATCGCGACGGTCAACGAGTTCATCATGGCCAGCGTGTTCCTGCGCGACCCCGACTCCCAGACGGTCGCGCTGGGCCTGGCGGCGATGGTCGCCGACCAGAGGGACAGCAACTTCGGCATGTTCGCCGCGGGGACCCTGCTGCTGGCCATCCCGGTGCTGGCGGTGTTCTGGTACCTCCAGCGCTTCATCGTCGAAGGCCTGACCAGCGGAGCCGTGAAGGGGTAGGCGCACGGGGCGGTCCGGTGGCGCAAGGCGCGGCCGGGGAACCGGGTCCGGGCGGGGCGCGTCGGAGCTGCGACCGTGCCCGGACCCCTTCCACCGCCCATCCAGTCCTAGGAGGCAGCCGGTGATCCCCCTGGTGAACGTCGGCCCCCTGGTCGTGAGCGCCGTGGACAACGCGGACGAGCTGTTCGGAGGGCTCGCCTACGCGCTGCGCGACACCAAGGGGAGGGTGCTGGCCCGCGCCCACGAGGACCTCGGCGAGTCGGCCGGGAAGAGGCTCTTCCACTCGTTCACGCGCAGCATGATGAACACCCGGTCCCTGGTGGTCGAGGCCCCCGACGGCCAGGTGCTCCTGCTACTGGAGGAGCAGCGCACCCGGACGAAGTCCCGGACGTCGGTGAGCACGCCGGCGGGCGCCCTGATCGGCACCGTCACCCGCACCGACGACTCGGCCTTCCGCCGCCGGTTCGCACTGCACGACGCGGCGCACCGCAAGCTGGCCTCGCTGTCGACCGCCCCGAAGCCCATGTGGAAGGACTGCACGGTGCAGGGGCCGGGGAAGCGGGCCCTGGCCCGCATTCAGATCGGGGGCTACCGGAACCGGACACTGACCTACATCCCCGAATTCACCGTCCGCCAGCGCGAGCGCCTGCCCGACCCGCTGCCGCTCCTCCTGCGCGTGGCACCGATGCCGCTCGACTACGCGGAATGCGTGGACCACTAGAGAGCGCGTCCCGCGTCGGTGGCCGACTCGGCGAGGATCCGGGAGATCTCGGCGGCGGCCTTGCGCCGTTCCGAGCGCTCCCCGCCGTAGGCGACGATGCGCTCGCAATCACGCATCCTGGCGAGCCGACCAGGCCGTCTGGCGACCGCGACCCACATCCACCAGTGCTCGACGAACTGATGCCCAGGGAGGAGACTGCGCTCGTCGCGCATCCTGTCGGCCGCCTCTGCCCAGTGGCGGTCGAATTTCGCCAGCGCATCCGGGGCCAGGCGGATGACGGCGAGCCTCAATGCCTCCGGGGTCTTATCCGGCATGGGGGAGGCAGGGGAGGTGCTCTCCGCGGCGAACCGGCCGTCCATCCGGCGTTCTCCTCGGCTTAGGGAGGGCACCGCCCTGACCGCCTGGTCCGGCGCGCACGTCAGTCCTCTCATGGTGACCTCGTGGGTGATGCTTCCGGAGAGTATCGGAGTGATTCCGGCGACGTTCCTGTTTCACGAGAGGCGGCATGGGCCTCCAGCCGTCCCCGTTGGCAGATGGTCGAGGTAGGCGTCCAGCTCGCGGGCGCCGGTGAGCATGGCCCGGCTGCGGTCGGTGATCCGGGTGCGCCACTCGTCGAGGGCCGCCTCCAGGTCCGCGGGGTCGCCGGCGCCCCGGAGGTGGTCGAGGAAGTCCGCGATCCGGGCGAGCAGGAAGCCTCCCCGGCGCAGTTCGCGGGCGGCGTGGGCGTCGCGGACGGCCTCGGGGGAGTAGACCCGGTAGCCGGTCGCCGGGTCGCGTTCCGGGCGCAGGACGCCCGCGCGCTCCCACGTGCGCAGGGACGCCGGGTGCATGCCGAGCTGGTGGGCGAGCGCCCCCACGGTCAGCGGGCGCCCGGTCCCCGTGCGCGGAGAGGAGGGGGGCGGCGGTGCCGAGAGCAGCGTGGCCAGCGCCTCGGCGACCTCGTCCAGGGTCTCCCGCTCGCGCAGCAGGCGGGCGTGGGCCTGGTCGATCACGCGGAACAGCGCCTCCTCGTCCCCCTCGTTGGCCGCGTGCAGCACCTCGGTGGCGGTCCGGTGTCCGAAGCCCCGCCGCAGTGCCAGGAACGCGCGCAGGGCCTGGGCGTGGTGCGGCCGGTACCGGCGGTGGCCGCTCTCGGCGCGCTCGGCGGGCGGGAGGATCCCCTGCTCCTCGTAGTTGCGGACTGCCTGGGTGGAGAGCCCGTGCTCGCGTGCCAGGTCGGTCGGCCGCAGCCGTGCGGTGGGCGGTGACATGCTCCTCCGGTTTAAGGTTCTTCTCGGAAAACAGGGAAACAGCGGCGAAAAATCTCAACCGTTCGTTCAAGGATACGGTTCAAGGCATCCCAGTCGGGGCGAAACCGGCCCCGGCCTCACGCAGCGATGAGAAGGGGTGAGTGGGGATGCCGGAACGAGGGACTCTCGGAGAGACGGGAATCCGCTTCACCGACGGAGAGACCGCGGCCGAGAGTGTCGACCGCTTCCTCGGAACGCTCGACCGTACGCCGGACCTGCTCGGGTTCGGAGAGCCGACGCACGGGGTGGAGGCCTTTCCGGACCTGCGCAACCACATCGTCGAACACCTGGTGCGGAACCGCGGGTACCGCTCCATCGCCCTGGAGAGCGGCTGCCTGGCCGGTGCGATCGCCGACGCCTACATCACCCGGGGCGAAGGAACACTGGACGAGGCCCTGGAGAAGGGGTTCAGCCACGAGTTCGGGTCCCTGCCCTCCAACCGCCGGCTACTGGCCTGGCTCAGGGAGTTCAACGCGGACCGGGCCCCCGCGGACCGGGTGAGGTTCTACGGCTTCGACGGCCCGATGGAGATGATGTCCGCCCCGAGCCCGCGCGCTTCGCTGATGGGGGCGCATCGCTACCTGGTACGTCACCTCGGGGAGCGGCGTGTCCGGCACGATGCCCGGAGGGTGGACGCGCTGCTCGGCGACGACGCGGCATGGTCGAATCCGGCGGCGATGATGGACCCCGCACAGTCGGTGGGGGACGGCGAGGAGGCGCGCGCCCTGAGGCCAGTGGCCGATGACCTCCTCGCCCTCCTGGAGGCGGAGGCACCCGGGCTGCGCGAGGAGAGCTCGGATGCCGGATACGAGCATGCGCACATGCTCGCCCGTACTGCCCTCGGGCTGCTCCGCTACCACGCCGCGATGGCGTCCTCGGGACCGGACCGGTTCGCGGACCTGTGCGGCCTCCGCGACGCGATGATGGCGGAGAACCTGGAGGCCGTCGCAGAGGCCGAGGCCGGACGCGGGCCGTGTCTGGCATTCGCGCACAACGCCCACCTTCAGCGGCGGCGGTCCTCCATGGTCATGGGAGGGGAGCGGATGCACTGGTGGGGAGCCGGGGCGCTCGTCGCGCAGAAGCTCAAGGGGCGGTACGTCTTCATCGCCTCGGACAGGGCCGAGGCGGAGGGACGCGACGCCGCCGAGGGCGACCCGGACAGCCTGCAAGGGGTCCTCTCACAGGCGGTCGCCGCAGGCGCGTCGCGCGCGCGGGAAGGGGCGCTCTTCCCGGCGGCGGGAATGGCCCAGGCAGGGTGGGACGGTCGGGTCCTCCAGGCCAGGAGTGACCTGAAGGACCCGCGTTACATCCCGCTGGACGGGATCGCCGGGACGGACGCCGTCGTCTTCATCCGGGGATGGGCAACAGAGCGCGCCCTCTGGGGTGAGGGAGTGGACGACGCAGACGCCGAGACCTCTCCCCGTTCGTCCTGACCCGGCGGGCAGGGCAGGGGCTTCCCCCTTTGAGGAGGGCCCCGCCCGTGTCTGGGCGGGGCCGCGTTGTCATGGCGGGGGCGTGTCAGAGCCGCCCGGCCCGGAGGGCGCCCAGGAGGGAGGTCCACTGGTGGCGGGGGAGGTCGATCGTGCCGAGGGGGCGGTTCTGGGTATCTCTGACCTGCACGGTCTCACCGGGGGCGGGGGAGCGCACCTCGACGCAGTTGGCGTCGCCGCCGGTGCTGTAGCCGGACTTGGTCCAGTGCTGTTCGATCATCGTGCGTACTCTTCTCTGATGTTCTCGATGAATTCCCGAGAAGGGAAGTCGGGAAGGGCGGCTCCGCGGAGGTCGCCGAAGACCCGTGCGTAGTCGTCGACGACCGATTGGTCGTCGAACGGGTGCCCGGTGGCCCGGGTCTCGGTATAGACCACCTCGCCTCGTCCTGGGGCCTTGATCAGCTTGAAGGTACCCTCCAGGCCGGGGTGCCCCGGTGTGCCGAACGGAATGATCTGGATGGACACGTTCGGCAGGAGCGCGAGCTCCATCAGGTGGTCCAGCTGTTCGACCATGGTGTCGAGGGTTCCGACGAGGTGGCGCAGGACCGCCTCATCGAGGACGAGCGCGTAGCTGGGGGGTTCTTCGCGGGAGAGGATCTGTTGCCGTGCGAGGCGGGCCAGTACGGCGTTCTCGATCTTGTCGTCACTGTCCCTGGGGCGGCCGACGCGAATGAGCGACCGCGCATAGCGTTCGGTCTGCAAGAGGCCGGGGAAGGAGCACAGGATGTATTCGCGGATCTCAGAGGCCGATGCTTCCAGCGCCGCGACATCCCGGAAGTAGGCGCTGAGGCCGTTCGGGGTGAACAGCGAGTCCCAAAGGGAGAGAAGTGCGCCGTCGGTGGTCAACGCGGCGTCGATGAGTTGCGCTTTGTCGCGTTTGGGGTTTTTCTCCCCGCCCCTCTCGTGTGAGGTGTTGCACGCGCGAACGGTGAGTGTTCGGTCCCCTACATGCGGCAGTCTGGGATCCGGCACGGGCAGGGAAGCGGGGTGACCATGCGGCCGAAGGGGATGCGCACTCGGACGCCCCGTTGTGGCGGTGCGGCGTTCGCGGCCCTGCTCTCCGCGATCCTGCTCATGATGCTCGCCTTGGCCGCGCACCACGGCACCGTGCCGCGGGTGGAGCTGCAGGAGAGCGCGCCGGCATCGGCGACGACGGCGGTCTCTGAGGCCGCACAGCACCGCACCGGCCCTTTCGGAGTCGGCCCTGCCGGATCAGAGCAGGCCGCCTCCGGCCTCGCGGCCGCGTCCCCGTCCGGCCACGAGTACGGCGGGCACGACCACGGCGGGCACGACCACGGCGGCCACGAAGGCTCGGACGACCAGCGCGACTGCGGTCCGGCGTCGGGCACCTGCCAGAGCGCGAAGGTCACCGTCGACGTCGCGCTGCCGCCCCGCGCCCGGCTCGTGCTGCCGAACGCACGACCCCTGCCGCCCGTCGTCGCCCACCCCGCGAGCGCGGCTCTTCCGACCCCGCCTGACCTGGCAGAACTGTCGATTCTACGGATCTAGTACCCGGCGCCCGGCGCCTGCCGACCCGATCCGTATCCACCTTTCACGCGAAGGACAGTTCAGTCATGCCCAAGTTCAGCCGTCGCTCGTTCATCGGTGCGGGCCTCGCCGTCTCCGGCCTCGGCCTGACGGCCGCCTGCGGGCGCAGCGGCGCGTCCGGCCCCTCCGGCGCCCTCGTCAAGCCCACGGACTCGATCGTCGACGCCGTCGAGAAGGAGCGCCCCGCCTCCGGCAAGGAGCGCGCGTTCACCCTGCGCGCCGCCGAGACCGAGCTCGACCTCGGCGGACGCACCGTGCGGACCTGGAGCTACGGTGACGCGCTGCCCGGCCGGGAGCTGAGGCTCACCGCCGGCGACACGATCAAGGCAACGCTGGAGAACCGGCTCCCGGACCCGACCTCCGTCCACTGGCACGGGCTGGCCATGCGCAACGACATGGACGGCGTCCCGTCCGTCACCCAGGCGCCGGTGAAGCCCGGCGAGGACTTCACCTACCGGTTCATCGTGGACACCCCCGGCACCCACTGGTTCCACCCGCACGTGGGCACCCAGATCGACCGGGGCCTGTACGCGCCGATCATCGTCGAGGACCCCGACGAGCCGCTCGCCTACGACGAGGAATGGGTCGTGATGCTCGACGACTGGCTCGACGGGGTCGACGGCGCCACCCCCGACGACGTCCTCGACGAGGTGCGGGGCGGCATGGACCACGGCGGCCACGGCATGGGCCACGGCGACGAAGGGCCCATGCGGATGGGGGCCATGCTCATGGGCGCGAGCAGCGACCTGCTGGGCGGCGACGCCGGGGACGTCTACTACCCGGTGCACCTGGTGGACGGTCGGCCCGGGGCCGACCCCCGGACGTTCTCGGCCAAGCCGGGGGCGCGGGTGCGGATCCGCCTGGTCAACGCCGGGGGCGACACCGCCTACCGGGTGGCCCTGGGCGGGCACCGCATGACGGTCACGCACACCGACGGCTACCCGGTCGAGCACCGTGAGGTCGACGCCGTACTGCTGGGCATGGGGGAGCGCTACGACGTCCTGGTGACCCTGGAGGACGGGGTGTTCCCGCTGGTCGCACTGGCCGAGGGCAAGGACATGACGGGCATGGCCGTCGTGCGCACCGGATCGGGGGAGGCGCCGAAGGAGGACGTGCGGCCCGACGAGCTGGACGGCGAGGTCGTGCACGCCACCGAGCTGGCCGCCGACCCGCAGGTCCGTCTGGAGCGGCGGAGCCCGGAGGCCGAGCACGAGATCGAGCTGACCGGGAGCATGGCGGCCTACGACTGGGCGCTCAACGGGCGCCGGTTCGACCGTGAGGACCCGACCAGGGGCGCCTTCAAGGTCGAGCAGGGGCAGCGGGTGCGGCTGGTGTTCAAGAACTCCACGAAGATGTGGCACCCGATGCACCTGCACGGCCACACCTTCCAGGTCGGCAAGGACGGACCGCGCAAGGACACCTTGATCGTGCTGCCGGGCCGGTCGGTGGAGGTCGAATTCGACGCAGACAACCCCGGACGGTGGCTCGTGCACTGCCACAACATCTACCACGGTGAGGTCGGGATGATGGGCCTGGTGGCCTACACGGCTTAGCCGCCGGCGGGGACGCGCATGCGCTCCCCGGCGGCAACGGTCCGGGGGCCCGCGCCGCCCGGACCGTTGCCCCGTTGTCGGGCGCGGTCATCGGTCCCGATCACCGACACTGGAGGCATGCCATCTGTTGTCCTCGACGGCGATCCCGTTCCGTCGGACGGTTCCCTGCCCGACGCCTCCCTCCGAGGGGTGGGGCGGCGGCCGTTCGGTGTGTACGTCCACGTCCCCTTCTGCGTCACGCGCTGCGGGTACTGCGACTTCAACACCTACACCGCTGAGGAGCTCGTCTCCCGCGACGGAACCGCCACCGCGACCCGGGACGGCTACGCGGACCTGGCCGTGCGCGAGGTGCACCTGGCCCGGCGGGTGCTCGGGGACGCCGACGTGCCCGTGCGCACCGTGTTCGTCGGCGGCGGTACGCCGACCCTGCTTCCGCCCGAGGACCTGGGCCGGGTCCTGGCGGCGATCGACACGGAGTTCGGCCTGGCCCCCGGCGCCGAGGTCACCACCGAGGCCAACCCTGAGACCGTCGACGCCGACTACCTCAAGCGCCTGCGCGATGCCGGCTTCACGCGCGTCTCCTTCGGGATGCAGAGTGTCCGCCCGCACGTCCTGAAGGTCCTGGAGCGCACCCACACCCCCGGACGGCCCCAGCAGTGCGCCGCATGGGCACGCGAGGCCGGGTTCGAGCACGTCAACCTCGACCTCATCTACGGAACCCCGGGCGAGACCGACGACGACTGGCGCGCCTCGTTGGAGGCCGCCCTGGAGGCCGACCCCGACCACGTCTCCGCCTACTCCCTCATCGTGGAGGAGGGCACCCGCCTGGCGGCGCGCGTGCGCCGGGGCGAGCTCCACGCCCCCGACGACGACGTGCTGGCCGACCGCTACCTGATCGCCGACTCGGTCCTGGAGGGCGCGGGCCTGCACGCCTACGAGGTCTCCAACTGGTCGCGCGGCCCCGAGTCCCGCAGTGAGCACAACCGCCTGTACTGGACCGGCGGCGACTGGTGGGGCGTGGGCCCCGGCGCCCACAGCCACGTCGGCGGCACCCGCTGGTGGAACGTCAAGCACCCGGCCGCCTACGCCGCCCGCCTGGCGCAGCACATCTCGCCCGGCCACGCGCGCGAGGTGCTGACCGAGGACGAGCGCCGGTTCGAGCGCATCCTGTTGGAGCTGCGCATCGCCGAGGGCTGCTCCCTCGACCTGCTCGACGACGACGGGAGGGCGGCCGCCGCGCGCGCGGTGGGGGAGGGCCTCCTGGACGCCTCCGCACACGAAGACGGCCGCGCCGTCCTCACACGGCGCGGCCGCCTGCTGGCCGACGCGGTGGTCCGCGACCTCACCTGAGGGCGCGGACCCCGCGCGGCCCGGTCCCGCGGTCCTACTTCGCGACGGGGATGGAGAAGGGGTACGTGAACCAGACCCCCTTCTTGGCCTCCGAGTTGGCCTTGATGCCGAAGTAGATGGCCAGGCCGAGGGCGACGAGGTAGGTGAGGATGCCGATGATCACGAACATCAGGAGCCCGCTGACGAAGTAGGCGATGATCATCGCGATCTGGAAGTTGGTCGCCTGGGCGAGGTGGTGCTTGGTGAACGGCGACGCGTCGCTCTTGGCGAAGTAGAGGATCAGCGGGAGCAGCGGGATGAAGGCGCCGCCGATGTGGGCCGCCGCGACCAGGCCCTCCTCGCCGGGAGCCATCTGGCCGTGCTGCTGGCCGTACCCCTGCTGGCCGTAGGCCTGCTGCTGGTACCCCTGCTGCCCGTACACCTGGTCGTAGCCGGGCTGCTGGTAGCCGCCCTGCTGGCCGTACCCCTGCTGGGGGTAGGGCTGCATCTGCTGCCCGGGCTGGCCGCCGGTGGGCTGGCCGTAGCCGGGCTGCGGCGGCTGCTGGGGCTGCTGGCCGTACCCCGGCTGGCCGCCGGTGGGCTGGCCGTAACCGGGCTGGGGCTGCTGCGGCGGCTGCGGCTGCTGGGGCGCCGGGGGCTGCCCGTAGCCGGGCTGCTGCGGCGGCTGGCCGTACCCCTGCTGGGGGTAGGGCTGCTGCCCGCCGTAGGGGTCGGGCTGGGGTGGGTAACCCATGGTCGGACTCCTCGCTCGTTCAGGTTCGTTGCGGCGATGGGGGTCTGCGGCATGCGCAGAGGAGCGGTCGCCGGCCAGAGGTCAGGGGCCGGGAATCGGTCGGCGCCGACCGCCGGCGCCGGTCACTTCACCGGGCGGAGGGCCACCGGGTACCGGTACCACCCGCCCTTGTTGGCGCTGGCCGCGGCCAGGACGCCGAACAGGATGGACAGCCCCCAGATCAGCGCGATGAGCACCGACCCGATCCAGGACACCGCCGGTGTCAGGAACGCGAGCACGATGTAGACGATCCACGCGAGGGCGTAGGGGATGAGCAGGGTCAGCTGGAAGTTGAGCGCCTCGGCGGCGTGGTGCCGCCCGAACGCCGACCGGTGCTTCTGGCTGGAGAGGACCAGCAGCGCCGGCACCCAGCCCAGGCAGGCCGTCACCACTCCGGCAAGGTGGGCGATCATCGCCCAGGTGGGGTCCTCGGCCGAGGGGGCCGGACCCGAGCCGGGGACCGTGCCGCCGCCGGGGAAGCCGGGGACCGCCGGGCCCGGCGCGCCGTGGCCGGCCGCCGGCTGCTGACCGGTCGCCGGACCGTGGGGCGCCCCCGGCCCCGGCGGGACCGGGCCGCCGGGCGGGGCCATCCGCGGCCCGCCCTGCTGGGGCTGCCCGTAGGGCTGGTGCGCCGCGGGGCCGGGCGCCGGGTACCCGCCGGTGGCGGGGTGCGGCGGCGGCCCTCCGGCCTGCGGGGTGGAGCCGGGCCCCTGCGGGGCCTGCTGCGGGCCCTGGGGCTGCTGGGGCTGCGGCGGCGACTGCGGTGCGAACCCCGGCCGACCACCGGTCCCCGGTCCGCCGGCGCCTCCGGGCGCGGCTCCGCCCGATCCCTGTGCGGGGTCCGGAGGCTGCTGCTGATTGGGCGGGGTCTCGCTCATCTCGTCCCTTGGCTTGCCGATTGCGTGGTGCTGCGGTCCCGGTCGTGCGCCGACGGGCGCCCGGCCGCCGCACGCCGCGCCGGTACCGCGGTTCCGACGCCCTAGTCTTGCATCGCGGGCGGCACCGTGACGAAGTCGATCAACTCTTCGACGCGGCCGAGCAGCTCCGGTTCCACGTCCTTGTACGACCGGACCGCGCCGAGGATGCGCCGCCACGCCTCCCCGGGCTCCTCGCGGATCCCCAGCGCCGCCAGCACCCCCTCCTTCCAGGGCGTGCCGCGCGGGATCTCGGGCCAGGCCCCGATGCCGAGCGCCGAGGGCTTCACAGCCTGCCACACGTCGATGAACGGGTGGCCGGTGACCAGCACGTGCGGGGAGGAGACGCGCTCGGCGATCCGGCTCTCCTTGGAGCCGGGGACCAGGTGGTCCACGAGCACGCCGAGGCGGCGCCCGGGGCCGGGGGCGAACGCCTCCACGATGGCGGGCAGGTGGTCCACGCCCTCCAGGTACTCCACGGCCACGCCCTCCACACGGAGGTCGTGGCCCCAGATCTTCTCGACCAGCTCGGCGTCGTGCACGCCCTCGACGTAGATGCGGCTCTCCTGGGCCACGCGCGCGCCCGCGCCGCGCACCGCGACCGAACCGGAGGCGCTCAGCACCGGACCCGCAGGGGCGGGCGCCGAGGGCCGGACCGCCGTGGCGGGGCGGCCCTCGACCAGGAAGGCCGCCGGCTCCAGCTGGAAGACGCGGGTGCCGCCCTGCCGGTCCTCCAGGGTGACGGTGGACTTGTCCCAGGTCACCACGGCCCCGCAGAAGCCCTCGTCGGCCGACTCCAGGACCAGCCCCGGCTCCAGGACGACCTCGGCGATGCGGTCCTTGTGCGGCCGCCGCCAGTCGCCCGCGAGCACGTCGGAACCGTATCTGTCGGAATTCGTAGGCACGGCGGGGATTGTAGTGGGAACGGGGCCGCGGGGCCCGGCATGCGCGCCGGACGCGCCCTGCTCCCCGGGCGCTCCCCGGGCGCGGGGGCGTACCGGAGGCCTTCCGGGCCCCCTGCGCCCCGAGGGGCGGCCGTGCCGGACGGGGAGGGCCCGGAGCGGCTGCGGCACCGGTGCGGAGCCGACCGTCGGTCCCGGTCGGAAGCGGTGCGGTCGGCCACAGATGACCGCCGGGTGTCCGCGATGCGGCGTCCGGGGGCGGGCATGTGCCATGCTCCGGAGGGTCCACCGCCGTGCCCGGGCACGGGCCGCCGTCGGGGCAGGTCCCAGGGCGGTTGGACCGGGGCGCATAGAATTAGCACTTAAGACCACGGAGTGCCAGGAGGTGAGCGCGTGCTAGACGACCGGAAGCTGGCCGTCCTGCGTGCCATCGTCGAGGACTACGTGTCCACGAACGAGCCGGTGGGGTCCAAGGCCCTGGCCGAGCGCCACTCCCTGGGCGTATCCCCGGCCACGATCCGCAACGACATGGTCGCGCTGGAGGAGGACGGGTACATCGCCCAGCCCCACACCAGCGCCGGGCGGATCCCCACCGACAAGGGGTACCGCCTGTTCGTCGACCGCCTCTCCACGGTCAAGCCGCTGTCCGGGGCCGAGCGCCGGGCCATCGAGACGTTCCTGAGCGGAGCCGTCGACCTGGACGAGATCGTCGCCCGCACGGTTCGGCTGCTGGCGCAGCTGACCCGGCAGGTCGCCATCGTCCAGTACCCCTCGCTCACCCGCTCCTACGTCCAGCACGTGGAGCTGGTGCCGCTGGGCCCGAACCGGGTGATGATGGTGCTGATCACCAACACCGGCCGGGTCGAGCAGCGTGTCATCGACCACCTGGAAGGGGTGGCCGAGGAGGGCGTGGACCGGCTGCGCCAGGTGCTCAACCAGGCCACCGCCGGGCAGTGGCTCAACGACGTGCCCGCCGCCGTGGCCGACCTGGCCGCGCAGGCACCGCCGGAGGACCGGCAGCTGACCGCCTCGGTGCTGTCGGTGCTGCTGGAGAGCCTGGTGGAGCGGCACGAGGAGAAGGTGGTGCTGGGAGGCACCGCCAACCTGGCGCGGATGGGCTTCACGGCCGGCCTGCGGGACGTGCTGGAGGCCTTGGAAGAAAACGTGGTCCTGATCCGTTTGCTCGGGGAGGCGGGGGATCCCTCCATGCTCACCGTGAGCATCGGCGCGGAGAACCCCTATGAGGGCCTGAGGGGCACCTCCATCGTCTCCGCGGGTTACGGCATGGGCGATCAGACCCTGGCCAAACTCGGTGTGGTCGGACCGACACGCATGGACTATCCGGGAACGATGGGAGCGGTACGCGCGGTGGCTCGGTACATTTCTTCGATTCTGGCGGGGCAGTAAGTGGCGAGAGACTATTACGAGATCCTCGGTGTGCGCCGGGACGCGTCTCAGGACGAGATCAAGAAGGCGTACCGTCGGCTCGCTCGGGAGCTGCATCCCGACGTCAACCCCGACCCGGCCACCCAAGAGCGCTTCAAGGAAGTGACCCAGGCCTACGAGGTCCTCTCCGACGATGAGAAGCGCCGGATGTTCGACATGGGGGCCGACCCGTTCGCCCCCGGTGGCGGCGGCGGGGCCGGAGGCGCCGGCGGCTTCGGTGCGGCCGGCTTCCCCTTCGACGACATCATGAACGCCTTCTTCGGGGGGCAGGCCGGCGGCGGCCGGGGCAGCGCGCGCGACCGCGTGCGCCGCGGGCGCAGCATCAAGATCCGGGTCGAGCTGGACCTGTCGGAGACCGCGTTCGGCGTCACCAAGGACGTGACGTTCCCGACCGCGGTCCTGTGCGACACCTGCGAGGGCGAGGGGACCGCCGAGGGCACCAGCCGGCACACCTGTGACATGTGCCAGGGGCGCGGCGAGGTGTCCCAGGTCACCCGGTCCTTCCTGGGGCAGGTCATGACGACGCGCCCGTGCCCGCAGTGCTCGGGCCAGGGCAGTGTCATCACCGACCCGTGCGCGGACTGCGCCGGTGAGGGCCGGGTGCGCGAGCGCGTCACCCGCAAGGTGCAGATCCCGGCCGGTGTCGAGGACGGCACCCAGATCCAGCTGGCCGGAGAGGGCGAGGTGGGCCCCAACGGGGGTCCGCGCGGCGACATCTTCCTGGAGATCGTCCAGCGCCCGCACTCGGTGTTCGAGCGCCGGGGCGACGACCTGCACTGCACCATAACGGTGCCGATGACGGCGGCCGCGCTGGGCGCCTCGTTCACCTTCGACACCCTGGACGGCACCGAGGAGATCGACCTGCGACCGGGCACGGGCTCCGGGCACGTCATCACCCTGGCCGGCAAGGGCGTCAAGCACCTGGACGGCGGCGGCCGCGGCGACCTGATGATCCAGGTCGACGTGGAGACCCCGGCCAAGCTGGACGAGGAGCAGGAGGCGCTGCTGCGCAAGTTCGCCGAGCTGCGCGGTGAGACCCAGCCCCCGGGCAAGTTCAGCCCCGGGCACGGCGGACTGTTCTCCCGGCTGCGGGACGCCTTCGGGGCCCGCTGATGACCGCGCCGGTCTTCCTCGCCGAGGAGGGCGGGCTGGACGGCGCCACCGCGGTGCTGCGCGGCCCCGAGGGGCGGCACGCCGCGGCGGTGCGCCGCATCGCGGTGGGGGAGCAGGTCGACCTGGTGGACGGTGCGGGCGTGCGCGCCCGCTGCACCGTCACCGAGGTCGGCAAGGACACGGTGGTGTGCGCGGTGCGCGAGCGCAGGGCCGAGCCCGAGCCGCGCCCGCGCCTGACCGTGCTCCAGGCCCTGGCCAAGGGCGACCGCGGCGAGCTCGCGGTGGAGATGATGACCGAGGCCGGGGTGGACCGGATCGTGCCGTGGGCGGCCGAGCGGTGCGTGGCCCGCTGGAAGGGCGACCGCACCGCCAAGTCGCTGGCCAAGTGGCGCTCGACGGCGCGCGAGGCCGCCAAGCAGGCCCGCCGCGCCCGCGTCCCGGAGGTGGCCGAACCGGTGGGCCGGGACGGCGCCGCCGAGCTGCTGGGCGAGGCGGACCTGGGGCTGGTGCTGCACGAGGAGGCCGGTCGGCCGCTGGCGCGGACCGGTGTTCCCACCGGTGCCCCCGATGGGCCCCCGGAGCCTGCCGAAGGGGGCGGCGCCGCCGAGATCGTGCTGGCCGTGGGCCCCGAGGGCGGGGTGTCCGAGGCCGAACTGGAGGCGTTCGAGGCGGCCGGGGCGCAGCGCGTGCTGCTGGGACCCACGGTCCTGCGCACCTCGACCGCGGGGGTGGCCGCCCTCGCCGTCCTCCAGGCCCGCGTCGGCCGCTGGTAGCGCCACGGCGTGCTCCGGCTCGGCGCTCCGGCCCGGTAGAGCCGAAGCTCTTCGCCCCTGTCGCCACCGCGGCGTCAGGGGCCGGACCGCTCTCCGCCCTCCGCCCGCCCTCCGCGATGCCGCCGGGTCCGGCCGGTGGGCGGTCCGGACCCGGTCAGCGGGCGCGGGGCGCAGCGCGGAGGCCGTGCGCCGGCTACTCCGCCGCCGGCTACTCCGCCGAGGAGTCGCCGGTGCCTCCGCCGCCGTCGGTACCGCCCGGGTCCGGCTCGTCCGGCGTGGGGGTGCTCCCGCCGCCGTCGGACCCGCCGTCCGAGTCACCGCCGTCGTCGCCGGATCCTCCGCCGTCGCCGTCCCCGTCCGAGCCGCCGTCGCCGGAACCGTCGTCCCCGCCGCCGCCGTCGTCGCCGGAGCCGCCGTCCCCGGAGTCTCCGCCGCCGTCACCGTCGCCTTCGTCCGGCTCCTTGTCGGGGTCGCACTCGGGCGGGAGCTCCTGGCCGTCGCCCTCGTCCTGATCCGAGCGGCCGGTCGCGGTGGCCACGGGGGACTCGGAGCCGGGCGGCTCGGGCGTGCGGCAGTGCGCCGGCAGCTCCTGCGTCCGCCGCTCCTCGTCCTCCTCGGTGGGGGACGCCGCGCCGCCGCCCTGGCCGCCCCCGGTGCCCTCCTGCTCGGCCCGGCCGTCGTCATGGGAGGTGAAGTCGGTCGCCTCGCCCGCCCCGTCGCCCTCGGGCCGCTCCTGCTGCTGGGGGGTGCCGGTGTCGTTGGCGGCGAAGAAGATCTGGTCGCGCAGCTGCGGAGTGCCCACCAGGACACTGCCCGCGATGGCGGCCGCCGCCCCTACGGCCACGACCGGCCGCAGCCAGGGCAGCCCCGACCACAGCGGCGAGCGCCGGCTCTGGGTGCGCTCCCTGATCATGTTCAGCGCCTCGGGGGACGGCTCCACCGAGTCGGCCTCCGAGCGCAGGATCGCGCGCAGCCGCTCCTCGGTTCCTTCGTCGAATGGTTCGCTCATGTCGTCTGCTCCAGAACCGAGCGGAGCGCGGCGATGCCCCGTGCCGTATGGCTCTTGACGGCGCCGCGGCTGATACCCATCGCGTCGGCGATCTGGGCTTCGGACAGGTCGCCGTAGTAGCGGAGGACGATGGCCTCGCGCTGGCGGGTCGGCAGCCGGCGCAGCGCCGCGATCACCGCGGCCCGTTCCAGCTCGCCCAGGGCACCGTGCTCGGCGCTGGGCGCGTCGGGCAGTGCCTTGGGGGCGTGCTTCTCCACCACGGCCCTGTGCCGCAGCACCGAGCGCGCGCGGTTGACCACCGACTGGCGCAGGTAGGACAGGGCCTTGTTGGGGTCCCTGAGCCGCCGCCAGGCGCCGTGCATCGCCACGAAGGCGTCCTGGACGACCTCCTCGGCCGTGGCGTGGTCGCGCACGAGGAGGGCCGCCAGGCGCACGAGCGGCCGGTAGTGCTCGCTGTAGAGCCGGGTCACGGCCTGGTCCGCGTCCCATTCGATCGCTGTCGCTGCCGCCGCGGTCGTCCCCGCGACCATGGTCTCCGTCACGTCCGTTCGACGCGCGCCCTTGTCGCCGGGTTTACGAAAGGGCATACCTATTCTTCTCGTTGAGGTCTGTGGTCGGGCACGCGCCTCGCCACGTGTCCGCATACCGCCGTGCTCCGCGGGGGAGGGGCCCCGGGAAGAGGACGCTGTGGGCGAAGCCACGCGAAGGAACAGAATAGCCCGCAACGGCGGCGAATCGCGGAGGGTTCGCCGATTGTGCTTCCCCGGCGCGGGCCCCCGCAACCTCACGAAACCGTCACGGTCCGCGCCGCCCGGCGAGCCGGATCGTCCGCGGCGCCGCAGCCAACGGTAGAAGAACGCGCGGCCCGCCGGGCCGGAACCGGCGGATCGGCCCGCGCGGCCGGACACGGCCGCGCGCCCGGGCCGCCGTGCTCCCCCTCGCCGCGGCCGGACTGCGGCATGATGGGGGCGGGCCCGGAACGCCCTGCGGCGCCGGGTGCCGACCGACGGCCCCGGCAGCGGGGAGACGCCGACCAGTTGGGAGAGGACGACAGGTGGCCCAGAGCGACCCCGAGTGCCTGTTCTGCAAGATCGTCAAGGGCGAGGTGCCGGCCGACATCGTCCGCGAGGGCGGCCGCACGCTCGCCTTCCGCGACATCAACCCCCAGGCCCCCACCCATGTGCTGGTGATCCCCCGCGACCACCACCCGGATGTGGGCTCGGCGGCGCGGTCCGACACCGGCCTGGTCGACGAGATCGCCCGGGAGGCCGAGGCGGCGGCCCGGGACGAGGGCATCGGGTCCGACTTCCGCCTGGTGTTCAACACCGGCACCGGCGCCGGGCAGACCGTCTTCCACGTGCACGCCCATGTGCTGGGCGGGCGCGGGATGGAGTGGCCCCCGGGGTAGGCCTCCGGGAGGCGCGGCGGCCCCTGGGAACAAACCGGACCGGGGGCCCATTGGGATAAAGTGAAGGGGTCGCCGGAAGCGACCACGTGGAACGCGAGAGGCAGGGGCGAGAAGGCCGCGAGGCCTACCCATGGTCGAGACAACGCAGAACAGCACCCAGGTCAAGATCGTCGTGCCGGAAGAGCACATGATGGTCGCCCTGCTCGGTCCCGAGGACGAGCTGCTCCGCACCGTCGAGAGGTCCTTCGAGAGCGACATCCACGTCCGCGGCAACGAGATCACCATCAGCGGCTCCCCCGAGGAGACCTCGCTGGTCGTCCGGTTGATCGAGGAGCTGCTGGAGCTGGTGAAGAACGGCACGCACATCACCCCCGACGCGATCGACCGCACCCTGGCGATGCTGCGCTCGCCCTCCGAGGAGCGCCCCGCCGAGGTCCTCACCGCCGACATCCTTTCGTCGCGCGGGCGGACGATCCGCCCCAAGACGCTCAACCAGAAGCGCTACGTCGACGCCATCGACCGGCACACCATCGTCTTCGGCATCGGCCCGGCCGGGACCGGCAAGACCTACCTGGCCATGGCCAAGGCGGTCAAGGCACTGCAGAACAAGCAGGTCAACCGGATCATCCTGACCCGCCCGGCGGTCGAGGCGGGGGAGCGGCTGGGCTTCCTGCCCGGCACCCTCTACGAGAAGATCGACCCCTATCTGCGGCCGCTCTACGACGCGCTGCACGACATGCTCGACCCCGACAGCATCCCCAAGCTGATGTCGTCGGGCACGATCGAGGTGGCTCCGCTGGCCTACATGCGCGGGCGCACCCTCAACGACTCCTTCATCATCCTCGACGAGGCGCAGAACACCTCGCCCGAGCAGATGAAGATGTTCCTGACCCGGCTCGGGTTCGGCTCCAAGATCGTCGTCACCGGCGACGTCACCCAGGTCGACCTGCCCAGCGGGACCTCCAGCGGTCTGCGCACCATCGAGAACATCCTCTCGGGCATCGACGACATCGGGTTCTGCCGGCTCGCCAGCGAGGACGTGGTCCGCCACAAGCTGGTCAGCGCCATCGTCGACGCCTACGGGCGCTACGACGGGGGCCGCGCCCGCGAGCGGGGCCGGGAACAGGGCCGCGAGTCGGGACGGGAGCAGGGCCGGGGCCAGAGCCAGGGCAGAGAGCACGGCCGCCGGGGCGAGGACGGTTGAGCCCCGCGGGAGCACACGAGTAAGGCGCGCAACACGATGAGTATCGACGTCGCGAACGAGTCCGGCGTCCCGGTCGACGAATCGGCCCTTTCGGAGCTGGCCCGCTACGTCCTCGACGCGATGCGGGTGCACCCGCTCGCCGAGCTGTCGGTGGTGCTGGTGGACGAGGAGCCTATGGCCGAGCTGCACCAGCGGTGGATGGACCTGCCCGGGCCCACGGACGTGATGTCCTTCCCGATGGACGAGCTGCGCCCCGGCGGCCCGGACCGCACCAGCGACCCGGGCCAGCTGGGGGACGTCATCATCTGCCCGCAGGTGGCGGCCCGCCAGGCCGAGGAGGGCGGGCACAGCGCCCAGGACGAGCTGGACCTGCTGTGCACGCACGGCATCCTGCACCTGCTGGGCTACGACCACGGCGAGCCCGACGAGCGGGCGCAGATGTTCGGCCTGCAGGCGGAGCTGCTGACGGGGTGGCGGCCCAGCGCCGCGGAGGCCTCCCGCACCGCCGAGACCCGGGAGGCCTGACGTGCCGACCGCCTGGGCCGCGTTCCCCGCCGGGGCCGTGTTCGGCCTGGCCGCCGCCTTCCTGGTGGCCGCCGAGATCGCGGTCACCCGGGTCGCCGCCGGCGGCGCCGGGGCCGCCGCGGACCTGCCCGAGCGCCGCCGCGCCCGTCTGGAGTCGCTGACCGCCGATTCGGCCCGCACCCTCAACCTGGTCCTGCTGCTGCGGGTCTCCTGCGAGGTGGCGGCCGTGGTCGCGGTCGCCGCCGGATTCACCGCGCTGCTCGGCTTCGGCTGGGCCTCCGCCGCGCTGACCGTCGCGGTACTGATCCCGGTGGAGTACGTGCTGATGGGCGTCACCCCGCGGATCCTGGGGCGGCAGTTCTCCGTGCAGGTGGCCGAGGCGACGGCGGTGCTGCTGGCCTGGCCCTCGGTGGTGCTGGGGCCGCCCGCCCAGCTGCTGGTCCGCCTGGGCCGGGCGCTGACCCCGCGCACCAAGGGCGAGCGCGGCGGCCCGTTCAGCAGCGAGGAGGAGCTGCGGCGGCTGGTCGACCTCGCCGAGCGGGGGCACGTGATCGACGCCGACGAGCGGCAGATGATCCACTCGGTGTTCAAGCTCGACGACACGGTGGTGCGCGAGGTGATGGTCCCGCGCACCGACATCGTGTTCGCCTCGGCCGACGAGGACCTGGACTCCTGCCTGTCGCTGGCGCTGCGCAGCGGCTTCTCCCGGATCCCGGTCACCGGCCGGGACGAGGACGACGTGGTGGGCATCGTCTACCTCAAGGACCTGACCGCGCGGATGCGCGAGCACTGGGCCGGGGCCGGGGCGGACGCGCCGGTGCCGCCGGTGAGCGAGGCCATGCGCCCGGCGTCCTACGTGCCCGACTCCAAGCCCATCGACGAGCTGCTGCGCCAGATGCAGGGCCAGCGCATCCACATCGCGGTGGTGATCGACGAGTACGGCGGCACCGCCGGGCTGGTCACCATCGAGGACATCGTCGAGGAGATCGTCGGCGAGATCACCGACGAGTACGACGACGAGGTGCCGCCCGTGCAGGACCTGGGCCCGGGCCGCGCCCGGGTGACGGCGCGGCTGCCGCTGGGCGAGCTGGCCGAGCACTTCGGCATGGAGCTCGACGCGCCCGACGTGGACACCGTGGGCGGGCTGCTCGCCTACGCGCTGGGCCGGGTGCCGATCAGCGGGTCCCGGGCCGACTACGCTGGTCTGAGGCTCACCGCCGAGGACCCCGCCGGCCGCCGCAACCGGACCGCGACGGTGCTGGTGGAGCGGCTGGATCCGCCACCCGGACCGGACGAAGGAGAGCAGTGACCGACAGCACCACCCCTGAGCTGGGCGCCGAGGACGGCAAGCTCGTCACCCTGGCCCGCGCCTCGCGGGCCCGCACCGGCGCCGCCGAGGGCGCGGCGGTGCGCGACGAGACCGGCCGCACCTATGCCGCCGTCACCGTGGACCTGCCGCACCTGCGGCTGAGCGCCCTGCAGGCCGCCGTCGCGGCCGCGGTCGCCAGCGAGGCCGACCGCCTGGAGGCCGCCGCCGTGGTGACCGATCAGGAGGGGCCGAGCGAGCAGGACCGCGAGGTGGCAGCCGACCTGAAGACGGGCGTGCTCATCACCGCCGCCCCCGACGGCACACCGGCCTCCGTCGACCGCCCCTGACCCGGCCGGGCGGGGCCGCCGCGCCCCGCCCGCCCCCGCACCCGCACGATTCGAGACATGACGACGATGGACGAGCTCGACCTCGACAGACTCCGCGCCCCGCTGCCGGGCGCCACCGCGGTGCCCGACGGGTTCCGCAGCGGCTTCGCCTGCTTCGTGGGCCGCCCGAACGTGGGCAAGTCGACCCTGATGAACGCGCTGGTGGGGCAGAAGGTCGCCATCACGAGCAACCGGCCGCAGACCACCCGGCGCACCGTGCGCGGGATCGTGCACCGCGAGGACGCCCAGCTGATCGTGGTGGACACCCCGGGCCTGCACAAGCCGCGCACCCTGCTGGGGGAGCGGCTGGACAGCCTGGTGCGCTCCACCCTGGTCGAGGTCGACGTGATCGGGTTCTGCGTGCCGGCCGACGAGCCGATCGGGCGCGGGGACACCTACATCGCCCGGGAGCTGGCCGCCCAGCGCCACACGCCGGTAGTGGCGCTGGTGACCAAGGCCGACAAGGTGGACCGCGGGCGGGTCGCCGAGCAGCTGCTGGCGGTGGAGCGCCTGGGCGAGTGGGCCGACATCGTCCCGGTCTCGGCCGAGACCGGGGACAACCTGCAGGAGGCGGCGCAGGTGCTGTGCACGCACCTGCCGGAGGGCCCCCCGCTGTACCCGGACGGGGACCTGACCGACGAGCCGGACGAGATGCTCGTGGCCGAGCTGGTCCGCGAGGCCTCCCTGGAGGGGGTGCGCGACGAGCTGCCGCACTCCATCGCGGTCGTGGTCGACGAGATGACCGACCGGCCCGACACCGCCCAGGGGCGTGAGTTCACCGACATCTACGCCTCGCTGTACGTGGAGCGCCCGAGCCAGAAGGCCATCGTCATCGGCACCAAGGGGGCGCGCCTGCGGCAGGTGGGCACCGAGGCCCGCCGCCAGATCGAGGCCCTGCTGGGCCGGAGGGTCTACCTGGACCTGCGGGTCAAGGTGGCCAAGGACTGGCAGCGCGACCCCAAGCAGCTGCGCCGGCTGGGCTTCGACCAGCAGACCTGAGGCGCCTCTTCCGGACCGCCTCCGGGCGTGCCCGCGGGGTGGGGCCATCGAGTGTGGTGATATTGCCACGCAATGTGCGATTGCGTGGCAATATCACCACACTCGATGCGGGGCGGCCGCCTACCGAGCCGGGCCCCGTGGGCCCGCTGCCCCCGCCGTCGGCCGGGAAGCCGAGGAAACTCACCCGCCCCCGCCCCGCCCCGCCTCGACTCGTCGCCGCCCTCCCCGGCGCCCCAGTGGCCCGCTCACGGCCGGGGTCCGTGAGCGGGGTACTTGCTGCTCCGTCGTCGCCCCTCCGGTGACCACCCGCACGCCCGGCACCCGACAGCGCCGGCCGCTGAGCCGCCGCCCCGGTCTCGTCGCCGCCCCTTCCTGGACACCAAGTGCCCCGCCCCCCCGGCCAGGGCCCGTGAGCAGGGCGCCTGCCCCGCCGTCGCCGCCTCGCATCCAAAATCCATTGCCCGTCGGGCGCGGCCCTTGTGACACTCCTCCGGTGTCACGCTCACCCGGTATGAGTAAGCGCCTCGTCCTCCTCTTGGCCGTCACCTGCGGTGTCGCCGTGGGCAACCTCTACTTTCCGCAGGCCGTCACCCCGCTCATCGCCGAAGGCCTGGACGTGGCCCCCGCCTCCGCGGCCCTGGCGGCGACCGCCGCGCAGGCCGGGTACTCGGTGGGGATCTTCCTCCTCGTCCCGCTGGGGGACCGGCTGCCCAACCGCCCGCTGATCACCGGGCTCCTCGCCTTGAGCGGGGCGTTCCTCCTGGCGGCGGGCCTGGCGCCCGCGCTGCCCGTGCTCGTGGCCGCGGGCGCCCTGGTCGGCACCGCCACCGTCGCCGCCCAGCTGATCGCCCCCATGGCGGCCGCGATGGCCGCCGAGGACCGGCGCGGCGAGGTGATGGGCACCCTGCTCAGCGGGTCCATCGGCGGCATGCTGCTGGCCCGCGGGTTCGGCGGGGTCCTGGCCGACCAGCTGGGCTGGCGCGCCCCCTACCTGGTGGCGGCGGTCGTGGTGCTCCTGCTCGCGGCCGTCCTGGCCGCGACCCTGCCCGCGACGTCCCCCTCCACCCGCCGGCCGTACCCGGCTCTGCTCGCCGCGCCGCTGCGGCTCCTGCGCACCGAGCCGGACCTGCGCCGCTCCTGCCTCTACCAGGCCTGCGTGTTCGGCGCCTTCTCGGCGGCCTGGACCGGGATGGCGCTGGTGGTCACCGGGCCGGTGTACGGGCTGGGAGCCTCAGCCGCGGGGGCGGTGGCGCTGGTCGCGGCGGCCACCATGGCGCTGACCCCGGGCGCCGGGCGGTGGGTGGACCGGCGCGGCCCGGACGCCGTCGGGCTGGTCTGCATGCTCGGTGCCCTGGCCTCGGCCGGGCCGCTCGCCCTGGGGTCCCTGGGCGGGGCCGCCGGACTCGCCGCCCTGACCGCCGGGATCCTGCTGCTGGACGTGGCCATGCAGTCCGGCATGGTCGCCAACCAGGCCCGGGTCTTCGCCCTGCGCCCCGAGGCCCGGGGCCGGATCAACACGGCCTATATGACCTGCGCCTTCCTCGGCGGTACCGCCGGGTCCTGGCTGGGCGTGCAGGCCTTCGCCCTGGCGCGGTGGCCGGGGGTGTGCGCGGTCGCCGCCCTGTTGTGCGCGGTGGCGCTGGGACGCCACCTGGTCCACCTGCGGCGCGTGGGCCGAGGGTCCCGGGAGGCGGGTGCGCCGGCGGCGGCGGAACCGGTGGACGCGCCCGCGGCCGAAGGGGGCGGCGGGTGAGTCCGGCGAGCGGCTCCGGTCCACCTCTGCGGAGCGGTCGGCGATGGGGGCGCCGGGGCCTGCGGCCCTCCCGGCACCCCCGCCGCCGGCCGGTCAGCTCTGGTGGTTGAGGTCCCCGGCCAGGGAGTGGGCGGTGCGCTGCACGATGGGTGCCGCCTTCTCCACGAACTCCCAGCTCACCCGGGCCTCGGGGCCGGAGATGGAGACCGCCATCATGGCCGGCCCGCCCTGCACCGGAACGGCCAGGCAGCGGACGCCGATCTCCTGCTCGCCGTCGTCGATGGCATAGCCCCGGTCCCGGATGCGGCCCATCTCCTCGGCGAAGTCCTCGGGGGTGGTGATCGTGCGGTCGGTCGCCGCGGGCATGCCGGTGCGCCGCACGGTGGCCAGCGCCTCGTCCGGGGGGAGCTGCGCCAGCAGCGCCTTGCCCACGCCCGCCGAGTGCGGCAGGACCCGCCGCCCCACCTCGGTGAACATGCGCATCGCGTGCGGCGAGGGCACCTGGGCGACGTAGACGACCTTGTCGCCGTCGAGCATGGCCAGGTTCGCGGTCTCGCCCAGCTCCTCCACCAGCTGGGCCAGGTGCGGGCGGGCCCAGGTGCCGAGCATCCGCGAGGCGCTCTCGCCCAGCCCGATCAGCCGCGGCCCCAGGGCGTACCGGCGCGAGGGGAGCTGGCGGACGTACCCGTTGTCGACCAGGGTGCGGATGATGCGGTGGATCGTCGGCAGGGGCAGCCCGGAGGAGTCGGCGAGCTGGCTCAGCGAGATCTCGCCCCCGGCATCGGCCATGATCTCCAGCAGCGCGAATGCCCGGTCGAGCGACTGCACGCCGCCGGCGCGCGCTCGGGGGACGCCGTCGGCGTCCCCGATCGAGGTCTGTGACGTTGCCAAGGGTCTCCAGCTCCCATCGCGAGGATCGTGCGGTCTCATTCTGCGATACGGAAGTCGGCCGACGCCAACCGCGCGCCCGCTCGCTCCCACCCCCCTCTTGTTGTTCCGAATTGTAGAAGTTAGTGTCCGCTATATAAAAGACCTAGGGGTGGGCGGATTGCCCGCCCCGCCCCGGGGCACGGCCCCGGGGGCGGACGGCCACGCGATGAGGAGAGCACCACGTGGGTGGACAGGAGCCAACGGAGGGTGAACGCTGGGCGGCAGGGGCCGGCCTGGAGGAGATGGGCGACGCCCTGGACGCCCGCCTCTCCGCGGCCGACGCCCGGCTGCTGAGCCGGTATCCCGGGGACACCGGGCGGCGCCAGCCCGTGCACACCGTCTACATCCCCGCCGACAAGGTCCGTGCGGGCGTCTGCGACGAGTGGGGGGCCCAGGCCCTGGCCGCCCTCGACGAGTTCGCCCCCGACGCCGCGGCCCTGGCCGAGGCCACCGGAATGGATCCCGGCGCCGTCGCCGGGGCGCTGCCCGCGGTGCGGGCCAAGCTCGCCGAGGAACCGGTCGAGGACCTGCGCATCGACCTGGAGGACGGCTACGGCAACCGCTCCGACGAGGAGGAGGACCGCGACGTGGCGGCCGCCGTGCGCGCCGTCGCCGCGGACCTGGCCTCCGGCCGCGCCCCCGCCTACGTCGGGATCCGCATGAAGGGCATGGAGGCGGGCGGGCGCCGCCGCGGCATGCGCAGCCTGGCCGTGTTCACCGGGGGCCTGCTGGAGGAGGCCGGGCGGCTCCCCGAGGGCTTCGTGTTCACCCTGCCCAAGATCACCTCGGTGGAGCAGGTCGAGGCCATGGTGTGGGCCGCCGAGCACCTGGAGAAGCGGTTCGGGCTGCCCGCCGGGCGGCTCGGCTTCGAGCTGCAGATCGAGACCCCGCAGTCGGTGCTCTCCCCCGACGGCACCACCGCGGTGGCGCGCATGGTCCACGCCGGCCAGGGCCGGGTCACCGCCCTGCACTACGGCACCTACGACTACAGCGCCGCCGTGGGCGTCACCGCCGCCTTCCAGAGCATGGCCCACCCGGCCGCCGACCACGCCAAGGCGGTCATGCAGCTGGCCGCGGCCGGAACCGGCGTCTGGCTCTCCGACGGCTCGACCAACGTCCTGCCCGTCGGCACCCGCGAGGAGGTGCACGCCGCCTGGCGACTGCACGCCGGGCTGGTGCGGCGCTCCCTGGAGCGCGCCTACTACCAGGGCTGGGACATGCACCCGGCCCACCTGCCCACCCGCTACCTGGCGACGTTCGCCTTCTACCGGGAGGCCTTCGGCCCGGCCGCCGCGCGGCTCAAGGCCTACCTGACGGCCGCCGGGGGCGGTGTGGCCGACGAGCCCGCGACCGCCCAGGCCCTCGCCTCGGCGCTGGTGCGCGGGGTCAACTGCGGCGCACTGACCGAGCAGGAGGTCGCCGAGGCCACGGGTGTCGGGGCCGAGGTGCTGCGCGGCTTCGCGAACCGGCGGGTGGGCTAGGCGGCCGTGCCCGTACGCACCACGGCCCCCGGCCACCGGCCCGCCGACCGCGGCCGCCGGTGGGGCGGGCGCGTGTCCGGGCCCGGAGGCCTGCGGCCCCGCGTACAGCCGTCCGGGTCCCTGGGCGATGATGCGCCCGCTCAGGGAACCGATCGCGGACACCGGGGCCGTTCCTGCGGACCCCATGGGGCGGGGGGAGTCCCGGGCGGCCGCTGGGCGGCCGGGACTCCCCTGAGCCGCGCCCCTTGGGGACTGTGCGCATGGCGCTTCCAGCTCGCGACCTCCGGAGGAGCCCGGGCGCCCTAAGGTCCCCGACCCGTGCGACGGCGGCCAGGACCTTGGCGGCCCGTTCTCGGCTGACGTTCCTCCGAGGAGGACGGGACACCCGTGCGGAGTGCACCTGAGGCCGGGACGCGTCTGCCTCAGAGGGCAGGGCACCGTGGACGGCCGTGGCCGTTCCCCTCGGGAATGCGCGAATTCCGACCGGGCAGTAGTCGTGCCCGCTGAAGCGGTGCGGTCTTCCGCGCCTGGTACGCAACGGTGCCCCGGTTCCGCCGCCGGAGCGGACGGCGGACGACGACAGCAGGCGGTCGAACCCCGATGCCGCGCCCGCGCCCTCTGAGCCGGGGCCGGAAGCCGAGGCATCGGGCGCGACCGGCGACGACAATGATGCAGAGTTGCAGAGTACGGAGGACCATGTCCGAGCACGACTTCGATCTCGTAGTGCGCGCCCGCCGCGCGGTCACCCCCGACGGGGAGCGCCCCGCGGCCGTGGGCGTGCGGGGCGGGCGCATCGCCGCGGTGGAGGACGCCGGGGCCGCGCTCGACAGCGCCCGCACCGTCGAGCTGGCCGAGGACGAGGTGCTGCTCCCCGGCCTCGTCGACAGCCACGTGCACGTCAACGAGCCCGGCCGCACCGAGTGGGAGGGGTTCGCCAGCGCCACCCGCGCCGCCGCCGCCGGCGGTGTGACCACCATCGTCGACATGCCCCTCAATAGCGTTCCGCCCACCACCACGGCCGAGGGCCTGCGCGTCAAGCGCGGGGTCGCCCGGGACCAGGTGGCGGTGGACACGGGCTTCTGGGGCGGCGCCGTGCCGGAGAACAGCGCCCCCGGCGCCACCGGCGAGCTGGCCTCCCTGCACGAGGGCGGGGTCTTCGGCTTCAAGGCCTTCCTCTCGCCCTCGGGGGTGGACGAGTTCGGCCACCTGACCCCCGACCTGTACCGGTCGGCGGTGTCGGCCATCGGCGCCCTGGGCGGGCAGATCATCGTGCACGCCGAGGACCCCGGGCTGCTGGAGTCGGCCCCGCAGGCGTCCGGGACCGACTACGCCTCGTTCCTGGCCTCGCGCCCGGACGAGGCCGAGCACGAGGCGATCCGGCTGGTCATCGAGACCGCCCGGCGCACCGGGGCCCGCTCGCACATCCTGCACCTGTCCACGGCCACCGCGCTGCCGATGATCGAGAAGGCGCGTGCGGACGGGGTCCTGCTGACCGTGGAGACCTGCCCGCACTACCTGACCATCGCCGCCGAGGAGGTGCCGGCGGGCGACACCAGCTTCAAGTGCTGCCCGCCGATCCGCGGCGCCGCCAACCGCGACGCCCTCTGGCAGGCCCTGGCCGACGGGGTGATCGACTGCATCGTCAGCGACCACTCGCCCAGCACCGCCGACCTGAAGACCGACGACTTCGGCACCGCCTGGGGCGGCGTGGCCGGCCTGCAGGTGGGCTTCCCCGCGGTGTGGACCGAGGCCGCGGAGCGCGGGTACTCCCTGGCCGACGTGGCCGCGTGGATGTCCGCCGGGCCCGCCCGGGTGGCCGGGCTCCCGTCCAAGGGCGCCCTGGCGCCGGGCCGCGACGCCGACTTCGCGGTGGTGGCCCCGGAGGCCTCGACCACGATCGACGCCAGGACCCTCCAGCACAAGAACAAGGTCAGCGCCTACGACGGCCGCACCCTCAAGGGCGTCGTGCGCGCGGCCTACCTGCGCGGAGAGCGGATCGACCCGCAGACCCCCAAGGGACGCCTGCTGGACCGCCCGTAGGCGGCAGGGGGCCGGAGTGCCGGGCCGAAGGCGGGGCGCCGGGCCACCGCCTTCGGCCGCCGGCCGCCCGCCGAGGCGAGAGGTCGGCGAGGGGCGAATCCCCTGCTACAGGCGGGACACGAGCCCGTGTCCCGCCTCTGGCTCTTCGGCGGCCTGTGCCCCGGCGGGGGACCGTGCGCAGGGCGCCCGCCGCGCCCTGCGCCTCGTTGTGACCGCCTGTTCGGAGGGGCGGCCACGGCTCGGACCGCGACCGCCACGACCAGGGCCGACCCGCGATGCGAAGGGCCCGGGACCGACGTCCCGGGCCCTTCGTTCCCCGGTCGAGGGCGTCCGTTCACACCCGGAGCGCTCTCGGCCGCCGTCCCGCTATTCCGCCTCCTTGGCCAGCTCCTCTCCCGGGTCGCGCTCTCCGGGGGCGCGGTAGGCGGCGTCCGCCGACTCGGTGTACTTGGCCTCGCCCGGACCGGCCGTGCGCAGCTCGTCCCCGTCGATGTCCGGAGGGTCCTGGGCCGTCGGCCGGCCGATGACGTTGAAGCAGATGTTCAGCACGATCGCCACGATCGCCGCACCGACGATGCCCGAGTGCAGCACCAGCGCCACCTGGGGCGGGAAGCCCTCGTAGAACTCGGGCACGGCCATCGGGATGATGCCGAAGCCCAGCGAGGTGGCCACCAGGATCAGGTTGAGGTTGTTGTCGAAGTCCACCTTCGCCAGCGTGCGCACGCCGCTGGCGGCCACCGAGCCGAACAGCACCAGCCCGGCACCGCCCAGCACCGGCATCGGGATGGCGGCCACGACCCGCCCCAGCACGGGGAACAGCCCCAGCACGATCAGGATGCCCGCCCCGGTGGCGACCACGTACCGGCTGCGGATCTTGGTCAGCGCGAGCAGCCCGATGTTCTGGGCGAAGGAGCTGCCCGGGGTGGAGTTGAAGATCGGGCCGATGATGGAGGCGCTGACGTCGGCCCGCAGGCCGGCCGAGATGCGCTTGGCGTCCACCTTCGAGCCGGTGATCTCGCCGACGGCGATGATGTGCGAGGCGCCCTCGGTCAGCACCACCAGCATGATCACGCACATGGTCAGGATCGCCGCCACGTCGAACTCGGGCATGCCGAAGTGCAGCGGCGAGCCCAGCGCGAAGAAGGCGCCGTCGGGCACCGAGCCGAAGTCGGTCTTGCCGAACGGCAGGGCGATCAGCGTGCCGGCCACCAGGCCCAGCAGGATGGCCACCCGGCCCAGCAGCCCGGGCAGCACCCGGGAGAACAGCAGCACCAGCGCCAGGGTGGTCCCGGCCAGCGCCAGGTCCCCCGCGGAGGGGTGGCCCGACTCCGCGCCGTCGACCACCCACCCGGCCGCCACCGGCATCAGCGACAGCCCGATCACGGTGATGATGCTCCCGGTCACCTGGGGCGGGAAGAACCGCACCAGCTGGCCGAAGAACGGTGTCAGGCAGAGCGCGAACACCCCGCCCGCCAGGGAGGCGCCGAAGACCACCGGCAGTCCCTGGTCGGCGGCGATGGCGGTCATCGCCGAGACCGGGACGAAGGAGGCGGCCACGACGATGGGCATCTGGGCGCCCGTGCGCCAGGGGCCCAGGCTCTGCAGCAGGGTCGCGATGCCCGCGACCAGGAGGGCGCCGCTGACCAGGATGCCCAGGTCGGCCGGGCCCAGTCCGGCGGCGCCGCCGATGACCAGCGCGGGGGCCACCGCGCCGGCGTACATGGTCAGGATGTGCTGCAGCCCGTAGAGCAGCAGCAGTCTCGGGGGAAGCGTCTCGTCTTCAGGGCGTTGGGGGGTGGCGGTGTCTCCCTCGGCGTCGGCTTTCGTTGTGGCCCGGGGTTCACGCTCCGGCTTTCCGAATCTCATGGCCAGTTTCCAGCCTTCGGTTCGGGGTCCGGCCGTCCCGAGGTGCGGGGCACTCCACCCTGGGGGACACCGTCCCGGGGTGCGGCCGAACCCGGCGTGTGGGAAGGGCGGGCGGCCCGGTCGCGCCCTGAGGTCCAGGGCCGCCCGGCCGGCGCGTCAGCCGCCTTGGGAGCGGGCCGACGGTGCGGATGCCGGCGTCGCGGCGGACGGTGCCGGGGGCGCCTCCGCCGCACCGCCGCCGGGGTCCTCGCCCCCGGCGGCGGGGGTCTCGGGGCCGCGCCTGCCGCGGCCCAGGGTGAACAGCACGTTGAGGCCGATCGCCACCGCCGAGGCCCCGACGATGCCGGAGTGCAGGACGGTGGCCGCCCAGCCGGGCAGCCCTTCGTAGAAGTGCGGGAAGAGCAGCGGGGTCAGGCCCGCCGCCAGGGAGGCGCCGACCAGCACCAGGTTGAGCTGGTCGGTCAGGTCGGCCTCGGCGATGGTCTTGACGCCGCTGGCGGCGACCGTGCCGAACAGCACCAGCCCGGCGCCGCCGAGCACCGGCATGGGGATGGCGGCGACCAGCCGCCCCAGCACCGGGAACAGCCCGAGCAGCACCAGCAGCCCGCCCGCCCAGGCGACCACGAACCGGCTGCGCACCCGGGTCATCGCCACCAGGCCGATGTTCTGGGCGAAGGAGGAGACCGGGAAGGTGTTGAGCATCGGCGCGAGCATGGAGGCCAGGGCGCCGCCGCGGATCCCGTCGGAGATGCGCCGGCGGTCCACGCGCGCGCCGACCACCGCGCCCACGCCCATGATGTTGGCGGTGCCCTCGGTCAGGACCACCAGCATGACGATGCACATCGTCACGATCGCGGCGGGGTCGAAGGCGGGGGGCCCGTAGTGGAAGGGCTCGGGCAGGGCGAACGCGGGGCCGGAGCCGACCCCGGAGAAGTCGGTGCGCCCGAGGGCGGCAGCCACGGCGGTCCCGGCGACCAGGCCGATGAGGATGGCGAAGCGGCCCAGGACGCCCGGGGCCCGGTTGAGCCCCAGGACCAGCGCCAGCGTGCCCAGCCCCAGGGCCAGGTCGGCGGTGGCGGGGGTGCCGCCGGGGGCGCCGTCGACGATCCACCCGATGGCGACCGGGAACAGCGAGAGCCCGATGACGGTCACGATCGTGCCGGTGACGATCGGCGGGAAGAAGCGGACCAGGGACCCGAAGAACGGGGTGATGACCAGGGCGAAGAGGCCCGCCGCCAGGCTGGCGCCGAAGACGGTGGGCAGTCCGTCGGTGGCGGCGATGGACTCCATCGCGCCGACCGGGACGAAGGTGGCGCCGACCACGATGGGCAGCTGCGAGCCCAGGCGCAGGGGCATCACGCCCAGGGTCTGCAGGAGGGTGGCGAGCCCGGCGAGCAGGGTGGTCGCGGCGATCATCGTCGCGGTCCCGCTCGCGTCGAGGCCGGCGGCGGTGCCGATGATCAGCGGCGGGGTGATCAGCCCCGCGTACATGGTGAGCAGGTGCTGGAGCCCGCCGACGAGGTACTGCCCGACGCCCAGGCGGTGGTCTTCGGGCCGTTCTTCGGTGCGGGGGGAGGGGACGCCGGGGGCGTCCGGGCCGGAGGGGTGGTTCGGCATGGGAGGTGACCTGTCCCGTGGGTCAATGACAGGTCGCGGCCTCGGGGAGCGGGGCCGGCGGCCTGGAGGCGGGTACGCGTGAGGGCCGCGGACGCCGGGCGCGCGGGCCGGCGGGCGGCGGGGCGGTGCCCGGCACCGGCGGGTTTCCGGGCCGCACCGCGGGCGCGCCGGGCCGCCGCGGTAGGCGGGGCCCGGCGCGGGGGCTCTACACGAAGCCGGGGACGGTCTCCCAGGCGCGGCCGGCCTCGGGGGCGTCGTCGCGCTCGACGACGGCCTCGATCTTGCCGTAGGGCCGGTCGGCGGCGAAGAAGACCTCGTTCGGGTTGTCCAGCCCGAACGGCGACAGGTCCACCAGGAAGTGGTGGTTGTTGGGCATGGAGAACTTGATCTCCGCGATCTGCGGGTGGGCCTCCAGGACCGCCTTGCCCATCTGGAAGAGGGTCTGCTGCAGCGCGAGGCTGTGCGTCTGCGCGAAGGCCTCCAGGGCCAGGGCCTTCACGGACTCGTAGGTCTTGTCCCACTCGACGTCGGTGCCGGTGTAGCGCCAGCGGGCGGTGACGTCGGTGGCCAGGATCCGGTCGTCGGTCTCGGGCAGGGTGGTGTACTTCGTCTTCGGGTAGCCGTGGAACTCCGAGCCCGTGGACTTCAGCACGGTCAGGCCGGAGAAGCCCGAGACCACCCACTCGGCGTCGCCGTCCTTGGTGACCACCGTGGTGCGCACCTCGCCGCCGCGGCGGACGAAGGAGTGGTCGTGTGGGCCCTGGGCGGTGGTGATCCGGTCCCAGGCGTACTCCTCGGCCTCCTGGCGCGCGCCGTGCACGTAGTCGTGCTCGTCGACGAAGTGGCGGGCCATCTTGAGGGCGAAGTCCTCGATGGCGCCGACGCCGCCCCACTCCTTGGCCTTGGCGTAGACCGTGTTCTTCTGCGTGTCGGTGGGAAGGCAGGTGCCGTTGTCGCCCTCGGTGTGCACCGACTCCAGCTCGCCGCGGAGCTGGGAGGTGTAGTTGATGTCCTTGATGGTGTGCACCGGGGTGTCGCGGGTGACGTGCACCATGCGGACCTCGGCCTTGCCGTACTGGTTGTCTCCGAGTCGGATGCCCATGTGGGTCGTCTCCTGGATTCTGTGCTCGAACTGCGCTTCACAGAAGTTGCCTGCGCCGCTCCGGGCCGGGGCCGGCCTGGGGTCGGGGAAGGGGAGCGGGCGGCGTGCGACGAGGGAGGACCGCTGTGGTCATGCGGAAGGACCTGTCACCGCACTCGGATGGGGAGGGCTCTTCTCCTGCTGTCAGGACCCCCTGTAGGTCGAGAACGCGTACGGGCTCAGCAGCAGCGGGACGTGGTAGTGGGCGTCGGTGTCCGCCAGTTCGAACGCGATCGTGACGTCGGGGTAGAACCCCTTCTGCCCGGTGCGCTCGAAGTAGCGCGCGGTGTCGAAGACGACCCGGTAGATCCCGGCCGCGAGCTGATCGGGCCCCAGGTCGGGCACCCGCCCGTCGTCATTGGTGGTCCCGGTGGCGACCGGCTTCCAGGAGGAGCGGTCGGCGTCGGCGGCGGCCTCGAGCCGGACCGGGACGCCCGCGGCGGGGCGGCCCAGGGAGGCGTCGAGGACGTGCGTGGTCACATGGCTCATACCTCGTCCAGCACCTTCTCCACGCGCAGCAGCGCGATCTTGCGGAACTCCTCGCCGACGACCCGCTTCTCCCGCTCCGGATCGTTGTCCAGGCGGGCCTCGAGGTCGCCGAGGAGGTCTTCGGGGGAGCGGCCGCTGGCGCACACCAGGTAGATGTGGCCGAAGCGCTCCTCATAGGCGGCGTTGGCGGCCTTGAAGGCCTGCTCGGTGGTGTCGCCGCCGGCGGTGACCGCGGCCTGCTCGCCGCGGGACCAGCGCGACTCGGTGCCGCCGCCGGAGGCCTTCTCGCCGATCCGGGGGTGGCGGGACAGCGCCGCCTCCACCTCCGGCACGGTGAGCGGGCTGGCGTGCGCCTCGGCGGCCGCCAGCAGCTCCTGCCGGGAGGCGAAGGGCCGTTCGGCGTCGAGGGCCGCGACCCACCGGTCGACGTTGAGGCAGCGCGCGAACTCCTCCCGGAAGGCCGGCGGGGAGAGCGCGTTGACCCGGTCGAGCCCCGGGTCCCCGGTGCCCGGGGAGGTCGGGGTTTCGGGCATGGCGGCTCGCTTCCTTGGATCGGTCCGGCCCGCGCGGCGGCGGAGGGCGGGCGACCCGGCGGTGCCCGGGCGGGCCGCGCCGGAGCGCGCTCGGCCGCGCTCGGCTGCACTGCGGCCGGTGGCTGGTGCGCGCGTTCACCCGCTGCTCCCCGTTCCGGCGACCGGATTTCGTAGAGCAGAAACTTGCTTTTACATCTCGGACTGTAGCCCCGGTCACAGTGGGGTTGTCAACACGGGTGCGGCGAAATCCCGGAGGTGCCGACGGCCGTGTCGCCTGGTGTACCCGTTCGTGAACCGCGTCATATGTGAGCTATGTCCTACTAGTCGACCTTATGTGCGCGATGGGGGGAGGCGGGGTGGCGGCCCGGTCGGGGCGCGGGGGAGTTGACAAGCCCGGTCCGCGGACGCAAACTCAAGGCATTCCTTCAAGTGAAAAGTACTTTCCGGATTACGAAAACCTCCGCCCTGAGGAGAGCGCGACATGAGCCACTCGCTGCGCTACACGGTGAACTGCTCGCTGCTGTTCACCGAGCTGCCGCTCAACGAGCGTCCCGCCGCCGCCCGCAAGGCCGGCTTCGACGCCGTGGAGTTCTGGTGGCCCTTCGCGAGCCCGGTCCCCGCCGACCGCGAGGTCGACGCCTTCGTCGAGGCGATCGCGGACGCCGGGGTGCACCTGAGCGGGCTCAACTTCTTCGCCGGCGAGCTGCCCGGCCCCGACCGCGGGGTGCTCTCCCAGCCCTCGCGCGCCCAGGAGTTCCGCGACAACCTCGACGTCGTCGTCGGCATCGCCCGCCGCACCGGCACCAAGGCCTTCAACGCCCTCTACGGGCTGCGCCAGGACGGGGTCGACCCGGCCGAGCAGGACCGCGTCGGCCTGGAGTCGATCGTCGCCGCCGCCGAGGCCGTGCGGGCCGTGGACGGCACCGTGCTGATCGAGCCGGTCAGCGGCGCGGAGGGCTACCCGGTCAAGACCGCCGCCGACGGCCTGGAGGTGGTCGGCAAGGCCCGCGCCGCCGGCGCCGCCAACGTCGCGCTCCTGGCCGACTTCTTCCACCTGGCGGTCAACGGCGACGACGTGGCCGCCGCCGTGCGCGACCACGCCGCCGAGTTCGGGCACGTGCAGATCGCCGACGCCCCCGGCCGCGGCGAGCCCGGCACGGGCGCGCTGCCCCTCCAGGAGCTGCTCGCCGCCGCCCAGGCCGGCGGCTACGACGGGTACGTGGGCCTGGAGTACAAGCCGACCGTGCCCACCGCCGAGAGCTTCGGCTGGATCGGGCGCTGACCCCGGGCCCCGGCCGCGCCGACCAGAACCCACGAAAGGAAACAGCCACCATGTCCCAGCCGCGCACCATCGCCTTCATCGGCCTCGGCATCATGGGCCTGCCCATGGCCGCCAACCTCGTCACGGCCGGCTACGAGGTCACGGGGTACAACCGCAGCCCGGAGAAGGCGCGCAAACTGACGGAGCAGGGCGGCAAGGCGGCCGCCTCGGTCGCCGAGGCCGTCGCCGGCGCCGACGCGGTCATCACCATGGTCCCCGACTCCCCCGACGTGGAGCAGGTGATGCTGGGCGAGGACGGCGTCTTCGCCAACGCGCCCTCCGGTGCCCTGGTCATCGACATGAGCACCATCCGCCCCGACGTGGCGCGCACCGTGGCCGCCGAGGGCCTGGCCCGCGGCTTCCGGGTGCTCGACGCCCCCGTCAGCGGCGGCGAGGCGGGCGCCATCGAGGCCAAGCTGTCGATCATGGTCGGCGGCGCCCAGGAGGACTTCGACGCCGCGCGCCCCGTCTTCGACGTGCTGGGCACCACCCCGGTCCTCGTCGGCCCCGCCGGTGCCGGGCAGACCGTCAAGGCCGCCAACCAGCTCATCGTGGCCGGCAACATCCAGCTCGTCGCCGAGGCGCTCGTCTTCCTGGAGGCCCACGGCGTCGACACCGAGCAGGGCCTGAAGGTCCTCAACGGCGGCCTGGCCGGCAGCACCGTGATGACCCGCAAGGGCGAGGGCATGCGCAACCGCGAGTTCGCCCCGGGCTTCCGGATCGAGCTGCACGACAAGGACATGAAGATCGTGACCACCGCGGCCCGCGAGGCCGGTGTGTCGATTCCGCTGGGCGCGCTGGTGGCGCAGTTCGTCGGCGCCCTCAAGGCCCAGGGGCACGGCGGCCTGGACCACTCCGCGCTGCTGAAGCTCGTGGAGCAGCTCTCCGGCGAGCAGGGCGAGCAGAAGTAGGAAAGGGATCCCGCCGCGGGACGGCCGTGGACGGTTCGCGACTTACGTGTGTGTGCTCAGCGCGAACCGCCGAGGCCTGGGTGTTGGCCGCACCCTTGGTCCCGCAGGCGGGCCCATCGACCCCCCTAGCACTGAAGGGTTCTCATCAAATGGTACAGATGCCCGCCATGAACGCGGCCGTCGAGGTCCTGAAAGACGAGGGCGTCGACACCGCCTTCGGGTGCCCCGGCGCCGCGATCCTGCCCCTCTACAAGGCCCTCGAGCAGGTCGGAGGGATCGAGCACCTGACGGTCCGCCACGAGGAGGGCGCGACCCACATGGCCGACGGATGGGCCCGGACCACCGGCAAGGTGGGCGTGGCCATCGGCACCTCCGGCCCGGCCGGCACCAACATGATCACCGGCCTGTACACCGCGATGGCCGACTCCGTCCCGATCGTGTGCATCACCGGCCAGAACCGCACCGACCTGCTGGACAAGGAGGGCTTCCAGGCGGTCGACATCGTCGAGATCGCCAAGCCCGTCACCAAGTGGGCCGTGCAGATCAAGGAGCCCGGCACCGCCCCGTGGGTCTTCCGCGAGGCCTTCCGGATCGCCCGCGAGGGACGCCCGGGGCCGGTGCTCATCGACATCCCGCTGGACGTCGCCCAGCAGGAGATCTCCTACGACCCCGCCATCGACGCCCCGCTGAAGGTCAACGACGTCGCCCCGCACCGCCCGCGGGTCGAGCGCGCCCTGGACATGCTGCTGGAGGCCGAGCGCCCGCTCATCCTGGCCGGCGGCGGCATCATCATCTCCGAGGCCTCCGGGGAGCTGACCGAGCTCGCCGAACTGCTGCGGGTCCCGGTCCAGGTCACCCTCATGGGCAAGGGCTCCTTCGACGAGGACTCCGACCTGTACGCGGGCATGACCGGCGTGCAGACCTCCCAGCGCTACGGCAACGCCTCCTTCCTGGAGTCGGACCTGGTGCTGGCGGTGGGCGCGCGCTTCGCCGACCGGCACACCGGCGCCATCGACGTCTACCGGGGCGACCGGAAGTTCATCCACGTCGACATCGAGGCCACCCAGCTCGGGCGGGTCTTCGAACCCGACCTGGGAATCGTCTCCGACGCCAGGCTCTTCCTGCGCGAGCTCGTCGACGCCGCCAAGAAGCGCTCCGCCAAGGCGCAGGTGGGCGCCTGGATCGAGCGCGTGGGAGAGCTCAAGCGCACCCTGGGTCGGCGCGAGGACTTCGACGCCGTGCCGATCAAGGCCCCGCGCGTCTACAAGGAGATCAACGAGGTCTTCGGCGAGGACGCCTACTTCGTCACCGCCATCGGCCTGTACCAGATCTGGGGCGGCCAGCACCAGAAGGCCTACAAGCCGCGGCACTACCAGATCTGCGGCCAGGCGGGCCCGCTCGGCTGGGAGATCCCCGCGGCCATCGGCGTCAAGAAGGCCCTCAAGGACACCGAGCCCGACGCCGAGGTGGTCGGCGTCGTGGGCGACTACGGCTTCCAGTACATGGTCGAGGAGCTGGCGGTCGCCGCCCAGTACGACGTGCCGTTCGTGATCATCATGCTCAACAACGAGTACCTGGGGCTGATCCGCCAGGCGGAGATCCCCTACGACATGAACTACCAGGTCGACATCCACTACGACGACCACGGCACGGACAGCGTCAAGATCATGGAGGCCTACGGCTGCTCCGGGCGCCGCGTCTTCGAGCCCTCCCAGATCCGCGAGTCCATCGAGTGGGCCCGCAAGCAGGCGCAGTCCACCTCGCGGCCGGTGCTCGTGGAGATCATGATCGAGCGCGAGGCCAACACTCCGCACGGCCCGGCGATCGACGCCGTGAAGGAGTTCGAGCCCGCCCCCGAGCCGCAGGGCTAGGGGGCACGAGACGGGGGCGCGGCGCGGTCGCGGAGGCGGAAGGCCGTCCGCGCCCCTTGGGACCGGTTGCGTCGGTGGCCGCTTGGCCGGGCCACCGCCGCACACCGGCGCACGGCGGGGCGCATCGGTGGTCACTTGGCCGGACCACCGCGGCGCCCCGCCGTTCTGTCTTCTCCCGCGCCAGGTCCCGCCTGCGGCCTGCGGTTCCGCGCCGCCGCCCGGGCGCGCGGCCCGCAGATTACGGGCCGGCCGCCCACCATGTGCCGACCGGTCTGCTACCGTGGCCCACGTTATGCTGCGCGAGCTGCTCCTCCTTAGCGGCCGCGGCGGGGGTCGCTAAGAGGTCGACTCCCTCGCCGCGGGGCTTCGGCATGCTCTTGTCGGCCGTTTCGACACCGCGTGATTTCTTCTGAGGAGCCCTTTCCATGGTGCCGCAGCAGCAGCCCAGTGGTATGCCTTTCCAGCGCTACGCCCCCTTCAAGCCGGTCGACCTGCCCGACCGCACGTGGCCCGCCAAGACCATCGACGCCGCCCCCCGCTGGCTGAGCACCGACCTGCGCGACGGCAACCAGGCCCTGATCGAGCCGATGGACGCCGAGCGCAAGCACGAGATGTTCGACCTGCTGGTGCGCATGGGCTACAAGGAGATCGAGGTCGGCTTCCCCTCGGCCAGCCAGACCGACTTCGACTTCGTCCGCAGCCTGATCGAGGGCGGCCGCATCCCCGACGACGTGCAGATCTCGGTGCTGACCCAGGCACGCGAGGACCTGATCGAGCGCACCGTGCAGTCCCTGGTCGGCGCCGAGCGCGCCACCGTGCACCTGTACAACGCCACCGCGCCGCTGTTCCGCCGGGTGGTGTTCAAGGTCGACCGCGAGGACTGCAAGCGCATCGCCGTGGAGGGCACCCGCCACGTCATGCGCTTCGCCGAGCAGTACCTGGGCGAGACCGCGTACGTGGGCTACGAGTACTCGTCCGAGATCTTCATCGACACCGAGCTGGACTTCGCCCTGGAGGTCTGCGAGGCGGTCATGGACGAGTGGCGGCCCGGCCCGGGGCGGGAGATCATCCTGAACCTGCCCGCCACCGTCGAGCGCGCTACCCCCAACGTCTACGCCGACCAGATCGAGTGGATGAGCCGGAACCTGTCCCGGCGCGAGCACGTGTGCCTGTCGGTGCACCCGCACAACGACCGCGGCACCGGCGTGGCCTCGGCCGAGCTGGCCGTGATGGCCGGCGCCGACCGGGTCGAGGGGTGCCTGTTCGGGCACGGCGAGCGCACCGGCAACGTCGACCTGGTCACCCTGGGCATGAACCTGCACAGCCAGGGTGTGGACCCGATGGTGGACTTCTCCGACATCGACGAGATCCGCCGCATCACCGAGCACTGCACCCAGCTGCCGGTGGCCCCGCGCCACCCCTACGGCGGCGACCTGGTCTACACCGCCTTCTCCGGCTCCCACCAGGACGCCATCAAGAAGGGCTTCGCCGCCCTGGAGGCCGAGGCCGAGGCGGCCGGCGTCCCGGTGTCCGAGCACGCCTGGGGGGTGCCCTACCTGCCGATCGACCCCAAGGACGTGGGCCGCGACTACGAGGCGGTCATCCGGGTCAACAGCCAGTCCGGCAAGGGCGGGGTGGCCTACGTGCTGCAGCGCGACCACGCCCTGGACCTGCCGCGGCGCCTGCAGATCGAGTTCTCCCACGTCATCCAGGGCCACACGGACACCGAGGGCGGCGAGTTCAGCGCGGAGAAGATCTGGGAGGCCTTCCGCGACACCTACCTGTCCGAGAAGGGCCGGGTCGGGGTGCTGGCGCACCGCTCGCAGAACGGCGAGGACGGGTACCGCATCGAGGCCGACGTGCGCCTGGACGGGCGGATCCAGGAGATCACCGGCACCGGGCAGGGCCCGCTGTCGGCCTTCTGCGACGCGCTGGCCGCGGTGGACGTCAAGGTCCGCGTGGTCGACTACGTCGAGCACGCGATGAGCGAGGGCACCGACGCCCGCGCCGCCGCCTACGTCGAGGCCGAGGTGGACGGCCGGGTGATGTGGGGCGTGGGGATGCACCACAACATCACCACCGCGTCCCTGAAGGCGGTCTGCAGCGCGGTCAACCGCGCTGCGGCGGCCGCACAGGACTAGACACGGCCCAGGTGTCCGGGTCGGCCGGGTCTTGCCCCGGCTCCCGGCTCCCTGACCCCGGCCTCCGGCCGGGGTCAGGGAGCCGGCACCGCGGCCGCCGCGAGAAGCGACTGTCCGAGAGGCGGGGCGGTTCCCGGGGTGGCCGTTCGGCCGCCGGGCCCCTGGTCGTCCAGCAAGATCATCGACGACGGAGTAGCCGGTGCCCCGCTCGGGGCTGCTTGCCGGGCGGTGGGTCGTGGGGGTGCCAGGACGAGGGGCGGCCGCGTCCTTCTGAGAGGTGCGGCCGCTGCGGCGTGATCGGCGGCCCCGCCCCGGCTGCGCGCCCCCTTCCTTGTCGTTGATCTCGGGAGAGTCGGGGTAATACCGGCGAGTATTACCCCGACTCTCCCGAGATCAACGGGGGTGTCGATGAGGGCGGCCGGGGACCGGAGAGTTCCACCACACCAGCGGACACGACCCCACCACCCGGCAAGCAGCCCCGAGCGGGGTACCGGCCTGCGCCGTCGTCGCAGCCCTCCCTCTGGCACCCCGGCGGCCCGGTGCCCGGACTGGGCCCACGAGCGGGGTACCGGCCGTTCCGTCGTCGCCGCTGTTCATCGCCGGTACCGCTGTGGCCCGGCGGCCGACCGGTGGCGCCGGGGAACCGCCCCGCTTCGTCGTCGCCGCCGTCCCCATCGCACCGAACGGCCCAGCCGCCCGGCAAGCAGCCCTGAGCGGGGCGCCAGCCGTCCCGTCGTCGCCGTCCACCTCGCTCGACCGGCGGCGGCCCGCCGCCCGGCCGGGGTGCTGAAGCGGGGTACCTTCCGTGCCGCCTCGCCGAGGCGCCGGGCTGTGGGGACGTGGGGAAGTCCGGAAGCACTGCGGCGCGGACCGGCGGCGTCGGCGTCAGGAGTAGCCGAAGTTCTGGGTCCAGTAGCCGTCGACCTCGCCGACACCGATGGTCGTGAAATCGCAGTTGAGGATGTTCTTGCGGTGGCCCTCGCTGTTCATCCAGCCGTCCATGACCGCCTCGGCCGAGGTGTATCCCGCGGCCACGTTCTCCCCGCCCCAGGCGGTGTGGCCGGCCTTCTCCGCCCGCTCGGCGGGGCCCACGCCCTCGGGCGTCTCGTGGGCCATGTAGTCGCGCCGCGCCATGTCCGCGCTGTGGTCCTCGGAGGCCCGGGTGAGCTTGGCGTCGACCTGAAGGGGGCCGCACCCGGCGTCCGCGCGCTCATCGTTGGTCAGCGCCACCACGCCGCCGCTCGCCGCGGAGCCCGCGGCGGAGGGCCCGGAGGACGAACCGCCGGAGCTCCCCGAGTCCTCGGAGCCCCCGGAACCGCCGGAGGAACCGGACGAGGAGCCCTCGCGGTCGCCGTCGCCGCCGCCGTCGGCGGGCTCCTCGGAGGGGCGGACGCTGTCCTCGCCGGAGGCCGAGCCCTCGGCCGGGCCCTCCCCGCCGTCTGCGCCGTTCCCGCCGTCCGAGCCGGCCGCCCCGCCGCCGTCAGCGCCGTCGGCGCCGCCCTGGGCGTCCGGGTCCTGCCCGGACCCGGCGAAGAAGTCGTCCGCGGCGGGCGGAAGGCCGTTGTCGGCCCCGGCGCCTGCGCCGGGTGCGGTGGCCTGCGAGGTGAGTCCCGGCCCGGCCGAGGTGGCCAGCACCAGCGCGGCGGCCGTTCCCAGGCCGACCGGGAGCGCCAGCACCGTCGCCAGCAGCACACGGCGCCCGGTGCGCGGTGCGCGCCCGGCCGCGGCGCGGCGCGGGGCGCGCTCCGGGGCGCGGTGCGGATCGCGGGCGCGGCGGTCGCGGCCCCCGCGGGGGCCGTGCCTTCGGCGTCCTCGTCCCATCGGGTCCTCCCGTCGATCGGGTGGGTAGCGGGGTGTGCGTGATCGTAGAGCAATATTCCCGATTTGCCGATATGGAGGTGGTTTCCGCAGGTTGTGGGGGTTGTCGCCGAGGGGGCGCCGGCCCGGCCGGCGGGGCGCTCTGCGCGTGTGGGTCCACCCGGTCGGTCCGGGGCCGCGCATCCGCGACAATGGGAAGGTGAGCCTTTACCGCGACGAGGGGGTCGTCCTCCGCACCCAGAAGCTGGGGGAGGCCGACCGCATCGTGACCCTGTTGACCCGGCGCACCGGGCTGGTGCGCGCGGTCGGCAAGGGGGTGCGGCGCACCAAGTCGCGCTTCGGGGCCCGGCTGGAGCCCTTCAGCCACGTCGACGTGCAGCTCTACACCGGGCGCACCCTCGACGTGATCACCCAGGCCGAGACGCTGCGCCCCTACGGTGAGCGCATCGTCGCCGACTACGCCCGCTACACCGCCGCCACCGCGATGCTGGAGACGGCGGAGAAGGTGGTCGCCGTCGAGAAGGACCCGGCGCTGCGCCAGTTCCTCCTGCTCATCGGCGCGCTGCGTACGCTGGGCGAGGGGGTGCACGAGCCCCGACTGGTGCTCGACGCCTACCTGCTGCGGTCGCTGGCCGTCGCCGGGTACGCGCCCGCGCTGGGCGAGTGCGCCCGCTGCGGCGGCGCCGAGCCGCGCGGGTTCGCCGTGCACGCCGGGGGAGCGGTGTGCGGGGTGTGCCGCCCGCACGGGTCGGTCAACCCCGCGCCGGAGACCTTCGGCCTGATGGCGGCGCTGCTCGGCGGGGACTGGCCGGCGGCCGACGCCAGCACGGAGCGGCACCGGAGCGAGTGCAGCGGCCTGGTCGCCGCCTACCTGCAGTGGCACCTGGAAAACGGAATCCGATCCCTGCGCCTAGTGGAGCGTTCGTGAGCCTGTTCAACCCGTCCGCGTCCAAGTCCGGCCGGGGCTATGCGCCCCCGTCGCCGCACCCCAGCGGGGCGCGTCCGCCGGTACTGCCCAAGGCCGTGGTCCCCAAGCACGTCGCCATCGTCATGGACGGCAACGGCCGCTGGGCCAAGGAGCGGGGCCTGCCCCGCACCGACGGGCACAAGGCGGGTGAGGGGTCCCTGTTCGACGTCGTCGAGGGGGCCCTGGAGATGGGCATCCCCAACCTGTCGGCGTACGCCTTCTCCACCGAGAACTGGAAGCGCTCGCCCGAGGAGGTGCGCTTCCTCATGGGCTTCAACCGCGACGTCATCCGCCGCCGCCGCGACGAGCTGAACGCCATGGGCGTGCGGGTCCGCTGGGCCGGGCGCCGCGGGCGGCTGTGGAAGAGCGTCATCTCCGAGCTCGAGGAGGCCGAGGAGATGACCCGCGACAACACCGCGCTGACCCTGCAGTTCTGCGTCAACTACGGCGGCCGCGCCGAGATCGTGGACGCCGCCGCCGAACTGGCGCGCGCCGCGGCCGAGGGGCGGATCGACCCCGCCAAGATCTCCGAGTCCGACTTCGCCGCCCGGCTGGACGAGCCCGGGGTGCCCGACGTCGACCTGTTCCTGCGCTCCTCGGGCGAGCAGCGCTTCTCCAACTTCCTGCTCTGGCAGTCGGCCTACGCCGAGTTCGTCTTCCTGGACACGCTCTGGCCCGACTTCGACCGCCGCCACCTGTGGCACGCCTGCGAGGTCTACGCCTCGCGGGACCGCCGCTACGGCGGAGCCGAGCCCAACCCGCTGCCCGGGCCCTCCGGTGCGGCGGAGCCGGACGCCGCCGGAGCCGCGAAGCCGAAGGAGGAGGCCGAATGAGCGGGAACGACGAGGCCGCCGGGACGGCGGCGGGGCTGCTCGCGCGCTCGCCGCTGACCTACGTGGCGGTCGGGGACAGCTTCACCGAAGGGGTCGGCGACCCCGGCCCCGACGGCGCCTTCCGCGGCTGGGCCGACCGGTTCGCCGAGCACCTGGCCGGCGCGGTGCCCGAGGTGCGCTACGCCAACCTGGCGGTGCGCGGCAAGCTCATCCGGCAGATCGTGACCGACCAGCTCCCGCGCGCGCTGGAGCTGGAGCCGGACCTGGTCACCCTGTGCGCCGGCGGCAACGACGTGCTGCGCCCCGGCGCCGACCCCGACGCCCTGGCGCGGATCCTGGAGCACGCCGTGCGCCGGCTGCGGGCCCAGGGCGCCGAGGTGGTGCTGTTCACCGGGGTGAACGTCTCCGGCGGCTATATGCGGGCCCGGATCGGGCACTTCGCGCGCTTCTACCTGAACATCCGCTCGATCGCCGACCGGCACGGCTGCCACGTGGTCGACCAGTGGTCCATGGCCGCGCTCACCGACCCGCGGGCCTGGGACGACGACCGCCTGCACATGTCGCCCGAGGGGCACCGGCGCCTGGCGCTGAAGGTGTGCGCGGTGCTCGGCGTCCCGGCCGAGGGGACCGGGGACGAGCCGTGGCCCCCGGCCCCGGCCGCCGAGGGCCGCGCCGAGGCGGCGCGGGAGAACGTGCGCTGGGCGCGGGAGTTCCTGGTGCCGTGGGTGGGGCGGCGGCTGACCGGCCGCTCCTCCGGCGACGGCGTGCGGCCCAAGCGCCCCGACGCGCTGCCGCTGCGGCCGCAGTCCCCCGCCGACCGCTGAGCGCGGGACCGGCGGCTCAGGGGGGCGCTCGGCGGTGCGCCCGGCCGAGCCCGTGACGCGCCGTGACCGGGCGAGTGGATCGGGGACCGTGACGGCCGTTACAAATGGGCGCTGACTCGTAACCTACTGTCGCGTAACCAGGGGTCCGAGGGGCATCATCGACCCATGAGCGGCTTCGAGACTGGGCAGGACATCATCTCCTATGTGGCCCTCGGTGACAGCTTCACCGAGGGCCTGGACGATCCCTATCCGGACAGCGACCGCACGCCCAACGGCCGCTTCCGCGGCTGGGCCGACCGGTTGGCCGAGCACCTGGCGCAGGCGGGGCCGGAGGTGCGCTACGCCAACCTGGCGGTGCGCGGCAAGCTCGTCCGGCAGATCGTGCGCGACCAGCTGCCGCGCGCGGTCGAGCTCCGGCCGGACCTGGTGACCCTGTGCGCCGGCGGCAACGACATCATCCGCCCCGGCGGCGACCCGGACCAGGTCGCCGAGGTCTTCGAAGGGGCGGTGCAGCGGCTGCACGCCACCGGCGCCCACATGGTGCTGTTCACCGGCATGGACACCGGGTTCCAGCCGGTCATGCGGCACCTGCGGGGCAAGGTGGCCACCTACAACATGCACCTGCGGGCGATCGCCGACCGCTACGACTGCACCGTGGTGGACCTGTGGGCGATGCGGATGCTGCAGGACCCGCGCGCCTGGAGCTGGGACCGGCTGCACCTGTCCCCGGAGGGCCACCGCCGGCTGGCGCTGCGCACGGCCGAGCTGCTCGGCCTGGAGGTCGAGCCGGGCTGGGACGCCCCGTGGCCGCCCGAGGCCCCCAAGGACTGGCGCGCGGCCCGGCAGGAGGACCTGCACTGGGCGCGGGAGTTCCTGGTGCCCTGGATCGGGCGGCGGCTGACCGGCCGCTCCTCCGGCGACGGCCTCGCCCCGAAGCGCCCGGACCTGGAGCCGCTGCGCTAGAGGCCGTCTGCCGGGGCGGGCCCTCCGGCGCGACGGCCCGGGCACGGCCCCGCCGTGTTCCCATCAGTCGGCGGCGCACCCCGGCCGGCTGCCGCGCCTCGGGGAGCACAGCGGCCTCGCGATGACCGCGCCAGGAGGCCGCTCGCTACGGACCCGACCCGGAAAACACCCTGGGCCCGTAGAACCGGCGAGGGGCGTGCTCCGAACGGAGCACGCCCCTCGCCGGTTCTGAGCGGCCTCTCAGGCGCGGCCGCGCGCGGAGCAGTCGGCGCAGGTGCCGAAGACCTCGACGGTGTGCGTCACGTCGGTGAACCCGTGCTGGGCGCCCACCGACTCGGCCCACTTCTCCACGGTCGGGCCCTCCACCTCCACCGCGCGGCCGCAGGTCCGGCAGACCAGGTGGTGATGGTGGGCGTCGGTGACGCAGGCGCGGTACACCGCCTCGCCCTCGTCCGTGCGCAGGACGTCCACCTCACCGGAGTCGCTCATCGCCTGCAGGGCCCGGTAGACGGTGGTCAGGCCGATCTTCGACCCCTCGGCGCGCAGGTCGGCATAGAGGTCCTGCGCGCTGCGGAACCCGCTGGCCTCGTTCAGGGCCTGCTTGACGGCCTCGCGTCGTGTACTCACCTGGATACGCTCCCCCGTTCGGTCTGGGGCATCGTACCGACCGTACCGGCGCCGTCCGTCCCGGGGGAGGACCCGGCCGCGCGCACGCGCGCCCGCCCGGTCGCGGCGCGCACCGCGTACCCGCCCGCCACCGCGGCGGCGAACACCGCCAGCGCCAGGAGCACGATGGCCGCGCCCGGCGCCACGTCCACATAGAACGCCCCGGTCAGCCCGCCGAGGGCGCTGAGCAGGCCGATCGCCATGGCCAGCAGCGCGGTCACCCGGAAGCTGCGCGCCAGCTGCTGTGCGGCGGCCACCGGGACCACCATGAGCGCGCTGACCATGAGAACCCCCACCACGCGCATGGACACCACCACGGTCAGCGCGGCGGTGACCGCGATCACCAGGCTCAGCAGGCGCACGGGCAGCCCCGCGGCGCGGGCCGTGTCCTCGTCCTGGCACAGCACGAACAGCTCCCGCCAGAAGAAGCCGACCACCGCGAGCACCACGGCGGCCAGGGCGACCACCACCGCCACGTCCTCCTCGCCGACGCTGCTGACCGACCCGAAGAGGAACCCGGTCAGGGTGGCGCTGTTGGCGCGCGGGGCCAGGCCGATCAGCAGCACGCCCCCGGCGATGCCGCCGTAGAACAGCAGGGCCAGTGCGACGTCGCCGCCGGTGCGGGCGCGCACCCGGATCAGCTCGATGGCGGCGGCGCCCGCCACCGACACCGCCAGGGCGGTCAGCAGGGGCGAGGTCTGGGTCAGATACCCCAGCGCGACGCCGGTCAGCGCGACGTGGCCGATACCGTCGCCGAGCAGCGCCAGGCGCCGCTGGACCAGGAACACCCCGATGATCGGCGCCACCAGCCCCACCAGCGCGGCGGCGATGAGCGCGCGCTGCATGAAGGCGTACTGGAGCATCTCAGTCACGGCGGGGCACCTCGAACTCGGGCAGGGCGGAGGCGACGGCGGGGGAGTCGGCGTCGGCGTGCGGGTGGACGTGGTCGTGGCCGGGGCGGGCGCAGTCGCCGCTGGGGCGCGGGACGGGGCCGTCGTGCACCACCCGGCCGGCGGAGAGCACCACCCCGCGCTCCAGCAGGGGCTCCAGCGGGCCGCTCTCGTGCAGCACGAGCACGATGGTGGAGCCGCGCTCGCGCAGGGCGGTGATGGCGGCGGCCAGGGCGCGCTGGTTCTCGGCGTCGACCCCGGCCATCGGCTCGTCCATGACGAAGGTGTCGGGGCGCGCGGCCAGGGCGCGGGCGATGAGCACCCGCTGCTGCTGGCCGCCGGAGAGCTCGTGGACCGAGGCGCGGGCCAGGCCGGACAGGTCCAGGGCGTCCAGGGCCTCGTCGACGGCGGCGCGGTCGCCGGAGGTGGCCCGGCGCAGCCGCCGGCGCCGCGCGACCTGCCCGGAGGCGACGACTTCGCGGACCGTGGCGGGCACGCCGCCGCCGGCGGTCAGGCGCTGGGGCACGTAGCCGATGCGGCCCCAGTCGCGGAACCGGCGCAGCGGGGCGCCGTGCACCTCGACGCTCCCCGAGGTCAGCGGGACGATGCCCAGCATGGCCTTCATCAGGGTGGACTTGCCCGACCCGTTGGGCCCGAGGATGGCCAGCACCTGTCCCCGGGGGACGGTCAGGTCGACGCCGTGCAGGACGGGAACGCGGTCGTAGGAGACGACGGCGTCCCGGACGAGGAACGCGGGAGGCGCGGCGCCCGGGCCGCCCCCGGCCCCGGCGCGCTCCGCGACGGATTCAGCGGTCACCGACCCATGGTGCCGAAAACGAAAACGATTGTCAAAACGGCGGGGAAGGGTACACCATCCCGGCGCCGAGGAGAAGGGGGCGGCGGGTCCGCACCCCAGGGCGGGGCCGCCGCGGTCAGGCCACCGCCTGGATGGCGCCCATCGCCGCCAGGCCGCCCACGACCAGCAGGCGCATCGCCCGCTCGCCCGTGCGCAGGCCCGGCCAGGCCAGGAAGGCCAGCCAGCCGATGAACGCCGCCAGCACCACCAGCAGCAGGCCCCCCAGGGGCCCCGCCAGCAGCAGCCCGGCGATGAACACGCCCGCCATCGCCACCGGGAGGATCCACCGCGGCGCCTGGTGCAGCCACACCAGCGGGACCGCGCTCGCCTGTTCGATCCGTCGGCGCAGCGGTCCCGCGCCGGGAGTGAAGAAGGACCCGCCCTTCGGAAGCGGGCGCCGCGCCCGCCGGAACCCGTCGTCGCCCCTGGCCGCCACGCGCACCCTCCGCACCGTCCGCCGTCCTTGCGGGGAAGCCTACTCCCCGGCTCTGGCTAGGATGCATCGTGCAGGAGGGGGGCGGCGGCGCCCCGCGTCTCACCGGACGTTCACGCGCGCCGCCGTAGAGTAGTCCGGCGAACGCCGGCCGCGCGGACCGCGTCCCGGCGGCGTTCTCCCCCGTTGCGCCCGCTCCGCAGACAGACCGATCGGGAGACTTTTTTCCGTGCCGAAGCTCAGCGTCATCGTCGCGTTCGACGTCACCGAGCCGCACCTGCGCCCCACTCTGGACTCCCTGTCCGGGCAGGACGCAGGCGGCCGCGACCTGGAGATCGTCCTGGTCCCCCTGGCCGCCGGGCAGGCGGGCGCCCCCGGCCGCGTGCCCCCCGCACCGGCCGAGGGGCCGGTCGGGGACGACGCCGGCGACGAGGACGCCGACCCGGACGACGCCGGCGCTGGCGACGACGAGGCCGCCGACGGCGAGGACGGCGAGGCGGGCGAGGCCGTGGGCCCCGTCCGAGAGGAGGGCCTGGAGGCCGCCGAGGAGTTCGCCGCCGCACCGCCGCCCGGGGTCTCGGCCGTGCTGGTGGGCGAGCGCGCGGCCGGCCGCTCCGCCGCCCGCGCCGCCGGGACCGCCGCCTCCGCCGGCGACCTGCTGCTCTTCCTGGACGGCGGGGACACCCTGCCCGGCTACGCCCTGGGCTACCTGGCCGACGCGCTGGAGGGCTCGGGCTCCCAGGTCGCCACCGGCAACGTGTACCGCTTCAACGACCTGGGCGCCCGCCCCTCCTCGGCGCACCGCAAGATCTTCGGCAAGGCCCGCACCGGCGTCGACGTGCACGCCACCTCCTCGCTGCTGCGCGACCGCCTGTTCGGCAACAAGCTCTGGCGCCGCGCGTTCTGGGAGTCGCTGCCCGACCTGGGCCTGGACGACGCCGACGACGACCTGGCCGCGGTCCGCGCGCTCATCGCCGCCACCACCGTGGACGTGCTGCCCGCGCCGGTGCTGCTGCGCCGCGACCGGGGCGAGGGGCCGCCGCTCAGCGACACCGCGGTGCTCACCCGCCGGCTCCGCGCCGTCGCCGCGGTCTCCTCCTCGCTCGCCGAGGGCGACCGCGACCTGTGGGACTCCCGCGCGCTCCGCTCCGACGTGCGCGCCGTCCTGCTCAAGCTCGACGACGCCGACGACGAGGGCCGCACCCGCTTCCTCGACCTGGCCAACGACCACCTGGCGACGGTCTCCCCGGCGGTGCTGGACGCGATGGCCCCGCTGCACCGGCTCAACCACCACCTGATCCGCCGCCGCGACCTGGACCGGCTGCTGGAGGCGGTCACCTTCCAGAAGAGCGTGGAGCTCAAGAAGGCCCCGGTGGTCCGCCGCGGCCTGCACTACTTCGTCCGCTACCCCTTCTTCGAGGACCCCGCCGCCGGGGTGCCCCGCGACGTCTACCGGCTCCAGGCCGAGCTGCGGGTCCGCCAGAAGACCGAGCGGGTGGAGTGGCGCGGCGGCCGGCTCGTGGTCGGCGGCCGGGTGGGCGTGCTCAACCTGCGCCCCGGCCGCCGCTGGCAGCAGCAGCTGCTGGCGTTCGCGGTCAACTCCGACACCGGGCGCCGCATCCCCGTCCCGGTCAAGGTGCTGCGCGCCGCCGAGTACCGGCTGCCCGACGTGCCCGACGCCGCCCGCCACGACTACGGCGGTTTCGAGGTCACCGTGGACCCGGCGCGGCTGCGGCTGGCCGGGCAGTGGCGGGCCACCTCCTGGAAGCTGGAGCTGGTCGTGGTCAACCGGGGCCTGGTGCGCCGCCGCATCGTGGCCAACCCGGTGCCCGGCGCCGCCGAGCGCCCGCCCTACCGCCGCATCACCGGCGACGTGTGGCTGCGCCCGGAGTGGGACCGCGACCGCCACCTGGCCCTGACCGTCGCCCCGGTGCGCGCCCGCGTCACCGGCCTGGGGCTGGAGGAGGCCCCGGGCGGCCAGGTGCTCGCCCTGCGCGGGGAGTACGTCGGCCCGCCCGCGGCCTCCTGCACCGCGCTGCGGCTCACCCGCCTGCCCGGCACCGCCCGCCTGGAGTACCCGCTGGAGCCGGCCGACGGCGGCTTCGGCGTGCGGGTCCCGGTGCACGACCTGCTGGCCGCGGCGGTCGACGAGGGGCCGGGGGAGCTGCGCCAGGAGCGCTGGAGCGCCGAGCTGACCGCGCCCGACGGCACCGCGCTGCCGCTGGTGCTGCCCGACGAGGCCGGCACCCCCGCCCACCCGGTCGGCGACGGCCTCCACGAGGTCGCCGTGCAGCGCACCGGCACCGGCCACCTGCGGATGCGGGCCGGCTGGGCGCACCCCGTGGTGCGCGGCGCCCGCTGGGAGGGCCGGGACCTGGTGCTGACCGGGGACTACGCCGGGTCCAGCGACGCCGAGCTGGTGTTCAAGGCGCGCGGCCGCGACGAGGAGCACCGCCTGGTGCTGGAGCGCGACGGCGCCGCGTTCACCGCCCGCATGAGCCCGGCGGCCATCGCCACCCTCTCGGGCACCCTGCCGCTGCCCGCCGGCACCTTCCAGCTGTGGGCGCGGGTCGCCCTGGACGACGGTACCGTCCGCGACGTGGGCGCCGAGCTCGACCCGGACCTGGTGCGCGGCCTGCCGCTGCGGATGGACACCGGCGAGCGCGGCTACGCCTTCGCCGACTCCGGGTTCGACACCCCGGTGCTGCGGGTCGAGAGCGACCTGCGCCCCGAGGAGCGCGGCTCCTTCGCCCAGCGCACCCTGCGCGAGGAGGTCTACCCGGAGCTGCGCCGCGAGCCGGTCCGCGAGGGCGTCCTGTTCGACAGCTACACCGGCCGCCAGTTCTCCGACAGCCCGCAGAGCATCTACGCCGAGCTGCGCCGGCGCGGCGGGAAGTGGGCCGACTACCCGATGTCCTGGCTGGTCAAGGACGGCCAGGTGAACCTGCCGGGGGACCTGGAGCCGGTGCGGCACAACGGCCGCGGCTTCTACGAGGCGCTGGCCCGGTCCCGCTACATCGTCACCAACTCCCGCCAGCCGGCCTGGTTCGCCCGCCGCCCCGACCAGGTGGTGGTGCAGACCTGGCACGGCTCGATGCTCAAGCGCATCGGCTTCGACATCGAGAACATCCGCGGCAAGTCCCGGGACTACCACGACAAGCTGGCCTGGGAGACCGCGCAGTGGGACTACCTGGTCTCGCCGAGCCCGTGGGCCACGCCCATCCTGCGCCGGGCCTTCCGGTTCGAGGGCGAGATCCTGGAGACCGGCTACCCGCGCAACGACATCTTCTTCGCCCCCGACCGCGAGGAGATCGCCGCCCGCACCCGCCGGACGCTGGGGCTGCCCGAGGGCAAGAAGGTGGTTCTGTACGCCCCCACCTGGCGGGACGACAAGTACTACACCCGCGGCAAGCACAAGCTCGACCTGCACCTGGACCTGCGCCGGATGTACGACAAGCTCGGCGACGACCACGTGCTGCTGGTGCGGCGCCACCCCCGGGTGGTCGACAGCGTGCCGATCGTGGGCGAGGACTTCGTCTACGACGTCTCGCTCTACCCGGAGATCATGGAGCTGTTCCTGATCACCGACGTGCTCGTCACCGACTACTCGTCGATGATGTTCGACTTCGCCAACACCGGCCGCCCGATGCTCTTCTTCACCTACGACATCGAGAGCTACCGGGACAACCTGCGCGGGTTCTACTTCGACTTCGAGGAGACCGCGCCCGGCCCGCTGCTGACCGAGTCCGAGGAGGTCGTCACGGCGCTGCGGGACATCGACGCGGTGGCCGAGGCCTCGGCGGACAAGTACCGGGCCTTCACCGAGCAGTTCTGCCCGCTCGACGACGGCGGGGCCGCGGCCCGCGTGGCCGACCGGGTCTTCGGCGCGGGGTGACCCGGGGCGCGGGGACGGTCGGGCCGGGAGGCCGGCACCGTCCCCGCGCCCGCCCGCTCAGCCGCCCGCGGCGGGCCGGACGGCGCGCATCACCCGGACGATCTTCTCGGCCGAGTTGACCGTGCGCACGTCCTCGGGGGGCACGGCCTGCCCGCCCATGCGCACCCGCGGGTTCCGGTGGCGCACGGGGGAGGGGACGGTGTCCATCGCCGAGAAGTGCAGCTCCCGCGCCCCGGTGCGCTCGACCAGCTCGGCGGCGTTGCCCTCGCGCACCCCGCCGCCGGGCATCACCGCGATCCGCCCGGCCGAGCGGCGCACCAGTTCGGCGATGAGCTCGGCCCCCTCGGGCGCGCTCGCCTGCTGGCCCGAGGTGAGCACCCGGTCCACCCCCAGCCCGATCAGCTCCTCCAGCGTGCCCACCGGGTCGGCGCACACGTCGAAGGCCCGGTGGAAGGTGGTCCCCAGCCCCTCGGCGGCGGCGAGCAGCCGCTCCATGGCCGCGTGGTCGACGCCGCCGTCGGGGGTGAGCGCGCCCAGCACCACCCCGTGCGCCCCGGCCCGGGCGAACGCCCGCACGTCGCGCTCCATGGCCTCCAGCTCGCCGGCGTCGTAGACGAAGTCGCCGCCGCGGGGCCGGACGATGGGGAAGACGGCGATCTCCGGGGCGGCCGCCAGGACCGCCTCGACGGTGCCGATGCTGGGGGTCAGGCCCCCGTCGACCAGGGCGGTGACCAGCTCCACCCGGTCGGCGCCGGCGCGCTGGGCGGTGCGCGCCCCTGCGGCGCCCTCCACCACGATCTCGAAGGCGGTGCCGGCGCGGGCGGTTCGGGTGGTCACGGCGGGGGAGGGGACGGGGTCGGTCACGGCGGGCGCCTCCTGACGTCGCGGGTGCGGTCTAGACCAGTACACCATCCCCGCGGCGGACACGGGCGCCGCCGCGGCGATGGGAGGATGGCCGGGTGATCGTCATCACCCGATACACCGTTCCGCCCGAGCAGGTCGAGGACTTCCGCGCGCGTGCCGCCGAGGCGCTGCGCGTCCTCGGCGCCCGCCCCGGCTTCCTCGGCTCGCGGGTGGGCCGCGCCGCCGACGACCCCCGGCTGTGGACCGTGGTCACCGAGTGGGAGGGCGCCGGGTACTACCGGCGGGCCCTGTCCGACTTCGAGGTGCGCATGGCCGCGGTCCCCCTGCTCTCCCAGGCCAGGGACGAACCGACGGCCTACGAGATCGTGAACGTCCCCACGCCCGGGGGTGGCTGAATCGGTCGCAGGGGCCCCCGAGCCCGCGTATCGTCGTGGGGAGCGCGGGGCCGTCCGTGACGGCGCCCTCACCGGCCGCCCGGGGCCCGGGCGGCCGAGCCACCGAACCGACACCACCGAATCGCCGAAGCGCGATCCGCCGACCGCCAGCCGGATGGAGAGTCAGAGAGAACATGGCCGCCAAGTCTGAGGCAATGGACAAGCTCGTCAACCTCGCCAAGCGCAGGGGTCTGGTGTACCCCTCCAGTGAGATCTACGGCGGTCTGCGCGCCTCTTGGGACTACGGCCCGCTGGGTGTGGAGCTGAAGCAGAACATCAAGCGGCAGTGGTGGAGGTCGATGGTCCAGGAGCGGGACGACATCGTCGGCCTGGACTCCAGCGTCATCCTCGCCCGCGAGGTGTGGGAGGCCTCCGGCCACGTGCAGGCCTTCGTGGACCCGCTGACCGAGTGCCAGTCCTGCCACAAGCGCTTCCGCGCCGACCACCTGATCGAGGCCTACGAGGAGAAGCACGGCCGCGAGCCGGAGAACGGCCTGGGCGACATCGCCTGCCCCAACTGCGGCGCCAAGAGCTCCTTCACCGAGCCGAAGATGTTCAACGGGCTGCTGCGCACCTACCTGGGCCCGGTGCAGGACGAGTCCGGGCTGGCCTTCCTGCGCCCCGAGACCGCGCAGGGCATCTTCATCAACTACCTCAACGTCCAGCAGAGCGCCCGCAAGAAGATCCCGTTCGGCATCGGCCAGGTCGGCAAGTCCTTCCGCAACGAGATCACCCCGGGCAACTTCATCTTCCGCACCCGCGAGTTCGAGCAGATGGAGATGGAGTTCTTCGTCAAGCCGGGCGAGGACGAGGACTGGCACCAGTACTGGATCGACCAGCGCATGCAGTGGTACCTCGACCTGGGCGTGGGCAAGGACAACCTGCGGCTGTACGAGCACCCGCAGGAGAAGCTCTCGCACTACTCCAAGCGCACGGTCGACATCGAGTACCGGTTCAACTTCCAGGGCGCCGAGTGGGGCGAGCTGGAGGGCGTCGCCAACCGCACCGACTACGACCTGACCACCCACTCGGAGAAGTCCGGCGCCGACCTGTCCTTCTTCGACCAGGAGAGCAACGAGCGCTACATCCCCTACGTCATCGAGCCGGCGGCCGGCGTCGACCGCGCCATGCTGATGTTCATGCTCGACGCCTACCGCGAGGACGAGGCGCCCAACGCCAAGGGCAAGATGGAGAAGCGCTCGGTCATGGCGCTGGACCCGCGCCTGTCGCCGGTCAAGGCCGCGGTGCTGCCGCTCTCGCGCAACTCCGACCTCTCGCCCAAGGCCCGCGACCTGGCCGCGCGCCTGCGCAAGCGGTGGAACACCGAGTTCGACGACGCCGGCGCGATCGGCCGCCGCTACCGCCGCCAGGACGAGATCGGCACCCCGTTCTGCGTCACCGTCGACTTCGACACCCTGGAGGACGACGCGGTGACCGTCCGCGAGCGGGACACCATGTCGCAGGAGCGCGTCTCCCTGGACCGGGTGGAGACCTACCTGTTCGAGCGGCTGCCCGCCGGCTGCTGAGCGCGCGCCCGTCGCGGGCATGAGGGAGCGGGCATGAGAGAGGCGGCCGGACCCGGGGGGATATGGTCTCCGGCCGCCTCCGCTACGGGTTCCCCCGGCGCACACGCCGGAAGAACCTGTTCTCACGCTAGCCCGATACGCGCCGTCGGGTAAGGGGTGTCCGCCTCCGCGCCCGGCCGTGTAAGCGAATCGTGATTCCGTGCGTGACCGGCACCGGGGGAGAACGCGTCCCACCGGCCGCCTCCGCCGGGGCCGCGGCCCCGGCGGAGGCGGGGACCCGGGTCTCAGCCCTGGGCGTAGACGACCATCGACACCGCGATGTAGTGGCACACGTAGGCGGCGATGGTCAGCGAGTGGAACACCTCGTGGAACCCGAACCAGCGCGGGGCCGGGTCGGGCCGCTTGAGGCCGTAGACGACGGCGCCGGCGCTGTAGAGCAGGCCGCCGGCCAGCACCAGGATCCAGGCGGCCGGGTGCAGCCCGTGGACCAGCTGCGGGACGAACAGCACCGCCACCCAGCCGATGGCCAGGTAGAGCGCGGTGGACAGCCAGCGCGGGGCGTTCAGCCAGAACATCTTGAACAGCACCCCGGCCACCGCGCCGCCCCAGATCAGCGCGGTCATCGCGGTGCGCAGCGGGTCCTGGAGCACCAGCACCACGAAGGGCGTGTAGGTGCCGGCGATGATCAGGTAGATGTTGGCGTGGTCCATGCGGCGCAGCACCGCCACGGCGCCCGAGGACCACCGGCCCACGTGGTAGACGGCCGAGGTGCTGAACAGCAGCACCGCGGTGGAGGCGTAGACCGCCGCGCACACCCGCGCGGCGGTGGTCGGGGCCAGGCAGACCAGGACGATGCCCGCGGCCAGCGCGGGCGGGGCGGTGCCCAGGTGCAGCCAGCCGCGCAGGCGGGGTTTGACCGCCCGCAGCAGCTCGGCCGCGCCGTGGCGGGCGGAGTGCTGTGCGGATGCGCCGGACTGCGGCTGTCCTGCGGTCACGGGTTCGCCTTCTTCCTCGCGTCGGTGCGGGGCCCGGGAGGCGGCGCGCGGCGCCGCGGGGGGCGGCCCCCGACCGACTCTACCTACGGAAGCGTAGGTTACCGACGGGAAACAATGTGCGCTGCGGCACAGGGGGACATGATCTTTTCCCGAGGCCTGGGCCGCGGCACGGCGGGCGCCGCCTGCTACCGTGCTCTCAAGCGTCCCTGGCCGTGCCGATCGTCTGCGACCCCTATTCCGTTTTCCGACCCAGGGGAACGTCTACCCTTCCTGAACCATTGGTCTAGACCATTGAAAAGCTGATGACCAGTGAAGATGGAGAGAGGATTCGGGGAATGAAGGGGGCAGGCGGGCGGATTGGTCCAGGGAGGCGACGAGGTCGAGCGGTCCCGTCGGAGGAGATCCACGTGCTCAAGTACGTCTACGAGTTCAGCGAAGGCAACAAGGACCTGAAGGACCTGCTGGGCGGCAAGGGCGCGAACCTCGCCGAGATGACCAACCTGGGACTGCCGGTCCCGCCCGGGTTCACCATCACCACCGAGGCCTGCCGCGCCTACCTCGAGGGCGGCGCCATGCCCGAGGGCCTCGCCGGCCAGGTCGAGGACAAGCTCAAGGCCCTCGAGGCCGCCATGGGCAAGGGGCTCGGGCAACCCGACGACCCCCTCCTGGTCAGCGTCCGCTCCGGGGCCAAGTTCTCCATGCCCGGCATGATGGAGACCGTCCTCAACATCGGGCTCAACGACGCGTCGGTACGCGGGCTCGCCGCCCAGTCGGGCGACGAGCGCTTCGCCTGGGACTCCTACCGCCGCCTCGTCCAGATGTTCGGCAAGACCGTGCTGGACATCGACGGCGACCTGTTCGAGGAGGCCATCGAGGAGCGCAAGCGCGCCAAGGGCGCCGCCGCCGACCTCGACCTGGACGCCGAGGACTTCCGCGCCCTGGTCGAGGACTTCAAGGCCATCGTGCGCCGGGCCTCGGGCCGCGACTTCCCCGCCGACCCGCGCGAGCAGATGGAGCTGGCCGTGCGGGCCGTCTTCGACTCCTGGAACGCGCCCCGCGCCGCGCTCTACCGCCGCCGCGAGCGCATCCCCGCCGACCTGGGCACCGCGGTCAACGTGTGCGCCATGGTCTTCGGCAACCTCGGCATGGACTCGGGCACCGGCGTGGCCTTCACCCGCGACCCGGCCACCGGGCGCCAGGGCGTCTACGGCGACTACCTGCAGAACGCCCAGGGCGAGGACGTGGTGGCCGGCATCCGCAACACGGTGCCGCTCGCCGACCTGGAGCGCATCGACGCGGCGAGCCACGCCGAGCTGATGGACATCATGCGCACCCTCGAAGAGCACTACCGCGACCTGTGCGACATCGAGTTCACCATCGAGCGCGGCAAGCTGTGGATGCTGCAGACCCGGGTCGGCAAGCGCACCGCGGCCGCCGCCTTCCGCATCGCCGACCAGCTCCTGGCCCAGGGCATGATCACCGCCGACGAGGCGATCCTGCGGGTCAACGGCGACCAGCTCGCCCAGCTGATGTTCCCCCGCTTCGACGAGGGCGCCCCGCGGGACCGGCTCGGGCGCGGGATGAACGCCTCCCCGGGCGCCGCCGTGGGCCGCGCCGTCTTCGACTCGGCCGCCGCCGTCAAGCGCGCCCGCGCCGGGGAGCCGGTCGTGCTGTGCCGCCGCGAGACCAACCCCGACGACCTGGAGGGCATGCTCGCCGCCGAGGGCATCCTGACCAGCCGCGGCGGCAAGACCTCGCACGCCGCGGTGGTCGCCCGCGGCATGGGCACCACCTGCGTGTGCGGCGCCGAGGAGCTCGACATCGACGTCCGGAACCGCCGGATGACCGCGCCCGGGGGCCGGGTCGTGGAGGAGGGCGACGAGATCTCCATCGACGGGAGCACCGGCGAGGTCTTCCTCGGCCGGGTCCCGGTCGTCGACTCCCCGGTCGTGCGCTACTTCGACGGCACCCTGGACGCCGAGTCCGACGAGGCCGACGACCTGGTCCGCGCCGTGCACCGGGTGATGGGCCGCGCCGACGCCGACCGCCGGCTGGGCGTGCGGGCCAACGCCGACACCCCCGACGACGCCGCGCGCGCCCGGCGGATGGGCGCCCAGGGCATCGGCCTGTGCCGCACCGAGCACATGTTCCTGGGCGAGCGCCGACCGCTGGTCGAGCGCCTCGTCCTGGCCGAGGGGGACGACGAGCGCACCGCGGCGCTGGAGGCGCTGCTGCCGCTCCAGCGCACCGACTTCACCGGGATCCTGGAGGCCATGGACGGCCTTCCGGTGACCATCCGGCTTCTCGACCCGCCGCTGCACGAGTTCCTGCCCGACCTCACGGAGCTGTCGGTGCGGGTGGCCCTGGCCGAGGAGCGCGGCGAGCGCGACGAGGAGGACGTGCGCCTGCTGCAGGCGGTGCGCCGGCTGCACGAGCAGAACCCGATGATGGGGCTGCGCGGGGTGCGGCTGGGCCTGGTGGTGCCCGGCCTGTTCACCATGCAGGTGCGCGCCATCGCCCAGGCGGCCGCCGAGCGGCTGCGGGCCGGCGGCGCCCCGCGGCCCGAGGTGATGATCCCGCTGGTGGGAACGGTCCAGGAGCTGGAGATCATCCGCGAGGAGGCGCTGGGCGCCGTGCGGGAGGTCGCCGAGGAGTACGGCGTGGAGCTGGAGTTCCCCATCGGCACCATGATCGAGCTGCCGCGGGCGGCGCTGACCGCCGGGCAGATCGCCGAGAGCGCCGAGTTCTTCTCCTTCGGTACCAACGACCTCACCCAGACCGTCTGGGGCTTCTCCCGCGACGATGTGGAGGCCTCGTTCTTCTCCGCCTACCTGGAGAAGGGCGTGTTCGGCGCCTCGCCGTTCGAGACGATCGACACCGAGGGCGTCGGCCGGCTGGTGCGCACGGCCGTGGAGGAGGGCCGCGCCGCCCGCCCCGGCCTGAAGCTGGGCGTGTGCGGCGAGCACGGCGGCGACCCGGCCTCGGTGCACTTCTTCGACCGGGTGGGGCTGGACTACGTCTCCTGCTCGCCGTTCCGGGTCCCCGTCGCCCGCCTGGAGGCCGGCCGCGCGGCCGCCGAGGACGCCTGAGGCCGCTCCGGGCCGGGGGCGCGCCCCGCGGCCCGGACCTCCTTCCGGCGCCCTGGGCCGGGAGGCCCATGTCACGACATGTGACCTCCCCGTGATATACGCTCGGCCCCCAGGGTGAGCCGCACGTCCACTACTCTGTGGGCGCCGGGCGCGGACGCCCGGTCCGGCGCCGATGTCGGTTATCGTCAGGCGGAACCCACACGAACGGTCCCGGGGGTGAAGGTGCGGACAGCCGGCGAGGGGCGCGCGGACGACCCGCGCGAAGGGGGGCCAGGCGGTTCCCCGGACGCCGAGGCGACCCGGGTCTTCGAGCGCTCCCGGCCCGCCGGCGGAGCGGAGGCCACCCGGGTCTTCACCCGGGACGCGGCGCCCGTCCCGGAACCCGTTCCCGGGCCGCTGGAGGAGCTGGACGGGCCCGACGGGCCCACCGCCCCTGAGGGCCCACGCGGTCCCGGCGGCCCCGGGGAGGGGGAGGGCCCCGCCGGGCGCGGAGGCGGCGGTGGCGGCCCCCGGTCCCGTGGGCCCCGGCGCTGGTTCCGCCTGCGCCCCGGGCGCATCATCGCGCTGCTGCTGGTCGTGGCCATCGCCGTCCCGCCCGGCACCTGGGCCTGGGTGTGGTGGACCGCCCGCCAGGACGCCCGCCCGCCCTCCGACGCGATCCTGGTGCTGGGCGCCAGCCAGTACAACGGCCGCCCGTCGCCGATCTTCGAGGCCCGGCTGGAGCACGCGGCCCACCTGTACGAGGAGGGCGTGGCCCCGACCGTCATCACCGTCGGCGGCAACCAGCCCGGGGACAACTACACCGAGGGCGGGGCCGGGCGGGACTGGCTGGTCGAGCAGGGGGTGCCCGCCGGCTCCGTGGTCGCCGTGGAGGAGGGCAGCAACACCCTGCGCAGCCTGGAGGCGGTCGACGAGGTGGTCGACGCCAACGGGTGGCAGAGCGTCGTGATCGTCTCCGACCCCTGGCACAGCCTGCGCTCCCGCATCATGGCCGAGGACCAGGGCATGGAGGCCGCCACCTCCCCGGTGCGCTCGGGCCCGGCCGTCCTGGAGCGCCGCACCCAGCTCTGGTACATCACCCGGGAGACCGGGGCGCTCTGGTACTACTGGCTCTTCGGCGACACCGACGACGCCGACATCGGCTACGGGACCGACGCCGCGTGATGGACCGTTCCACCGACGAGCGGGCGGCCGACGGGTACACCCGCCGGGACCGCGAGCGCCGTGCACCCGAGCCGCCCAAGAGCCGCGGGCGCGGCCCCTTCGAGCGCGACCGGGCCCGCGTCCTGCACAGCTTCGCGCTGCGCCGGCTGGCCGCCAAGACGCAGGTGGTGCGCCCCGGGGCGAGCGACTTCCCGCGCACCCGGCTGACCCATTCGCTGGAGTGCGCCCAGATCGGCCGCGAGCTCGGCGCCGCCCTGGGGTGCGACGCCGACCTGGTGGAAGCGGCGTGCCTCTCCCACGACCTGGGGCACCCGCCCTTCGGGCACAACGGGGAGCGCGCCCTGGACGCGGCCGCGGCCGCCTGCGGCGGGTTCGAGGGCAACGCCCAGAGCCTGCGCATCCTCACCCGCCTGGAGGGCAAGGTGGTCGGCGGGGACGGGGCCGGTGCCGGGCTCAACCTGACCCGGGCCACGCTCGACGCCACCGTGAAGTACCCCTGGCAGCGCGGCGGGGGAGACGGGCACAAGTTCAACTGCTACCCCGACGACGCCCCGGTCTTCGCGTGGGTCCGCCGGGACGCCCCCGAGGGCCGTACCTGCTTCGAGGCGCAGGTGATGGACTGGGCCGACGACGTCGCCTACTCGGTGCACGACCTGGAGGACGGGCTCTACGCCGGGATGGTGCGCCTGGAGGCGCTGCGCAGCCCGGCCGAGCGCGCGGCGGTGTGCGCGAGGGCCTCGGGCCGCTACACCGGCGCCGGCACCGGGGAGCTGGAGGAGGTGTTCGCGGCGCTGCTGGCCGAGCCCTTCTGGCCGCGCCGCTTCGACGGCGGCCTGGAGTCGCTGGCGGCGCTGAAGAACCTGACCAGCGAGCTGATCGGACGCCAGTGCCGGGCGGCCGAGCGCGCCACCCGCGACCGGTACGGCCCGGAGCCGCTGACGCGCTACGCGGCCGATCTGGTGGTGCCCCGGCGGGCGCTGCTGGAGTGCGCCCTGCTCAAGGCGGTGGCCTGGCACTACGTGATGGACCGCTCCGAGGCGCAGGCCTACCAGGCCCAGGAGCGCGAGCTGATCGCCGAGCTGGTGGAGCTGGTGCTGCGCGGCGCGCCCGGGACCCTGGACCCGCCGCTGCGCCCGGCCTTCGAGAACGCCGCGGACGACGCGGCGGCCCTGCGCGTGGTCGTGGACCAGGTGGCGTCGCTGACCGACACCTCCGCCGCCGCCTGGCACGCCCGCCTGAGCGGCTGAACCGGGCGGGCGCTCCCGGGGTGTCGCCGGGGCGCCGGCGCACCGTCGATGCCGCGTCGGCCGCGCAGGCCGGAGGGGGCGGCCGCACCGCGTCGGCGCGGGATCGGCCCAGGCCGCTCCGCTGGACCCGGAGCCGCGGCACGACCTGGGCGACGTGGCCGAAGTCCCGGTCGCGGGGGACCGGGACGGCGCCGTTGCGCAGTGCGACAGCGGAGAACGGGCCGACGGCGGACACGCCGACGGCAGAGCCCCGGGCCCGATCGCTCCAGAACGGCCGGGCCGGCTCGGAGGCGGTCGACCGCCTCCGTCCCGGTGGACCGCAGAGCGGTTCGCCGGGCTTGCGGACGAGCGGTCCACGGGTCCGCGCCGGGCCCGGCAGGGGGCAGACGGACCGGGCCCGCTCCCGGAGAACCGGTCAGGCCGGCCTTGGGCGGTCCTCCTCCTGGTCACCGTTGTCATCGCTGCCCGGTTCGCCGACGCCGAACACGTCGGTGAAGCGGGGGCCTCGCATCTCCTCCAGGTCGCCGTCCCAGCCCGTTCCGTGCAGGCTGAGCAGGAGGTCCCGGTCGGGCCTCGGGCCGACCGCGCGCCTGAGCGCCAGGTCCACGGCCTCTTGTGCGGTGCGGGCACCGAACCCGTCCATCACGGCCGCGATGAGCCCGTCGTCGATCTCGATGGTGAACCTGCCCATGCACGCACCGTACACAGGCGCTGCGGCTCCTTCCCCGGCTTCGCCCCGATTCCGGCACCGTTTTCCCCACCCCCCTTGACGCCGTCTATGTTAGCGCTAACAATGTCTGCCACGTCACACCCCCGAGTGCAGTGGAGGACCAATGGCGGCCCCACCCGGGCGCATGCCCGTCATGGCCGACGTCGCGCGGGCGGCGGGGGTCTCGCACCAGACCGTCTCCCGGGTGCTCAACGGGCACCCGAACGTGCGCGCCGAGACCCAGGCGCGCGTGCTCGCCGCGATCGAGGACCTGGGCTACCGGCCCAACTCCTCGGCCCGGGCCCTGGTCACCCGGCGCACCGGGGTGATCGGCGTGGTCGCCGTGGACACCGCCCACTACGGGCCGGCGCGCACCCTGACCGGGATCGAGCACGCCGCCCGCGCCGCCGGCTACTACCTCAGCGTGGTCACCCTGACCGAGGCCTCGGCCGAACAGGTCCGCGACGCCATGGACCACCTGGCGCGCCAGGCGGTCGAGGGCTACGTCGTCATCGCCCCGCAGCGCTCGGTCCTGGAGGGCATGCCCGAGTGGGCCGGCGGGGCCCCGGTCGTCGCCGTCGAGGGCGGGGAGGCGCGCGAGCTGCCGGTGGTCTGCGTGGACCAGGAGGGCGGCGCCCGGGCGGCCGTGCGCCACCTGCTCGGCCTGGGCCACCGCACCGTCGGCCACATCGCCGGCCCCCGCGACTGGCTGGAGGCCGAGGCCCGCGTCGCCGGGTGGCGCCGCGCTCTGGAGGAGGCGGGCGCCCCCGCCGCCGAGCCGCTCTACGGCGACTGGCGCCCCCGGTCCGGCTACGAGCTGGCCCGCCGCCTGGTGGAGGAGGGGCGGCCGCCCGGCGCCCTGTTCGTGGCCAACGACCAGATGGCCGTGGGGGCGCTGCGCGCCTTCGGGGACGCCGGCGTGCGGGTCCCCGAGGACGTGGCCCTGGTCGGGTTCGACGACGTCCCCGAGGCCGCCTACTACGCGCCCCCGCTGACCACGGTCGCCCAGGACTTCGGCGAGGTCGGGCGGCGCGGCATCGGCGTCCTGCTGGACCTGCTGGAGAGCGGGGGCGCCGCCGCCGAGTCCGCCGCGCGCGAGGTGGTGCCCGCGCGCCTGGTCGTCCGCGCCAGCTGCGGGGCCTGAGCCGCAGCCGAACGCACCGCGAAGCGCCCCCGAGACGAGCGCCCCGAGAGGACCCCCCCGTGACCGACTCTGTTAACGCTCACACAATCCCCGACGACGCCGCCGTGGTCGGCGTCGACTTCGGCACCCTGTCCGGCCGCGCCGTCGTGCTGCGCGTATCCGACGGCGCCGAGCTGGGCTCCGCCGAGCACCCCTACGCCCACGGCGTGCTGAGCGACCGGCTGCCCGCCGGCGGCCCGGAACTGGCCCCCGACACCGCCCTGCAGGTCCCCGAGGACTACCGCGAGGTGCTCCGCCGCGCCGTCCCCGCCGCCCTCGCCGACGCCGGCGTCGCCCCCGAGCGGGTCGTGGGCGTGGGCACCGACTTCACCGCCTGCACCGTGCTGCCCGCCACCGCCGACGGCACCCCGCTGTGCGAGCTGCCCGGCCTCGCCGACCGCCCGCACGCCTACCCCAAGCTCTGGAAGCACCACGCCGCCCAGCCCGAGGCCGACGAGATCAACGCCCTGGCCGCCGAGCGCGGCGAGCCCTGGCTCGCCCGCTACGGCGGGAAGATCTCCTCGGAGTGGGAGTTCGCCAAGGGCCTGCAGGTGCTGCGCGAGGACCCGGAGGCCTACGCGCGCGCCGACCGCTGGATCGAGGCCGCCGACTGGATCGTCTGGGAGCTGTGCGGGCGGGAGACCCGCAACGTCAGCACCGCCGGCTACAAGGGGATCCACCAGGACGGCGCCTGGCCCTCCCGCGACTTCCTGGCCGCCCTGGACCCCCGCTTCGCCTCCTTCGCCGAGGACAAGATCGCCTTCCCGCTGTCGCAGCAGGGCGGGCGGGCCGGCGGCCTGACCGCCCGCGCCGCCGCCTGGACCGGCCTGCCCGAGGGCACCCCGGTGGCGGTGGGCGCCATCGACGCCCACGTTACCGCAGCCTCGGCGGACACCGTCGCGGCCGGGGAGATGCTCGCGGTGATGGGCACCAGCACCTGCCACGTGATGAACGCCGAGGCCGGCGCCGGCGCCCCGGCCGAGGTCCCGGGCATGTGCGGGGTGGTGCACGGCGGCATCGTGCCCGGACTGTGGGGCTACGAGGCCGGACAGAGCGGCGTGGGCGACATCTTCGCCTGGTTCGCCGACTCCTTCGCCGGGGGATCGGCCTCCCGGGAAGCCGCCGAGCGCGGGCTGTCCCTGCACGACCTGCTCTCCGGCCGCGCCGCCGGCCGCCCGCCCGGCGCGCACGGCCTGGTGGCCCTGGACTGGCACAGCGGCAACCGCTCGGTCCTGGTCGACCACGACCTGTCCGGCGTCCTCGCCGGGCTCACCCTGGCCACCCGGCCCGAGGACGTCTACGCCGCCCTGGTGGAGGCCACCGCCTTCGGCGCCCGCACCATCGTCGACGCCTTCGAGGCCTCCGGGGTTCCGGTGCGCGGCTTCACCGTGGCCGGCGGCCTCAAGCGCAACCCCTTCGTCATGGGCGTCTACGCCGACGTGCTCGGCCGCCCGCTGCACCTGGCCGACTCCGACCAGGGCCCGGCCGCCGGAGCCGCGATCCACGCCGCGGTCGCCGCCGGGGCCCACCCCGACCTGCCCGCGGCCTCGGCCGCCATGGGCGGCCGCACGCGGGAGGCGGTCCGCCCCGACCCCGCCCGCACCGCCGCCTACGACCGCCTCTACGCGGTCTACACCGAGCTGCACGACCACTTCGGCCGCGGCGGCAGCGGCGCACTGCACCGGCTGCGGGAGATCCGCAACACCGCCCTGGCCGAGGACCCCGCGGCCGGCGCCGTCCCGCCCCAGGCCGCGCCGGCCGGCACCGATCCCGCCGACACGGCACCCACCGACACCGCCCCGTCCCGGGCCGCGGACGCATGAGCCCCCGACCGGAGGAGCCGATGACCCAAGCACCGCTGCCGCCGGAGGCCGCCGAGGCCGCCGCCCGCACCCGCGACCGGGTGTGCGCGCTCCACGCCGAGCTGCCCCGCTGGAACCTGGTCACCTGGACCAGCGGGAACATCTCCGAGCGGATCCCCGGCACCGACCTGTTCGCCATCAAGCCCAGCGGGCTGTCCTACGACGAACTGACCCCCGCCTCCATGGTGGTCTGCGCCCTGGACGGCACCCCCGTCGACGGCGAGCACAGCCCCTCCAGCGACACCGCCGCGCACGCCTACGTCTACCGGGAGATGCCCGAGGTCGGCGGCGTGGTCCACACCCACAGCACCTACGCCACCGCCTGGGCGGCCCGCGGCGAGCCCGTCCCGTGCGCCATCACCGCCATGGCCGACGAGTTCGGCGCCGAGATCCCGGTCGGCCCCTTCGCCCTGATCGGCGGCGACGACATCGGCCGCGGCATCGTCGCCACCCTGCGCGGCCACCGCTCCCCGGCGGTCCTCATGCGCGGCCACGGCGTCTTCACCGTCGGCAAGGACGCCAAGGCCGCCGTCAAGGCCGCCGTGATGTGCGAGGACGTCGCGCGCACGGTGCACATCGCCCGCCAGGGCGGCCCCGTCGAGCCGCTCCCGCAGGAGCACGTCGACGCCCTCTACGACCGCTACCAGAACGTCTACGGGCAAAGGAGACAGCACCCGTGAGCGACCTTCCCCGCATCGGCCTGCTGGGCATCATGCAGCCGCTCTACGACGACATGCTGCCCGGCATCACCGAGCGCCAGTACGCCTACGCCCAGGAGGTCGCCTCCTCCCTGGAGGGCGTTGCCGAGGTCACCGCCGCGCCGCCGGTGCGCGGCCGCGAGGACGCCGAGGCGACGGTGCGCCGCTTCGAGGACGAGGGGCTGGACGGCGTCCTGGTGGTCATGCTGACCTACGGCCCCTCGCTGCGGGTGGCCCGGCTGTTCCAGCACATGCGCCTGCCGGTGTGCCTGGCCAACATCCAGCCCGAGCCGCGGATCACCGACCGCTGGGGCATGGCCGAGATGACCTACAACCAGGGCATCCACGGCGCCCAGGACACCGCCAACGCGATGGTCCGCGCCGGCCTGCCCTTCGACGTGGTCACCGAGGACCGGGGCAGCCCCGCCTTCCGCGAGCGGGTGGGCCGCTGGGCGCGCGCCGCGCGCGCGGCCACCGCGCTCACCGCGCTCAAGGTCGGCGTCTTCGGCTACCCCATGAACGGCATGGGCGACGCCCGCGTCGACGAGAGCGAGCTCCTGCGCCACCTGGGGCCCGAGGTGGTGCACATCGCCCAGGGCGAACTCCACCGCACCATGGCCGCCCTGACCGAGGGGGAGGTCGCCGAGCTGCTGGAGGCCGAGCGCGGCCGGTTCGAGATCGACGAGCGCCTGTCCAAAGAGGAGCTGGACGACCACGCCCGCCTCCAGCTCGGTATCGAGCGGGTGCTGGAGCGCCACGGCTGTGCGGCCTACTCCACCCACTTCGACGCCCTGGGCGAGGACGGGCGGTTCGCCCGGCTGCCCATGGCCGCCGCCTCCAGCCTGATGGCGCGCGGCTACGGCTTCGCGGGCGAGGGCGACGTGCCCGCCGCCGCGCTGGTCTACGCCGGGCACCGGCTGACCGGCCTCGGGCACTTCACCGAGATGTACGCGATGGACTTCCCCCGCGACGCGATCCTGATGAGCCACATGGGCGAGGGCAACTGGAAGGTCGCCCGGGACGACGAGCCCGTGCGGCTGATCAAGCGCCCGCTGGCCATCGGCGGCCTGGACGACCCGCCCACCCTGCTGTTCCGCATCCAGCCCGGCCCGGCGACCCTGGCCAGCCTGGTCACCCTCGGCGGCGGCCGGTTCCGGCTGGTGGTCGCCGAGGGCGAGGTGCTGGACGAGCCGCCCATGCCGTCCCTGGAGATGCCCTACGGCATGTTCCGCCCCGACAGCGGGGTGCGCGGCTGCATGGACGGCTGGCTCGCCGCCGGCGGCACCCACCACATCACCATGACCCCCGGCCGCACCGCCGCGGACTGGGAGTCCTTCTGCACCGCCTCCGGGGTCGAGTACCGCCCGGTCTGACCCGTCCGCCCCACCGGCCGCCGGCTCCTCCCCGGCGGCCGCCCGACGCCCCTCCGACGGCGCCGCCCTCCGCGCGGGGGAGCGGCGGCGCCCACCCTTCCCCCCTTGACTCCGCGACGTCCCAGGAGCACCCCATGAACGTCGACCCGCCTTCGGCCCCTCCCCCCGGCGTCGGCCGCCGCTCGCTGCTGGCCGGCGGGCTCGCCGCCGCCGGCCTGGCCCTGACCGGCTGCGGCGCCGGCACCGCCGTCGAGACCGGTGCGCGCACCCCGATCCGCCAGTGGAACCTGTTCACCGGGGGCGACGGGGCGCGCATGGTCGAGATGCACGAGCGGTTCGCCGCCGAGCACCCCGAGTACGACCTGCGCCCCACCACCTACCTGTGGGGCAACCCCTACTACACCAAGTTCGCCATGGGCGCCGCCGGCGGCCGCTCGTTCGACATCGGCACCCTGCACCTGTCCCGGGTCAAGGGCATGGGCGCCGGCACCCTCATCGACCCGGTCCCGCGCGACGTGCTCGCCGAGTTCGGCATCACCGAGGAGACCGTCCGGTCCTCCCTGTGGGAGAAGGCCACGGTCGACGGGGAGCTGTACGCGATCCCGCTCGACACCCACCTGGTGGTCACCTACTACAACCGGGAGGTCTGCGAGCAGGCCGGGGTGCTGGAGTCCGACGGCACCCTGGTGCGCACCTCCGGCGTCGAGGAGCTGTTCGACGTGCTGGCCGCCGTCAAGGAGGTCACCGGGCAGTACGGCATCGTCATGGACACCACCGGGGCCTGGCGCCAGTTCTGGTCGCTCTACCGCCAGCTGGGCGGGGAGATGACCCTGGAGGGCGAGCTGGGCATCGACGACGACAAGGCGCTGCAGAGCCTGGACTTCCTGCGCCGCGTCAGCCAGGAGGGCCTGGCCCCCGAGGCCTCCGACGCCCCCGCGACCCCGGCCAACTTCCAGAACGGCATCGCCGGGCTGATGCTGGCCGGGAACTGGGAGCTGCCCACCTTCCAGGACGCCGGCATGGACTTCGGGATGCGCCCCTTCCCCGGCGTCTTCGGCGACGAGCTCGGCCAGGGCGACTCCCACGTGTTCGTCCTCCCGCAGCGGCGCGACCGCGACGACGAGGCCGTCCGGGCCGCCGTCGCCTACGCCGCCTGGATGCTGAAGAACAGCCTCGTCTGGGCCGGCGGGGGCCACACCCCCGCCTACCTCCCGGTGGTGGAGAGCGAGGACTACGCGGCGCTGGAGCCGCAGTCGGAGTACCGCGCGGCCGCCGAGAACGTGCAGCTCGACCCGGACGCCTGGTTCAGCGGGTCGGCCGCGGCCCTGATGTCCGAGGCCAACTCGGTCATGGCCGGCGTGCACAACGGCTCGTCCACCCCCGAGCAGACCCTGGAGGGCTTCAAGCGCGCGGTGCAGAAGCTCATCGACACCCCGCCCCCGGCCTGAGCCCGCGCCCCCCGGCGCCCCGAACGGCGGGGCCCGAACCGACACCCCGCACCCCCTGACGACCGGCGGCCCGCACCCCCGCCACCGCCCCCGGCCCGGCCGGGCCCGGCCCCGCGAGGGGCCCACCCCCTCAGGCACGCTTCCGCGACCTTGGAGTCCGCCATGACGGCACCCCCGACGGCGGGCCAGGCGAGCAGATCCGACCCCCACGGAACCTCCGCCACCGGCTCCCCGCCCCGGCGCGCGCGCAGCCGCGCCGACCTCGCAGGCCCCGCCCTGGCCCTGCCCTTCGCCCTGCTCTTCGCCGTGTTCCTGCTCTGGCCGCTGGGCGCCGGGCTGTGGACCAGCTTCACCGACCGCTCGCTGACCGGGGCCGCGCCCTCGTTCGTCGGCCTGGACAACTGGGCCGAGATGGCCGCCGACCCCATGGTGTGGCGGTCGCTGTGGACGACCCTGCTGTTCACCCTGATGACCACCCCGCCGCTGGTGGCGGTCGCGCTGCTGATGGCGGTGCTGACCCAGCGGGCGGTGCGCGTGGGCTGGTTCCTGCGCTTCTCCTTCTTCTCGCCCTTCCTGCTGCCGGTCGCGGTGGTCTCGCTGATCTGGGTGTGGATCTACCAGCCCGGGTTCGGCATGCTCAACGGCGTCCTTACCGGTGCGGGCCTGCCCGAGGTGAACTGGCTCGGCGACGAGGGCACCGTGCTGCTCGCCATCGCGGGCACCACCGTGTGGTGGACGGTCGGCTTCAACTACCTGCTCTACCTGGCCGCGCTTCAGGGCATCCCGGGCCAGGTCTACGAGGCGGCCTCGCTGGACGGGGCCGGCGCCTGGCAGCGGTTCCGCCGCATCACCCTGCCGCTGCTCAACCGCACCACCGCGATCGTGGTGCTGCTGCAGATGGTGGCCTCGCTCAAGCTGTTCGACCAGGCGTACCTGATGACCAACGGCTCGGGCGGGCCGGACTACGCCGCCCGCCCGATCATCGGCTACATCTTCGACAGCGGCTTCACCAACCTGCGCATCGGCTACTCCTCGGCGATCTCCTACCTGTTCTTCGCGGTGATCATCGCCGTCTCCGTCCTGCAGTTCTGGCTGTTCACCAGGAAGGAGAACACCGCATGAGCGCCCCGACCGCGACCCCGGCGCCCGCCGCCGCACCCGCCCCCGCCCCCGCGGCGGCCGCGCCCCGCCGCCGGCGGCGCATCTCCCCGACGGGGGCCGCCGCCACCGTCTCCGCCCTCGTCCTGGCCGTGCTGTGGCTGCTGCCCCTGGTGTGGGCGCTGCTCACCTCCTTCAAGCCCGAGGCCGAGACCACCGCGGTGCCGATCCGCTGGCTGCCGATCGGGCCGACGGTCGAGGCCTACCGCCAGGTCATCGCGCGCGGCGACATCCAGCAGTGGCTGTTGAACAGCACCGTCATCTCCACCCTGGTGACCGCGCTGACCCTGGTGCTGTGCGCCCTGGCGGCCTACGCCTTCTCCCGCACCTCCTTCCGCGGCCGCAACGCCCTGCTGCTGCTGTTCATCGCGGGCATCATGGTGCCCCCGCAGGTGCTGATCGTGCCGCTGTTCGACCAGATGCGGCTGCTGGGCATGGTCGACACCTACTGGGGCGTGGCGCTGCCGCAGGTCGTGGCCCCGGTCATGATCTTCATCCTCAAGCGGTTCTTCGACGCGATCCCGCACGACTACCTGGAGGCCGCCCACCTCGACGGCGCCGGGCACCTGCGGGTGCTGGTCTCGGTCGTGCTGCCGATGTCGGGGCCCATCCTCGCCGCGGTCGGCATCTTCACCTTCGTCCAGGCCTGGAACAACTTCCTGTGGCCCTTCGTGGCCACGACCGACCCCGCGCTGATGACGGTCCCGGTCGGCCTGGGCACCGTGCAGGGCGCCTACGGCATCCAGTACGCCCAGCAGATGGCCGCCGCCGTGCTGGGCGCGGCGCCCCTGATCGCCGTCTTCATGCTCTTCCAGCGCCAGATCGTCAAGGGCGTGACCGACGCGGGCCTCAAGTAGCCGCACCGGCCCGCCCGCCCCCGGCCCCCGGCCCCGACCCGCACCCCGAAACACCCACCGGAGGTACCCCCCATGCCCCGCACCCCGATGACCGCGGCCGTCGCCGCGGCCCTGGCGGTCCTGGCCGCCTGTGCGGCCACCCAGCAGGCCGCGGCGGACCCCGCGGCCCCCTCGTCCGCCCCTCCGCCCCCGCTCACCGGCGACGTCCGCGTCCACGACCCGGCCCTGGTCGCCGGCGGCCCGGGGGAGGACTGGTACGTCTTCGGCACCGGCGACCAGGCCGTCGGCGACGGCAACGTCCAGATCCGCACCTCGGCCAACGGGAACCACTGGGAGAACGCCGGCACGGTCTGGGACACCAAGCCCGCCTGGCTCTCCGAGGAGGTCCCGGGCGTGGAGAACCTGTGGGCGCCCGAGGTCTACGAGCACGACGGCACCTACTACCTGTACTACTCCGCCTCCACCTTCGGCTCCCAGCGCTCGGTCATCGCCCTGGCCACCAACACCACCCTCGACCCCGACGACCCCGACTACGCCTGGGTCGACCGCGGCAAGGTCTTCGAGAGCCACGAGGGCGACCCCTACAACGCCATCGACCCCGGGATCGTCGAGGACGGGTCGGGGAACCCGTGGATGGCCTTCGGGTCGCACTGGGGCGGCATCTACATGCTCCCCCTGGACTGGCCCGGCGGGAAGCCCGCCGACGGCGCGCAGCCGTTCAGGATCGCCGACCGCGGCGAGGGCGACAACCGCATCGAGGCCCCCTACATCGCCGAGCACGGCGGCGACTACTACCTCTACGTCTCCTTCGACGCCTGCTGCCAGGGCACCGACAGCACCTACAAGATCGCCGTCGGCCGCTCGGACGCGCCCACCGGCCCCTTCACCGACGCCGAGGGCGTGCCCATGACCGAGGGCGGCGGCACCGTCATCCTCGCCGAGCGCGGCGGGGACGTCGCCGCAGGCGGCCAGTCCCTGTCCGAGGGGCGCATCGCCTACCACACCTACGGGCCCTACGGCACCCCCGGCGACTTCCGCCTCGGAATCGAGCGCGTGCGGTGGACCGGGGACGGCTGGCCCGTCCTGGCCCACTGACCCCCGCCCGCAACCCCGGCTCCCCGCCGCGGGAGCACCGCCCCGGGGGCGGCCCGCCGCCCCCGGGGCCACCGGCCCCACCGACCCGCCCCAGAGAGGACACCGCGTGCACAAGGCCGAACTCACCCTCGACCCCGCATTCGCCGTGGCGCCCGTCCACCGCCGGCTCTTCGGCTCCTTCGTCGAGCACATGGGCCGCTGCGTCTACACCGGCATCTACGAACCCGACCACCCCGCGGCCGACGCCGACGGGCTGCGGAGCGACGTCGCCGCGCTCGTCCGCGAGCTCGGCGTGACCACCGTCCGCTACCCGGGCGGCAACTTCGTCTCCGGCTACCGCTGGGAGGACGGCGTCGGCCCCAAGGAGGACCGGCCCGTCCGCCGCGAGCTGGCCTGGCACAGCACCGAGACCAACCAGTTCGGCCTCGACGAGTTCATGCGCTGGACCCGCGGCCTGGGCATCGAACCGATGATGGCCGTCAACCTGGGCACCCGCGGCATCCAGGAGGCCCTGGACCTGCACGAGTACGCCAACCACCCCGGCGGCACCGCCCTGAGCGACATGCGCATCGCCAACGGCGCCCCCGACCCGCACGCGATCGGCATGTGGTGCCTGGGCAACGAGATGGACGGCCCCTGGCAGCTGGGACACAAGACCGCCCGCGAGTACGGGCGCCTGGCCGCCGAGACCGCACGCGCCCTGCGCACCGCCGAACCCGGGCTGGAACTGGTGGCCTGCGGCTCCTCCGGCCGCTCCATGCCCACCTTCGGCGCCTGGGAGGCCGAGGTGCTGGGCGAGTGCTACGACGAGGTCGACTTCGTCTCGCTGCACGCCTACTACGAGGAGTACGACGGCGACCTGCGCAGCTTCCTGGCGGCCCCCGCCGACATGGACCGCTTCATCGAGGAGGTCGTGGCCACCGCCGACCACGTCGGGGCGCGCCGCAAGAGCTCCAAGAAGATCATGCTCTCCTTCGACGAGTGGAACGTGTGGTACCTCAGCCGGTTCCAGCGCGAGGAGGCCGAGAACCCGCCCACCGACTGGCCGGTGGCCCCGCGCGTCATCGAGGACCGCTACCACGTGGCCGACGCCGTCGTGGTCGGCGGCATGCTCAACAGCCTGCTCCGCCACGCCGACCGGGTCACCGCCGCATCCCAGGCCCAGCTCGTCAACGTGATCGCGCCGATCATGACCGAGCCCGGCGGCCGGGCCTGGCGCCAGACCACCTTCCACCCCTTCGCCCGCACCGCCGCCGCGGCCCGCGGGCAGGTGCTGCGGGTCGAGCCCGCCGCGCCCCGCCACGACACCGCGCTCTACGGCGAGGTGCCGCTCCTCGACGCCGCCGCCACCTACGACCGCGACGCCGGACGGGCCGCCCTGTTCCTGGTCAACCGCTCCACCGACACCCCCATGGAGGTCGCGGCGGACCTGCGCGGGCTGGACGGCATGGCCGCGGCCTCCGCGCTCACCCTGGCCGACGACGACGTGTACGCCGCCAACACCGCCGACGACCCCGAGCGGGTCGTCCTCAAGGAGAACAAGGACGTGCGCCTGGACGGCGGGCGCCTGACGGCGGTCCTGCCGCCGGTCTCCTGGACCTGCGTGGAACTCACCGGGCCGCAGGCCTGACCCCTGAACCGAGGAGGCGAAGAGCGATGAACGCCATGAGCGAGAACCGCACCGGGCGCACAGGGCGCACCGGGCGCACCGTACGGGCCGCGGCCCTGGGGGCCGCCCTGGCCCTGGCCGCCGGCGCCTGCGGGGGCGTCGGCGACGCCGCCCGGCCCGAAGGCGAGAGCGGCACCGTCGGCATCTCCATGCCCACCAAGTCCTGGGAGCGCTGGGTCCAGGACGGCGAGAACATGGTCGCCTCCCTGGAGGAGGCCGGCTACGGCACCGACCTGCAGTACGCCGAGGACGTGGTGGAGGACCAGGTCGCCCAGATCGAGAACATGATCACCAAGGACGTCGACGTCCTGGTGGTCGCCCCGGTCGACGGCGAGGCCCTGACCGAGGTGGTGGGCTCCGCCGAGGACGCGGGCATCCCGGTGCTCTCCTACGACCGGCTCATCATGGAGAGCGAAGGCGTGGACGCCTACGCCACCTTCGACAACTTCGGAGTGGGCGTGCTCCAGGCCGAGTACATCGTCCAGGAGCTCGGCCTGGACGAGGCCGAGGGACCCGTGTCGATCGAACTGTTCGGCGGCTCCCCCGACGACAACAACGCCTACTACTTCTTCGACGGGGCCATGTCGGTCCTGCAGCCCTACATCGACGACGGCGTGCTGGAGGTCCCCAGCGGCCAGACCGAGATGAACCAGATCGCCACCAACCGCTGGGACGGCGCCGTCGCCCAGGACCGGATGGACAACCTGCTCGGCGCGCACTACTCCGACCGGGAGCTGGACGCGGTGCTCTCGCCCTTCGACGGCATCAGCACCGGCGTCATCTCCTCCCTCAAGGGCGCCGGGTACGGCACCGACGACAAGCCGCTGCCGGTGGTGACCGGCCAGGACGCCGAGACGGCGTCGGTCAAGTCGATCATCGCCGGGGAGCAGACCCAGACGGTGTTCAAGGACACCCGGGCCCTGGCCGACTCCGCCGCGGAGATGGCCGACGCGCTGGCCCGCGGCGAGGAGCCCGAGGTCGACGACACCGAGACCTACGACAACGGCGCCAAGGTGGTGCCGGCCCGCCTGCTGGAGCCGGTCTCGGTCGACGCCTCCAACTACGAGGAGGTCCTCATCGACAGCGGCTACTACGAGGAGTCGGACCTGAAATGACCGCTCCGACCGAGGGGCCGCCGGTGCTGCGGATGCGCGGCATCCGCAAGACCTTCCCCGGCGTGGTCGCGCTGGACGGGGTGGACCTGGAGGTCCGCCCCTCCGAGATCCACGCCCTGACCGGGGAGAACGGCGCCGGCAAGTCCACCCTGATGAAAGTGCTCAGCGGGGTGCACCCGCACGGCTCCTACCAGGGCCGGGTGGAGGTGGAAGGGGACGAGCGCCGCTTCGCCTCCACCTCCGACAGCGAGCGCGCGGGCATCGCCATCATCCACCAGGAGCTGGCCCTGGTCCCGCAGCTCACCGTCGCCGAGAACGTGTTCCTCGGCAACGAGCGCGCCCGCCGGCGGCTCGGACTGTCCTTCGTCGACCAGGAGGCGTCGGTCTCCCGGTCGAGGGCCCAGCTGGAGCGGGTCGGCCTTGACGTCGACCCCTCCACCCCGCTGGGCGAGCTGAGCGTGGGCCGCCGGCAGCTCGTGGAGATCGCCAAGGCCATCGCCAAGCAGGTGCGGGTGCTCATCCTCGACGAGCCCACCTCCGCCCTCAACGAGGCCGAGAGCGACGCCCTGCTGCGCCTGCTGCTGGAGTTCAAGGAGCAGGGCATCGCCTCCATCCTCATCTCCCACAAGCTCGACGAGGTGACGCGGGTCGCCGACCGGATCACCGTGCTGCGCGACGGCCGCAGCATCGAGACCCTGGACGCGGCCCGCGGCGAGGCCACCGAGGACCGCATCATCCGCGGCATGGTCGGCCGGGACCTGGAGCACCGCTACCCCGGCCCGCCCGGCGGCGCCGGGCCGGCCCGCTTCGAGGTGCGCGACTGGACCGTGGACCACCCGGTGCAGCGGGGCCGCCGCATCGTCGACGGCGCCCACCTGCAGGTCCGGGCGGGGGAGGTCGCCGGGCTCGCCGGACTGATGGGCGCCGGCCGCACCGAGCTGGCCATGAGCCTGTTCGGCCGGGCCTACGGGCGCTACGTGCGCGGGACGCTGCTCAAGGACGGCGCGCCCGTGGCCCCGCGCCACCCCGCCGAGGCCGTCGCCGCCGGGATCGCCTACGTGCCCGAGGACCGCAAGGAGCTCGGCCTGGTGCTGGACGACCCGGTGCGCACCAACCTGACGCTGGCCGGGCTCGGGCGCCTCGGCCGGGCCGGGGTGGTGGACGCCGCCGCCGAGCAGGCCGCGGCCGAGGAGCTGCGCACCCGGATGGGGGTGCGCTGCCGGGACACCGGGCAGGCGGTGGTCGAGCTCAGCGGCGGCAACCAGCAGAAGGTCGTGCTCGGCCGGTGGGTCTACACCCGCCCCGACCTGCTCATCCTCGACGAGCCGACCCGCGGCGTCGATGTGGGCGCCAAGTACGAGATCTACGAGGCGGTGCGGGCGATGGCCGCCGAGGGGGCGTGCGTGCTGCTCATCTCCTCGGAGCTGCCCGAGCTGCTGGGCATGTGCGACCGCGTCTACGCCATGTGCGAGGGGCGGATCACCGGCTGCCTGCCCGCCGACGAAGCCGACCAGGAGGCACTCATGACGCTGATGACCGGCGCGCCGGGCACGCCCGGACCCACCGCCCGCGCGGGCGGGGCACGCGAGGGGGGCCGGTGAAGGCGGCGGCCGGCGGGGCCGCCTCCGTGCGCGCGGTGCTGCGCGGCAACGCCCGCCGGTACGGCATGGTCATCGCCCTGGCCCTGATCGTCGTCCTGTTCCAGATCCTGACCGGCGGGCTGCTGCTGCAGCCCGCCAACGTGAGCAACCTGGTCCTGCAGAACTCCTACGTGCTGATCCTCGCCGTGGGGATGATGCTGGTGATCATCACCGGGCACATCGACCTGTCGGTGGGGTCGGTCGTGGCCTTCACCGGCGCCGTGTCCGCCATCATGCTGGCCGAATGGGGCCTGCCCCTGCTCCTGGTCCTGCCGCTGTCGCTGCTGGTCGGCGGCCTGATCGGGGCTTGGCAGGGGTTCTGGGTGGCCTACGTGGGGCTGCCCGCGTTCATCGTCACCCTGGCCGGGATGCTCGTCTTCCGCGGCCTGACGCTGCTGGTGCTCGGCGGCGAGTCGGTCGGCGACCTGCCGTCCTCGGCGCGCACGCTGGCCACCGGGTTCGTGCCGGGCTTCGACGTCGCCGGGGTCGACATCGTCCCGCTGGCCCTGGGGGCCGCGGTGGCGGCCCTGGTCGTCGCCGGCCTGCGCGCCTCCCGCGCCCGGGCCCTGCGGCACGGGATCAGGGTCCTGCCCGCCCCCGCGGCGCTGGCCGTCCAGGCGCTGGCCGCCGCGGCGGTGCTCGCCCTGTGCACCGCCTTCGCCCTGCACAGCGGGATCCCCGTGGTCGGCGCCCTGCTGCTGGTGCTCATCGCCGGATACGCGCTGTTCATGGCGGCCACCGTGCCCGGCCGCCGGGTCTACGCCACCGGCGGCAACCCCAAGGCCGCCGAGCTGTCCGGGGTGCGCACCAAGCGCACCGTGTTCTGGGTGTTCGTGAACATGGGGGCGCTGTCGGCGCTGGCCGGGCTGGTGTTCACCGCCCGGCTCAACCTCGCCGCGCCCGGCGCGGGCACCATGTTCGAGCTGGACGCGATCGCCGCCGCCTTCATCGGTGGGGCGTCCGCCTCGGGCGGTGTGGGCACCGTCGTCGGCGCGGTGGTCGGCGCCCTGGTCATGGGCGTGCTCAACAACGGCATGTCGATCATCGGGCTGGGCGTGGACTGGCAGCAGGCGATCAAGGGCCTGGTGCTGCTCATCGCGGTCGCCTTCGACGTGCTGGGCAAGAAGGGGCTGCTCGCCTCCGGCCTCGGCCGGCTCCGCGCGGCCCTCGGGGCCCGCGGCGGCGGGGGCGGGTCCTCCGGGGGCGACGGCACCGGGGGGCCGGAGGCCGCCGAGGGATCCGGGGACCCCGCCCGTCAGGCCGGGGACGAATCGGGCCGCGGCACGGGACGGGGGGCGGAGGTCCGCCCGACGCTCTAGCCGGATCCGCACACCGGCCCCCGGTGCGCGGCCACCGCCGTGCGCGTCGGCTCGGGCCCGGACGACGGGTCCGGGCCGACGCGGCCGCCCGGCAGGGGGTCACCCCTTCATGGCGCCTCCCAGGGAGAACCCGCCGCCCAGGAAGCGCGAGACGGCGGCGTAGAGCAGCACCACCGGCAGGGTGTACAGCAGCGCGTACGCCGCCAGCGGGCCGTAGTCCATCGAGCCGTACTGGCCGAAGAAGGTGTAGATCCGCACCGCGGCCGGCAGCCGCTCGGGGGACTGCAGCAGCACGAACGGCACGAAGAAGTTCCCCCAGGCCAGCACCAGGGTGAACACGCCCACCACGGACAGGCCCGGCAGCGCCAGCGGCACCACCACCCGCAGCAGCGACTGCCGGGCCGAGGCCCCGTCCGCCCAGGCGGCCTCCTCCAGCTCCACCGGGATGCCGTCCATGAAGCTCTTGGTCAGCCAGATCCCGAACGGCAGCCCGGCCGCGGCCAGGAACAGCATCGCCCCCCAGCGCGAGTCCACCATCCCCACCCGGGAGAACAGGCTGTAGACCGGCACCATGATCGCGGTGATCGGCAGCCCCGTGGCGAACAGGACCGTGTACAGGAACGGGCGGCCGAACCGCAGCTGGAAGCGGGAGAGCGGGTAGGCCGCCAGGACCGAGGCCGCCACCGTCACCACCGCCGCGCCGCCGCAGATCCACAGCGAGTTGCCCAGCGGGACGAACAGGGTGTCGGCGGTGGCGACCGAGGCGAAGTGCTCCAGCGTCGGCTCCGCCGGGAGCCGGGCCCGCGCCGAGGCGTCGGCGTCGAAGGCCGCCAGCAGCCACAGCGCGGGGAGCGCGAAGGCCGCGGCCAGCAGCGCCAGCAGTGTGTGCACCAGCACGGCGGCGGCCGCCCGCCGGGGCGCCGCCACCGTCCAGGCGCGCCGGGCGGGCCGGGCCGTGCCGACGGGGCGGACGGGGCGGACGGGGCGGGCCGTGCGGCGGCCGGCCGGGGAGCGCGCCGTCATCGGACCTCCTCGGGGCGGAGCGTGCGCAGGTAGACCGCGGAGAACAGGGCGGCCACCGCCAGCAGCGCCAGGGCGACCGTGGTGCCGTAGGCGATGTCGCCCAGCCGCAGCGCCTCGGTGTACATCAGCAGCGGCAGGGTGGTGCTGCGCCCTGCCGGACCGCCGGCGGTCATCACGTAGATCAGGGTGAACACCTGCACCGTCTGCAGGGTCACCAGCAGCAGGGTGGCCGCGACGGTGCGGCGCAGCAGCGGCAGCACCACGTGCCGGACCACGCCGAGCGGCCCGGCGCCGTCCACCCGTGCCGCGTCCTTCAGGTCGGTGGGCACCTCCGACAGCGCGGCCGAGTAGGCCATCATCGAGAAGGCGGTGCCCTTCCAGGTGTTGGCCAGGATCACCGCCAGGATCGGCAGGGCGGTCAGCCACGCCTGCTGCGGTGCCCCCAGCGCCTCCAGCATCCGGTTGAGGGTGCCCTCGCGCTCCAGGAACGCCGCCCACACGAACCCGGCCACCACCTCGGGCAGCACCCAGGCGCCCACCACGATGCCGCCCACGACCGTGCGCACCCACGGGCGGCGGCCCTGCATCAGCAGGGCCAGGAGCATGCCCAGCACGGTCTGCCCCACGATCCCCGACCCGATCAGGAACACGGCGGTGAGCAGGGTCGCCCGCAGGGCGTCGGGGTCGGTGAACAGCCGCTCGAAGTTGGCGAGCCCGACGAAGGAGGTCCGCGCCGCCCCCGCCCCGGTCAGCGCGGCATCGGTGAAGGAGGCCCACACCGTCCACACCACCGGGGCGGCGAAGAACGCCAGCAGCAGCACGGCGGCCGGAAGGACCGGGAGCACCCGCACCCCCGGCGCGGGGGTGGTCGCCTTCCCGACCCGTCGCCCACCACCACCCTCATTCGGGCCGCTGCGCGGCGCAGTCCGCTGGACCCGTCGCCCACCACCACCCTCATTCGGGCCGCTGCGCGGCGCAGTCCGCTGGACCCGTCGCCCACCACCACCCTCATTCGGGCCGCTGCGCGGCGCAGTCCGCTGGACCCGTCGCCCACCACCACCCTCATTCGGGCCGCTGCGCGGCGCAGCCCGCTGGACCCGTCGCCCCTGCCGCCCACCGCCTTCCCCGGTGTCCTCACCCACCGGTGACCTGGTCCTCACCCACGATCTCGGCCAGCTCCCGGTCGTAGGCGGCCGCGGCCTCCTCCGGTGTCGCCTCGCCCAGCAGCACCTGCTCCGTGGCCTCCTGGACCGCCAGCGACACCCGCGGGTACTCGGCGTAGGCCGGGCGGAAGTGGGTGACCTCCACCAGCTCGTTGGCCTCCTCGACGATGGGGGAGCGCTCCCTGTACTCCTCGGACTCGGCCACATCGGCCCGGACCGGGATCTGCGCGCCGCGCACCGCGAACTCGGTGGCGTTCTCCTTGTTCAGCGCCGTCGCCATGACCTCCCAGGCCAGGTCCGGGTCGGCGGTCTTCGCGCCCATGGCCAGCGTCCATCCGCCGGACAGGCTGGTGGCGCCGGGGTCCGCCCCGTCCTGGGTGGGCATCGCGGTGAAGGCCATCTCCTCCTCCCACTCGGGCCAGGGGCCGGCGCCCTCCTCGATCCAGGTCTGGGTGGCCCACGACCCGTCGAGGCTGATGGCCATCTCCCCCTGGGGCATGCGCTCCTCCAGGTTGAGGGTGGGGGCGTTGGCGTTGAGCATGTCCCGGGTGTCCAGGGCCAGGCCCTCGGAGTAGACGGTGTCGTAGAACTCCAGGGCGTCGGTGAACCCCTCCGACCCGGCCGTCCACTTCTCCGCGTCCTCGTCGTAGAGCCGGTCCCCGGTCCCGGTGAGCAGCATCTGGAAGCCCTGCATCGAGGAGACCTCGCCGGCCGGGGTGCCGCCGAACAGGTTGAAGGCGGTCACCTCGTCGCCGAACTCCTCCTGCACCGCCCGGGCCGCCTCCAGCACCGCGTCCCAGTCCTCCGGCTCCCAGGGGACCCCGACCCCGGCCTGCTCCAGGAGTGTGCGGTTGTACCAGAGGCCCCGGGTGTCGGTGCCGAGCATCACGCCGTACCGCGACCCGTCCCGCGCGGTCACCGCCGCGTCGGCCTGCTCGCTGTACTGGTCGGCGTCCTCCCAGGACCCCCAGTACTCGTCCAGCGGGTGCAGGTAGCCGGCCTCGACGTCCTGGTTGATGGTGAAGCTGTCCTCATAGAGGATGTCGGGCGCCTCGGCGGCCGACCGGTTCATCAGGTTGACCTGGGTCTGGTACTCCTCGGCCGGCGCCTCGATCGGGTGCAGTTCGACCGTCACGCCCTCGTCGGCCGCCTCGAACTCCTCCTTGACGGAGCGCATGATCGCGTCCGCCGCCCGGAACGCGCCGAAATCCTGGTAGACGACCTTCACCGTGCCGGGATCGCGCCCGCTCCCCTCGCACCCGGCCGCCGCCGGGAGCGCGGCCAGGAGCAGGGCGGCCGCGGCCGCCGGTGCCCGCTTCATCGGCCACCTCCTCGTCCCGCACCCCGACCCTATGGACCGTGTGAGGTGCGCCACTCGAATGTCGCACGAGTGGGCCCGCCCGATCCACGGCCCCCTGAGGCCCGTGCGCCCGGAGTCACGGGCGAGGACTACCCTGGCGTCCGTGGCAGGACGGATCAGAGACGAAGACATCGCCCTCGTGCGCGAGCGCTCGCCCATCGCCGAAGTGATCGGGGAGTACCTCCAGCTCCGCAACGCCGGCGGCGGGTCGCTCAAGGGCCTGTGCCCCTTCCACGACGAGAAGTCCCCGTCCTTCAACGTCACCCCCTCGAGGGGCCTTTACCACTGTTTCGGCTGCGGGGTCGGCGGGGACGTCATCACGTTCGTCCAGGAGATGGAGCACATCTCCTTCGTGGAGTCCGTGGAGGCCCTGGCCGCCAAGGCCGGGGTACGGCTCCGCTACGAGGAGGGCGGCTACACCCAGCGCGGTGACCAGGGGCAGCGCCAGCGGCTGATCGAGGCGCACCGCATCGCCCAGGAGTTCTACGCCGAGAAGCTGCACGCCCCCGAGGCCCGGCACGCCCGGAAGTTCCTCACCGACCGGGGCTTCAACGGGTCCCACGCCGCGCAGTTCGGCGTCGGCTACGCCCCCGGCGGGTGGGAAGCGCTCACCTCCCACCTGAGGTCCAAGGGGTTCAGCGACAAGGAGATCGTCACCGCGGGCCTGGGCGGCCAGGGGCGGCGCGGCGCCTACGACAAGTTCCGCGACCGGCTGGTGTGGCCGGTGCGCGAGGTCACCGGGGAGACCGTCGGATTCGGCGCCCGCAAGCTCTCCGAATCCGACGACGGCCCCAAGTACCTCAACACCCCCGAGACCCCCGTCTTCAAGAAGGGCCACCTGCTCTACGGGCTGGACATGGCCAAGCGCGAGATGGCCCGGGAGGGCCGGGCGGTCGTCGTCGAGGGCTACACCGACGTGATGGCCTGCCACCTGAGCGGGGTGCCCACCGCGGTCGCCACCTGCGGCACCTCCTTCGGCGAGGACCACGTCAAGCTGCTGCGCCGGATCCTGTTCGACCGCGGCCACACCAAGGCCAAGGTCGTCTTCACCTTCGACGGGGACGCCGCGGGCCGCAAGGCCGCGGTGCGCGCCTTCGCCGAGGAGCACAACTTCGCCGGGCAGACCTTCGTCGCGGTCGAGCCCGGCGGCCTCGACCCCTGCGACCTGCGGCTGCAGAAGGGCACCGAGGCGGTCGAGCACCTCATCGACGAGGCCAAGCCGCTGTACGAGTTCATGGTGCGCGAGGTCATCGCCCGCTACGACCTGGACACCGTGGAGGGGCGCATCGCCGCGCTCGACGCCGGGGCCGAGATCGTTGCGGGCATCCGGAACGAGGGGGTGCGCAAGGTCTACGCCGTCGAGCTGGACCGCTGGCTCGGCCTCATGGACGAGGAGTTCGTGCAGCGCCGCGTCGAGCAGCACGCGCGCGGCGCCCGCACCGCGGGGCGCGCCGGCGGGCGCACGCGGACCGCCCCGGCGCCCGCCGCGTCGGCCGGCGCCGCCCAGTCCGCCCCCTACGACCTGCGCGACCCCTCCCTGCAGCGGGAGCGCCAGGCGCTGAAGATCGCGATCCAGGCGCCGGGGCTGGCCTCCGGCTTCGACGAGCTGGACGAGGACGCCTTCAGCGTGCCCCAGCACCGTGCGGTGCTCGGGCTGCTCCGGGAGCAGGGGGGCGTGGCGGCCGCCGACGACCCGGCGCAGTGGGCGGCGCGGCTGCGCGAGGCCGCGCCCGGCGAGGCGCTGCGCTCCTTCGTCACCGAACTGGCCGTGGAACGCGTGGAGGTCGACGGCGAGCTCGACGAGCGCTACGCCCGGAACATCATCGACACGATTCTCGTTCATTCCGCCAATCGGGCCGAGGCAAACCTGAAATCGCGCCTGGCCCGGCTCGACCCCGCCGCCGACGCCGAGGAGTACAACCGCGTCTTCGCCGAGCTCCTCGCCGCCGGCCAGCGCAAACGCGCGGTGCGCGAGCGCATCGCCGGGGCGGGGTAGCAGCGGGGTGACAATACTGGTTCTCTCTATTCGGCTGCACGAGCGGGCACACTGTAGGAGTGGCTCTATCGGTGCTGCCCAGCGAAACGCCTCCGGTCCGGCAGGTGGCGCACCTGGTGGCGGGCTCCGGATCCGGGGAACCGGTCACCGTGGCCGACGTCGCCACGGCGCTTGAACGGCTGGACATCTCCCCGGACTCCCTGGACCAGGTCGTCCGCGGACTCGCCCAGCAGGGGGTCGACGTCGTGGACCCGGCCGCCGAGGAGGCCGCCGCGGCCGACCTCGGCCGCCGGGCGCCCACCAGCGACCTGGTGCGCATCTACCTGCGCGAGATCGGACGCGTTCCGCTCCTGACGGCAGAAGAAGAAGTCGAACTCGCCAAATCGATCGAGGTCGGGCTGTTCGCGGCGGAGAAGCTGCGCCGGGCCCGCGCCGGTCCGGTACCCGCCCAGATGGCGGCCGGGTCGGCCGAGGACCTCGAGGCCATCGTCCGCGAAGGCGAGCGCGCCAAGCGCCGCCTGATCGAGTCGAACCTGCGCCTGGTGGTGTCGATCGCCAAGCGCTACATCGGCAGGGGCCTGCTCTTCCTGGACCTGATCCAGGAGGGGAACCTGGGGCTCATCCGCGCCGTGGAGAAGTTCGACTACACCAAGGGATTCAAGTTCTCCACCTACGCGACCTGGTGGATCCGCCAGGCCATCACCCGGGCCATCGCCGACCAGGCCCGGACCATCCGCATCCCGGTGCACATGGTGGAGACGATCAACAAGCTGATGCGGGTCCAGCGCCAGCTCCACCAGGAACTGGGGCGCGAGCCCACCCCGGCCGAGCTCTCCGGTGAGCTCGGGTGCGGCGACGAGCGGGTCCAGGAGATCCAGCGCATCGCCCAGGAGCCGGTGTCGCTCCAGGCCCCCATCGGGGAGGAGGACTCCGACTTCGGCGACTTCATCGAGGACTCCGACGCGGTGGTCCCGGTGGAGGCGGCCGCCTTCATCATGCTCCAGGACCACCTGGTGGACCTGCTGGGCGGGCTGTCCGACCGCGAGCAGCGCATCATCCAGCTGCGCTTCGGGCTGGCCGACGGGCACCCGCGCACCCTGGAGGAGGTGGGGCGGGAGTTCGGGGTGACCCGCGAGCGCATCCGCCAGATCGAGTCCAAGACCCTCGCCAAGCTGCGCCACCCCTCGCGCGCGCAGATGCTCCGCGACTACCTGGACTGACCGCACCACCTGGACCGGTCGCTCGGACCGGCCGCGGAGGCCGGCCGTGGGCCGGGGCGCGGAGGGCGAACGACCGGCGCCGCCGCCGGGTTCCCGATCCCGGCGGTTCGGCCTGATGTGGCCGCGTGCGCCGGTCCGTGTCATCCGCGCCGGGGGCTGGGGCTACCTTTCTAGGTGATGTCAGCGCAGCGGCAGACGGCGCCCCGCAAGGGGCGGGTACTGATCGGTGTCGTCGCGGCAGTGGCCCTCGGCACCCTGTTCTTCGGCGCGTTCACCCGTGTCGTCGACTATACCGGTTCGCCTGTGGGCGAGGACGGGCTCCGCAGGCTGGCCTACTTCGCCGACTGGAACACGGCCAACCGCGGCTATTCGATCAAGGACGTGCGCGACAGCGGCGCGGCCGACCGGGTCACCCGCCTGATGTGGGCCTTCGGCGAGGTCAGCGAGGAGGGGCGGTGCTTCATCGACCCCGAGGCCGACCAGCCATGGGAGATCTACCAGCGCCGCTACGAGGCGGGGGAGAGCGTGGACGGCGAGGCCGACACCTATGAGCAGGAGCTCGCCGGCAGCCTCAACCAGCTGCGCAAGCTGCGCGAGGAGACCCCCTCGCTCGCGGCCTCCATCTCCCTCGGCGGCTGGAACACCTCCACCTACTTCTCCCGGGCGGTGCGCACCGAGGAGTCCCGGGAGGAGTTCGTCGCCTCCTGCATCGACCTGTGGATCCGCGGGAACCTGCCGCGGATGAACGACGAGCCGCAGGGCGGGCAGGGCGCGGCCGCGGGCGTCTTCGACGGCATCGACCTGGACTGGGAGTGGCCCGGCGGGTCGGGCCGCCCCGACAACGTCGAGCACCCCGACGACCCGCGCAACTTCACCCTGGTGGTGCAGGAGTTCCGGCGGCAGCTGGACGCACTGGAGGAGGAGACGGGCGAGCAGTACGCGCTGTCGGCGTCGCTGGCCAACGACGCCGAGATCATCGAGGCGAGCTACGAGCCCGAGGTGTTCGCCTCCATCGACTTCGCCACGGTCCAGGGCTACGACTTCACCGGGTCGTGGAGCAGGACCACCGACCACCACTCGCAGCTGTACGCGCCCACCGGGGACGACGACGATCCCAGCAGCGACCGGGCGGTGCGCCAGCTGCTCGGCCACGGGCTGCCGGCGGACAAGCTGGTTCTGGGCTTCCCCGGGTTCGGGCGCGGCTGGTCCGGCGTCTCCCCGGAGGGGTTCGGCCGCTACGCCCCGGCCCAGGGGCCCGCCGAGGGTGACTACGGGGAGGCCACCGACTCCTACGGCGACCTGCGGGGCCGCCCGGGGCAGCGCTTCTTCGACCCGGTCCACGGGGCGTACTGGCTCTACGACGGCGATGAGTGGTGGACCTACGACACCCCGAAGATCGTCCGGATGAAGGGGGAGTACGTGCGCCGCGAGGAGCTGGGCGGCCTGATGCTGTGGAACCTGGACATGGACCCCGACGCCGAGTTGGTCGAGGCGATGGACGAGTCCCTGGAAGAGGACTGACCCCGGGCTGCGAGAGGCCCGGGAACGGTGGCAACGACGGGACGGCTGGTGCCCCGCTCGGGGCTGCTTGCCGGGCGGCGGGGCTCTTCGGTGCGATGGGGACGGCGGCGACGAAGAGGCGGGGCGGTTCCCCGGTGCCGCCGGTCGGCCGCCGGGTTGCCGCGTGGTCCGGGGCGGTGGCGGCGACGGCGCAGCCGGTACCCCGCTCACTCGCCGCGGCCGGATGCCGGAGCACCGCCGGTACCGGCGATGAACAGCAACGACGGCTCAGCAGGTACCCCGCTCCGGCCTGCTTGCCGGCCCACGGGTTCCTTCAGCGCAGGGAGACGGGCAACAACGACAAGGCGGGCCGGTTTCCCGGCCCTGCGCGTCGACCGCCCGGCCTCTCACGGTCCCGGAACAGCGGCAACGACGGCACGGCGGGTGCCCCGCTCACGGGCCCCGGCCGGGCGGCGAGCCGCCGGAGTGGCAGGGGCGATGGCAGCGACGAGGGGCGGCGGGTCCCCGGGGGGACGGCGGTCGGGCCGGGCCTCCCACGGCCCGGGAACAGCGGCGGCGACGGCTGAGGGGCCCTGCTCCAGGGCGGCCGCCGGGCGGCCCGCCGCCCGCATCGACACCCCCGTTGATCTCGGGGAAGTCGGGGTAATACTCGCCGGTATTACCCCGACTTCCCCGAGATCAACGGCGAGGAGGGGGTGCGCACCCGGGGCGGGGCCGCCGATGGCGCCGCAGGGGTCGCACCGCTCACAAGGACGCGGCCGAAAGTTCCACCACTCCAGCGGACACGACCGCCCTTCCGGGCCGGTCTCCGGCGAACCCGGCCCGCCGGGCGTCCCGTTCGTCCGGATCGAAAGGGGGTGAGGTCTCGCGCGCGCTCGGAGCGCCGCCCGGGGGCGGGCGGGCGTGCGATCCCGGCCAGACCAGAACCGGATTCGGTACCCGACACCCCCTCTACCGGCACACCGGACCCATTTACGGCACCCTCGGTCGCTCCGCGTAGCCGGGAAGGGGTCGACGCCGGCGCCAGGCCCGGAGCGAGCGGGCACCCCACTCCTCCTCCGCCACCCCGCTCCCCTCGACGGGCGGACGAATAGGGGCAATACGGGCACGGCGGTACCGAACCCCGTTCTGGTCTGGCCGGGATCGCACCCAGGGGCCGTCAGGGGGCGTCGGTCAGCGCGCTTCCGCCCGCCTGACCCTATGACGGCGCGTATTCCCGCAGGTCAGCAGGGGGCCACTGGTCAGGGGGCGCCCGGCGCGGGCCGGGGCGGGGCGCCGCGAGCACGGGCGGGCGACACCGGGCCTGCTCGCGCACCCTGCCCGCACCGCTTCAGGCCCGGAAGCCGACCGGAGGCCCCGGGGAACCGCCCCGCCTGCTCGCCGCCGCCCTCCCCCCTGGCACCCCACGGCCCGCCGCCCGGCCGGGGCCCATGAGCGGGGAACCGGCCATTCCGTCGCCGCCATCTCCCCGGACCACGGGCGACCCGGCGGCCGACCAGCAACACAGGGAAACCGCCTCTGCTTCGTCGTCGCCGCCTCTCCCCTGCACTGAAGGGCCCTGCCGCCCGGCAGGCAGGCCGGAGCGGGGCACCAGCCGCGCCGTTGCCGCTGCTCATCGCCGGTGCCGCAGAGACCTCGCGGCCGACCGCCGGCACTTGGGCAACCGCCGCCTCTCGTCGCCGCCAACGCCCCCGGCACCCCGACGACCCGCCGCCCGGCCGACGGCCGTGAGTGGGGTACCGGCTGTGCCGTCGCTGCCCTTCCTCTGCACCGAAGGGTCCCGCTACCCGGCAGGCAGGCCGGAGCGGGGCACCAGCCGTGCCGTCGTTGCCACTGTTCCGGGAGCGCGAGAGGCCCGGGGGTCGACAGGCAGGGCAGGGGAATCGCCCCGCTCATTCGTCGCAGCCCTTCCCACCCCGACCGGCGGCGTCCTGGCGTCCGGCAAGCGGCCGTGAGCGGGGTACCTGCTGTCCCCTTGGGCGGTGTCCGCTGGAGCGTGAGGTTCCGTCCGAGCAGGCCGGCGCGGCCGGTCGGCTTCGGGGCGGTCCTGTCCCGGGCTCGGTGTCCTGACCTGTACCTCGCCATCGGTGCCTCGCCATCGGCGGGCGGCCTTCGGCCGCCGAAAGCGACACCGCTCCAGCGGACGCCGCCTCACTGCCTGTGGTGCTCGGCCACGTCCTCCCCCGGGCGCCAGTGGCGGATCACCAGCTCACCGCCCTCCACCGCGGTGAGCACCACGTCGGTCGGCATCAGCCGGAACAGGTGGAACGGCCCGGGAGGGACTCCCACCTCCCGGAAGGCCTCCAGCTCCCCGGGATCGGTCACCTCGACCGCCGTCCCCGCCACCTTCGCGTCGCCGTCGCCCATCGCCTCCTCGGCCCCCTCCCGGGTCACCTCGCCCGGGTTGGCGTGCAGGGCGAATCTGCCGTCGCGCTGGAGGTCGCGCGCCTTGACCGCGCCCGGCATCGAGCCGATGGTCAGGTGCCGACCGTAGAACTGCACCTCGGTGCCGCTGACCCGGGGCGCGCCGTCGGCGCGCAGGGTGGCCAGCACATGGTGCAGGGTCCGCTCGAACCGTGCGCGCACCCGCGCCGCCAGCTCGGGGGCCTCCTGCTCGAACTCCGCCCAGGCGACGCCGCGCGCGGCCGTCCCCTTCGTGTCGATCGCGTCCATGCGGACCACCCTGGCACCGCCTCCTGCCATCTGCTGTCAGGTATCCCGGCGGCGCGCCGCACGGTGCGACGGTTGTCACGCGGCACCGCCGCGCGCCAGGGTGGGGGCCATGCGCGACACCCTCAGCGGCTCTGACATCCCCGACGGCGTCGACGCCGAAGGCCTCCGGCGCGCCCTGCGGGCCGAGGTCTCCGGACAGGTCGCCTTCGACCCCGGCACCCGCGCCCTCTACACCGCCGACGCCTCCAACTACCGCAGTGTCCCGCTGGGCGTGGTGCTGCCCCGCACCGTCGACGACGTCATCGCCGCCGTCGCCGCCTGCGCCGAGTACGGGGTGCCCGTCACCCCGCGCGGCGGAGGAACCAGCATCGCCGGCAACGCCATCGGGCCCGGGGTGGTCGTCGACGCCTCGCGGCACCTGACCGCGATCGAGGAGATCGACCCCGCCGCCGGCACCGCCCGTGTGCAGCCCGGCGTGGTGCTGGACCGGCTGCGTGAGGCCGCCGCACCGCACGGGCTCACCTTCGGCCCCGACCCCTCCACCCACAGCCGGTGCACCCTGGGCGGGATGATCGGCAACAACGCCTGCGGATCGCACTCGGTGGCCTGGGGCACCACCGCCGACAACGTCGAGTCGCTGGACGTGCTGCTGCCCGACGGCACCCGGATGCAGGTCGGCGCCACCTCCCGGGAGGAGTTCGACCGCAGGGCCGCCCTGCCCGGGACCGAGGGCCGGGTCTACACCGAACTGCGCGACCTGGTCTCGGCCACCCTGGGCGGGCTGCGCACCGGCATGCCGAAGCTGGCGCGCCGGGTCTCCGGGTACGGGCTGGACCGGCTGCTGCCGGAGAACGGCGGCAACATCGCCCGCGCGCTCACCGGGACCGAGGGCGGCTGCGTCACCGTCCTGGGCGCCACGGTGAACCTGGTGCCCGCGCCGCCCGCCAAGGCCCTGGTGGTCCTGGGCTACCCGGACGCCCCCACCGCCGCCGACGCGGTCCCCGACATCCTCGCGCACGCGCCGCTGACCGTGGAGGGGCTGAACGAGCGGCTGGTGGCCGGCCTCGACCGGCCCGGCGCCCGCTCCGGGGTCGCGCTGCCCGAGGGGCGCGCCTGGCTGCTGGTGGAGCTGGCCGGGCCGGACTCCGGCGAGGCGGCCGCCGCGGGGCGGGCGCTGGTCGCCGCGCTCAAGGGCGGTGTGCGCCCCACCGGGTCGGCGGTGGTCACCGACCCCGCGCACACCCGCGCCCTGTGGCGGATCCGCGAGGAGGGGGCGGGGCTGACCTCCCGCACCCCGGACGGCCGCGAGGCCTGGTCGGGGTGGGAGGACGCGGCGGTGCCCCCCGAACGGCTCGGCTCCTACCTGCGCGAGTTCGACCGGTTGATGGGGCGGCACGGGCGCGACGGGGTGGTCTACGGCCACTTCGGCGAGGGCTGCCTGCACGTGCGCATCGACTTCGAGCTGGGCACGCAGGCGGGCATCGGCGGCTACCGGGCGTTCCTGGAGGACGCCGCCGACCTGGTGGTCGAGCACGGCGGGTCGATCTCCGGCGAGCACGGCGACGGGCGGGCCCGCTCGGAGCTGCTGCCGCGGATGTACGGCCCGGAGCTGATGCGCGCCTTCGGCGCGTTCAAGGCGGTGTGGGACCCCAAGGGGATCATGAACCCCGGCGCGGTGGTCGAGCCGCGCCCGCTCGACGCCGACCTGCGGGTCCCGGCCTCGGGGCGGACGCCGCTGACCGTGCTCTCCTACACCGAGGACGGCGGCGACTTCGGCAAGGCCCTGCGGCGCTGCTCGGGGGTGGGCAAGTGCCGACGGCACGACGGGCCGGGGGTGATGTGCCCCAGCTACCAGGTCACCCGGGAGGAGAAGCACTCCACCCGGGGGCGGGCGCGGATGCTGTTCGAGATGCTCAACGGCGAGGTGATCACCGACGGGTGGCGCTCGGAGGAGGTGCGCGAGAGCCTCGACCTGTGCCTGTCGTGCAAGGGGTGCCTGAGCGACTGCCCGGTCGACGTGGACATGGCCTCCTACAAGGCCGAGTTCCTGCACCACCACTACAAGGGGCGGCTGCGGCCGGCCGCGCACTACTCGATGGGGTGGCTGCCGCTGTGGGCGCGCCTGGCCGCGCTCGCCCCCGCCGAGATCGACCGGCTCACCCGCGCCCCCGGGCTGTCGGGGCTGCTGAAGCGGGCCGGGGGCATCGCGCCCGAGCGGGACCTGCCGTCCTTCCCCCGCACCACCTTCGCCCGCTGGTTCCGGCGCCGCCCGCCGGCCCCGGGGCACCGGGGCGCGGTGGTGCTCTGGCCCGACACCTTCGGAACCTACCTGGAGCCGCGCGTGCCGGCGGCCGCGGTGCGGGTGCTGGAGAACGCCGGGTTCCGGGTGGTGCTGCCCAAGGGGCCGGTGTGCTGCGGGCTGACCTGGGTGTCGACCGGGCAGCTGGGGGTGGCCCGGCGGGTGATGCGGCGGTCGGTGCGTGCGCTGGAGCCCTTCACCCGGGCGGGGGTGCCGGTGGTGGGGCTGGAGCCGAGCTGCACCGCGGCGCTCCGCACCGACCTGCGCGAGCTGCTGCCGGGGCCGGACGCCGACCGCACCGCAGACTCGGTGCGCACCCTGGCGGCGTTCCTGCGCGAGCACGCCCCGGACTGGGAGCCGCCGCGGGTGGAGGGTGACGCGGTCGCCCAGGTGCACTGCCACCAGCACGCGGTGATCGGGTACGACCCCGAGCGCGAGCTGATGGACATGGCGGGCATCCGCACGCGGGTCCTGGACTCGGGGTGCTGCGGGCTGGCGGGCAACTTCGGCTTCGAGGAGGGGCACTACGAGGTGTCGAAGGCGGTGGGGGAGCAGGCGCTGCTGCCCGCGGTGCGCGAGGCCGACCCCGGGACCCTGGTGGTGGCCGACGGCTTCAGCTGCCGGACCCAGGTCGCCCAGGAGACCGACCGCACCGCCGTCCACCTCGCGGAGGCCTTGGCGGCAGGCCTGCCGAGGTCGTGAGCGCATCCGGTGCCCTCCGCCTCCTTGAGGGGGCGGAGGCCGCACCCGGGGGCCGGCGGTCTCCGCGCGGGCCGCGGGGCACGGACACTCGGGTCCGACCCCCTCCTCCCCCCTTCCACGACTCGGGCCCGGCACCGTGAGAACGGTGCCGGGCCCGTCGTCCCTGCGGGGAGGCCGGGGGTCAGACGCCCCAGAAGTCCCGACCGCAGTCGTACTGGTCCTCGGAGAGGTACGCGGGCAGGTCGGGGTTGTTCTCCTCCAGCAGCGTGGAGTGCTCCGCCGCGCCCATGTTGTACTCCTCACGGGCGCCCATGCAGTCGTACATGTTCTGGAACAGGGTCTCGATCTCCTCGGCGCTGGCGCCGTCGCCGGTCGAGGACTCGACGAAGTCCTGCATCGACGACTCCAGGTCGTCGCTGAGCGTCGTGACCTCGTCGTACAGGCCGGGCAGGTCGGCGTTCTCGTAGGCCTCCTGCGCCTCCTCCGCGCGCGCCTCGGCCTCCTTCTCGGACTCGTCGATCTGCCCGCCGAGGTCCTCGACCTGGCCCTGGGCGGAGGCGAGCTCCTCGGAGGTCTTCTCGTTCTCCATGTAGAAGAACGCGGTCGTACCGCCGCCGATGAGGGCCAGCACGGTCACCACAGCCAGCGTGATGATCAGGCCCACCGGGCGCTTCTTCGGCGCGGGCGCGGCCTGCTGCGGCTGCCACGGGTTCTGCGGTCCGCCGGGGCCCTGACCACCGGGGCCCTGCCCTCCGGGGCCACCGGGCCCCTGGTGCTGGGCGCCGGGGGGCGGGCCGGGCCGCTGCGGGCCGGACGGCGGGTTCGGCCCTGGCGGTACGCCCGGACCGCCGGGGGCGCCCGGAGAACCGGGGCCGCCGGGGGCGCCCTGGCCCGGGGCGGGCCCGGGACCGGGGCTCCGGTACGGGTCGGAGGGGCCGTGCGGGGGGACGGGAGGGTTCGGGGACCCCATGGTTCTCCTGTCTTCGACGCTGGGTGGTCTACGGGCCGGTCGGCGCGGGCCGGGGCGGCTCGGGTGGGCCGCCGGGGCGGCGGCTGAGGGGAGTCCGGTTCCGGAGAGTGCGCGGACCGTGACCGGCCTTCCCCACGTTAGAGGGCATTCGGGGCTGGAATGTTCCCAGGGGCGGGGAAAACGGTGAATCGTCCGACTCCGGCCGCGCGGCCCGGTTCGTGGCACCGGATGTGCGGACGGGAGCGGGGGCCGGGCAGGGGGACGGAACGCGTGGCGGCGGGGGACATCTCAGACCCCGGTCCGCTCGCGCACGGCGGCCAGCTCGTGCTGCACGGCCTCCTGGACACGGGGGTCGCCCGGGTCCAGCCCGTCGTCCAGGTGGACCCGCCAGTCGATCTCGGCGCCGCCCGGCGGCCGGCGGGCCACCAGGCGGAACCCGGCGCCCTCACCGGGCAGTTCGCCGCGGTGGCTGACCACGATGGTGGCGGTGACCCGCTCGTGCACGGTCTCGGCCAGCCGCCCGGGGTCGGGGACGGTGAACACGCGCTCTCCGGCGCCCTCCTCGGTGAAGGTGAACGCCTCGCTCTCGGCGTCCCAGCGCGCCCGGTCGATGTCCTGCCAGGGGACGCGGTGCCCGTCGGGCAGGTGCAGGGCATGGTCGGTGGCCACCAGCACGCCCTCCCGGGAGCCGGCGTGCGCCAGCACGCGCTCACCCCGCTCCAGTCGGAGCCGGTCGCGGACCTCCCGGGGGACGGAGGGGCGGAGCCATCTCATGGCCCCACCCTAATGTCCTGGGCCCCTCCCGCGGCAGGGGCGGTGCCCGGGGCGGTAGGGGCGCCGCCGGCCGGGCCCGGAAGGCGCGCGGCCCGGCCGACGGGCGTCACCGCGTGGAGCCGGGCCGCGCGCTGTCCGGGCCGGTGCCGTTGAGGCCGGTCCCGGCGTCCGCGGAGGCCGCGTCCATGTCCTGCGCCTCCTCGGGGGTGGGGCGGGCCAGGAAGTCCCGCACGGACGTGACCGGGAGCCGATCGCCCACCTTGGTGGCGACCGTCTTGCCGGCGCTGCTGACCTGGGCCCCGACGATGCCCGCGGTCTCCTGGACCGCGGGGCTCTCCACGACCCTGCGGGCGGTCCCGGCGATCTGCTCGTAGCGGGCGCGCCCGGCCTTGGCTCCGAGGACGTAGCCGACGGCGAGGCCGGCGATGAAGGTGATCCGGTAGCGCATGGGTACCCCTCGGCATCGAGTGCTGACGGGTCCGACGTTACCCCGCGCGGGCGCGCACGACCCGGAAGGCGCCCACGGGGAGGAGAAGCTGTCACGAGCACGCCTCAGGGTGCGCTAGAGTATTACCTGTCGCCGCGGGGGAGAGCCCCTCCGGGGCGGCGGGAACACCATCCCGCGTAGCTCAATCGGCAGAGCAGCCGGCTGTTAACCGGCAGGTTACTGGTTCGAGTCCAGTCGCGGGAGCCAGAGACGCACTACTAGAACCGTTGCCCAAACGGTTACCGCCTAGCAGTACGTCCACGGCATCGAACGCAGCAGGGTCCTTCCCCGAACGGGGCGGGACCCTGCTTGCGTTGTGGGGCGGTGTATCACCCACTGCCGCTTCGGATGCGAGTGCCTCGCCCTCATTGCCGATGGTGTGCTCCGCGGCGTTCTGCACCGCATGCAGCCGCGCGAACGGCTCCTTGAGAGCGTGCCCCGTCACACTGCCGCCGTCCGGATCGAGCGGATCCTCCACCACATACAGCCTGTGAAAGGTCGCCTGGTTCAGCATTCGCCGCGGTGCGGCTGTGGGCGAGGGGGATGGTGCGGCGTGTCTCCCCGTCGCCGTCGACGTGCTCGATGCGGTAGTGCTGCGCGGTGGCGGAGATGCTGACGCAGTCGGCATGTAGGAAGACGAGCGTGAGGCCGTCATGGTCGGTCGCCACCTGCACACCCGCCTCGTAGAGGCGGAGGCGGAGGCGTTCGAGTGCGGCGGGGGCGGTGGTCTGCTTCATCGATGCTGTCCCTGCACCACCCAGATACGGGCGCCGGTCTCGTGTTCGATGTGCTGGCGCATGGCGTCTTGCAGCCCTGGCAGTCGGGCGAAGTGCCACAGCGAGGGCACCAGGACGTCTCTGACGCGGTGGCGCTTGCGTGCCTCCAGCAGCGTGTGAAACGCCGACTCCGAACACGTGGTGCCTTCGGCGAACACTTCGCCGAGACAGAATCCCTCACGGGTGGCGTATTCGGTCAACTCGTGCTTTATGCGGAGCAATTCGTCATTCGTGGCATGATCGCTTGCCACACGCATATAGCCATACATTGTGGGCTGCACGTTCGGGCTCCTCCAGGTCAAGGGCCAACCGGTTCGGCGGCGGTCCCCGGCGTGCGCCGGTGGACCGGCCTGGTGGCCAGACAAGCGGGTTGACCTGGAAAAACCCAGAGCACAAGGGGTGCAGGGCTGAGGCAAAAATGGCGCAGAGGTGGCCCTGGACTGGGCATATACGCCCTGGCCTGGCTAAGCTGGGACCGCCCCTATTACCCCCGGAGGAAATAGCCATGGCGGCCAGGCGCGTAGGGCTGTCTCAGCGTCGCAAATCGGCGGGCTACAGCCAAGAGAAGCTGGCCGAACTCCTCGGCGTCGAGCGTTCCACGGTAGTGCGCTGGGAGAGGGCCGAAACCGACCCCCAGCCATGGATACGCCCCAAGCTCGCCCGCGCCCTGAAAGTCACGCCCGAAGAGCTGCGGACACTCCTCGATGACGTGACCGTCCCTCAGGCCCGGCCCGGCGAACGCATGCGCTATGGGCTGGAGCACCCCTCGCAGGTCGATCTGGTGGCGGTGGCCTCGCTGCACGAGCGCATCCGCCAAGTTGACGAGCAGTACCACACGGTGCCCTCCACCGCGCTGCTCAGCTCCGCCGGCCAGCTCCACGGCCAGGTGAGGTTCCAGCGCGAGAACGCCGCCAACCCGCGCGTCCGCAAAGCCCTGCTCGAGGTCGAAGCCGAGTCGGCCACCATCATGAGCCAACTGGTCTGGGACGTCAGCCAGCGCCGCGACCACGACGCACCGCTCACCTACCTGGACGAAGCCATCGAGGCAGCCCGCCAGGCCCGCGATGCGAGCACCGAGGCGTATGCGACCCTGCGCAAGAGCTACCTCGCCCTCTACGGCGAGACGACCCCCGAGCACGGCGCGATCCTGGCCGCCGGCGCCGCCGAGATCGCCAACCCCGTCAGCCCGGCCCTGACCGGACTGTCCTTGCTACACGTCGCCGAAGGCCGCGCCATGCTGGGCGACCACACCGCCTGCGAGCACGCCCTCGCCAAGGCCGAAGCCCAGTTCGACCGCCCCAGCACCGATGATGTGGCCGCGGAGTACTACACCCGCACCGAGTTCCACCGCCTGGCCGGATCCTGCTACCTCTTCCTCGGCCGGCCCGAACGCGTCGAACCCCTCCTGCGCACCACCGCCCATTCCCTCACCGAGCGGAAGAAGAGCCAGGCCATCGCCTACGGCAACCTCACCCTCGCTCTCATCCGGCAACACAAGCTCGACGAAGCCGCAACCACCATGCACCGCACCATCGACGCCGTCGAGCTGACGCGGGGTGGTGGCGGGCTTAACCTGGCATTCACCGCAGGGCAGGAACTTCGCCCCTGGCGCCACGAGCCGTGGGTCCACGACGTCCAGGACCGGCTCCTCGCCCTGATGGCAGCCATCTAGCAGCAACGACAGTAGGCGCGCATGACCGACCTCGACCAGGCCAAAGCAGCCGTGCGCGACCGCGTATGGCGCCATCTCCTCACCGAAGGCGTCGTTCCCGACGACTCCTACGGCACCATCCCCGGCTTCCACGGCGCCGAGGCCACCGCCGAGCGCCTGGCCGAGCTGGACGTCTGGAAGAACGCGGAGACCATCAAGGCCAACCCCGACTGGGCGCAGCTCCCCGTGCGCATCCGCGCCCTCCAGGACGGCAAGCTCCTCTACATGGCCGTGCCGCGCATGGCCAGCCTCAAGCCGTTCTATCTGCTCGATCCCGCCGCGCTGAGGCTGCCGCCGGAAGAGGCCGCAGAGAAGAAGGGCGCCGAGATGACCGCCCAACGTATCGGTGTGGACGAGATGCGTCCTATCGACGTCGTGGTCTGCGGGAGCGTGGCCGTCAACCGCACGGGAGCCCGCATCGGCAAGGGCGCCGGCTACTCCGACTTGGAAGTGGCACTGTTCATCGAGGCGGGGTTGGTGTCAGAGGCGACAACTATCGTGGCGCCGGTGCACCAACTCCAGGTCATAGACGAGGAGATCCCCGAAGCCGAACACGACTTCAGGGTGGATCTGATCGTGACGCCGGATGAGGTCATCCCGTGCGAGGAGCGGCGACGGCCGAGGGGGATTGTGTGGGAGAGTTTGACGAAAAAGAAGGTGACAGAAATTCCGGTGCTTGAGAAGATGTTCGATGCGAGGTCTTCAACACCGTTTTTTGATTGACTGACTTCTCAAGACTGCGTGAGTCGTCGGGTGGAGGGCTAGACATGGAAGATGCTGAACCCATCAACGAAGATTCTGATTTGACTGGAGAACCGTCTTCGGAGGAATCCACTCAGGAGCCACTGACCTATACACATGATCCCGGTCTTGTGTCAGTTTTGGCGCAGCTTGTTGACTCAGCTTGCGAAGATGCTGATACCTTCCGCGCAGTGAGTATTAACTTGAGGCAGCTGGCGACAAGCCTAAATCCTCCGCTTCCCTCTGCGGCTGAGCGTGAACTGGTGATGACTTTTGGCTACTCTTTGCGGTCGACGCCAATCGGGTCATCTAGGCCGGATGCTTCTCTCGTTCCATTGGATGGACCTTCTTATTTTCCGCGATCACTGAATGACGCCGATGATCAGACGCGAGCGTTGTGGGTCGATCTCGCATCGGCTGTGACGCATCCTGTAGCTCGGGCTCGATTTGCAGATATTCTATTTACGCTAAAGCTGACAGAAAATCGCCGTGATGCTGCTGAGCGAGCTATTAGAGCCTACCTGGATACAGTGGGGGGAAGCCTTCAAGATCATGAGCAAGGCTTTGGTCTACTCAGGGCGTTGACTCTTGCTCGCTCAGTAGGACTCTCAGATCTGGAGCAGCAGGTTGCCTCTGCCATGGTGGATATGGCAGAAGGCGCTCTCCTCGAGAGTAATCCTGCTTACGTAGCCGTGCCGCTACTGGATGCCATTGCGGTTTCGCCGCGCAAGAACAAGACTCAGCCAATAAATCCAAAGGTTGATGATCTTCTCGATACGGCGTTGCAGGCCTACGCGGAAGCGCATGTCGTTAAAGAAGTTGCCGATATTGTTCGGCGAAGGGCCGCTGGCGATGATGCTCGCATACAGCGTGCTAGCGAGGCGCAAATTCATGCCCTGCTGAAGGAAGCCGATAACGGGAGAGAAGCCCTTATTAAAGTCTATTATCTGAATGAGGCAGCATCAACCGCACGTCGGTACGGCGTCTCGCACCTTGAAGAAGTGGCGGTTTCGAGGTTGCAGTCTGCTCCACAGGTGGAGTGGAAGACCTTGCAAACTGAGTTCAGCATCCCATCTGAGATATTTCGCAACTACCTGATTCCCTACGAGCGTGCCCAGACGTGGCAGGAAGCTTTGGCGTACTGGTTCCAGAGTGACTCTCCTAGCGGTAGCGTTTCGAACAACGAAGAGACGGCACGCAACCTCAAAGAAGTCTCAGTCGTCGAACAGATTGCTACAAATGTCAAATTTGGGCCAGAAGGATTCCCCAAGCGGGTTATATCTGGTGAAGAGGATTCTCTTCAGCGTCAGCGCGTTCGTGCAGCTAGTGCGAACATCCAACTTAATGGTCTGCGCTTGGCTAGCGCACTAGATATGATACGCGCACGATTTGGAATCCCTTCTCTGGAAGATATTGAAGCATGTATTTCTGATTTCGGAACCCACCCGTCCTTGGCTAAGGCTCTCGCTAAAGCGCTTCAACTCTACTGGGTAGATGAATTTGCGGCTAGTGTGCATCTAGCGGTTCCAAAGATTGAAGCATCGGCTCGATCCATATTGCTGGAGCTCAACGAGCCTGTGTATCGGGCGGCAGTTGGTGATGCGGACGGCCAGTTTCCTGGACTAGGATCCTTGCTGGATAAATTGGAGGAGAAGTGTGACTTCGATCCTGATTGGGCTTGCTTCCTGAGGGTGTTCCTGTTGAAGGATGGTTACAATGTTCGTAACCTCGTGGCACATGGATTTATGGACGAAGTAGATTGTAACACAGCCGCTTTGGCGCTGCGTGCGTGTGTGCTCCTCGTTGTGCTTGCCTCGAACGAACCGGCTGAACGCGATATAAAGTCTGTGAAGGATGCGCTAGCAGGGTCGAATGGTGAAGAATCGTAATCTATCAGTCCTGACCGCGCGCCAATGGTGTGACGGAATCGCCGGTTTCTTCGATGGCGTCGAGCAGGATACTGAGACTTCGGTCGGCTGAGTTTTTCTTCAACAGAGTAGGGTTATCGTAGAGCCAACGCAGCGCATCCAGGGCATACCTTATTGCTTCCTGGCGGTAGGTGTATATGGCGCTCCTTGTGGGCTCCTTGCCATGGCTACCATGGATAAGATCACTTCGCGCCGCATAAATCTCACCCAGGCGAGATTTAAGCTTCTTTCGATCGTCGAAAGAGTTTTGTTCTAATATCTTTGCCATTGCTCCAGTTACTCTTAGTGTCGCCTCCTGTGGGCTGCCGAACATATTCTCCCAGGCTACGACGGCATCGATGAGTGCGTCGGTTGCATCGAATCGTGTCGAGACAGCGGAAAGTAGACGTCGTGCAGCGATATTAAGGCTCTTCGGATGCCTCTCTTTGAGAATGTTAGACCAGTTTTTAACTCGCAATGCAGTCTCAGCGCTAATATTCACCGATGCACCACTGAAGTCGATGGGAAGCCAACTGTAGCCACTGCTGCTCGTGAGTGGTTCAAGCGTGGTTTGAAAGGTGACCGGTGAAGCCACAAGTCTTTCATCTGTCGAAGCGAGGAGCAGTGCTAGCCTAGTGCGCAAGATATTATATTCAAGGTCCCCTCTATGAGACTCAAAGACATCGCTATTTTTCTTGTAGAACTGATCGACTTCAGCGTCACCGCTGATATTCCCCATGATTTTTAGGGGTGTCGGTACAAGTAGGAATGCCTGAGTGCGCTGTTGCAGATCACGGTGTCTGACGATGGCTTCCAGCGCAGCTTCCTGTACCGCTATGAGCCGACCGAAGGAAAGATCGATAGATTGATTATCTTCAAGCCTAACTCCTCCAAGGCCGACAATGGTATAAACTTGTGCTTGTTTGCCCTCGACTATTCTTCTTGCTACACCAAGCGTTGTACGCACCTCCTCCAGGTATTCATCTATCTCGGCACCACCTTTCGCAAGACATATTTGCCATGCATAGTCCAATAAGGAGTCAGGGAGTGAAGTTAGCTGAATGCCACCACTTTTTCCATTTGAGAAGAAAAGAGGATCTGACTGTATCCCAAGGTGACTCTGTTCGGAAGTGTTATCGTGATCACTCTCTGGCGAATGAGCAAAAATGCTGCTCAGCAGTTCATCCCTCATTACACTTGTATAGAAGTCATGCCTGTTTGTGTGGTTGAAAGTGGCAGCCATGGAAAGTTTGCCTGGGAATGTATGGTCCTTGGGTGGTGAGATCAGGAGGAGTGGATATACGTCGATAGCAAATCGAACTAGGTTCGCTACAAGTGGATCTTCATCATTAACGACAGGGAGGATTCCTCCACAGTGAAGGCGCATTTGGTTGGCAAGAGATGGCCCTCCTTGGAGAGTCTGAGCTACGAAATTTTGGAGAGTAGAGTATCTGTTCAGTCCATCGATGTTTTCTTGATCTAGTCTTGCGATATTGTCTTCTAGAAGGGAAATGGTCTCTCTCTGTTGAGGCGTTGGATCCGCATCAAGATGTGTGGTTGCGAGCACGTACTTGAGGAACTTCTCCCCGAACGCTTGGAGTGCCTTGTCCATGGACTGAAGTCTACTCATTCTTCGGCAGGGGCGAGGATGGAATGGACTTGTCTGCGCTGCCTCATAAGGAGACGAGGCTGGCTACGAGGTGCGTTCATACGGTTCGCGCATCTTGACCCCGTTCTGCTTCAGGATCTTGCTGACGGTCACTCGGTCAATCCGGTACTTGACGGCCAGTTGGCGGATGGTGGCGCCCTCCCGGTACTCGGCCACGATGTCGGAAATGTGCTTTTCGGTGGGACGCTGTATCGCCCGCGGCACCTGTTGCTGCTCCTTCGTTGGGAGAAACGACTCCAGGTTGGGCAGCTTGCGCCACAGCGCCCCAAGGGTCTCCGCCAACCGATCGGGGTTAGCAAAGGTCGTCCAAGGCACAGGTTCGACACCCGTCTACCGCCGGTACCGATCCCGCATCCGCACCCCTCGCTCCAACAGTCGAAGCCGCACCGTATCAGGACTGACCTCCATCTTCTCGCCGATTCGGGCCAGCGACCACCCTTCCTCGTATAGCCGCGCCGCCTCGTCGATCTGGTCGAGGGAGAGGCCCGTGCGGCGCATCTGCGCGCCGTGACGCTTGAGGATCTTGCTTACCGTCTGCCGGGCGATGCCGAAGCGCCGGCCCAGCTCGTAGACCGTGGCTCCGGCCTCATAGGCGGCGACGATCTCCCGCGCTTGGTCGCCCTTGATCTGCTTGGCGCGGGCGGAGAGAGCGGCGCGACCGGTGCCGAGGTATCAGGAAGCTTGGCCAGCAGCGCCTCCAGCGCCCTGCGCTGCCGCGCCGGGTTAGAGACAGGAGTTGCCAGGGGAGCACCCACCGAAAGGCCCGCAGGGAGACCTGCGGGCCTTTCGTAATGTTCGGCGTCAGTAGGGGTCCCAGCGCTGCTGGTTGCGGGCGAGGGCCATGTGGTCCTCGGGGCCCGCGAGGCGGACGGTCTCGGCGAGGGCGACCAAGGCGTCGGTGTCCGTGAGGTCGGCGGGCATGGCCCATGACCGTGCGCGGAGCACGGCCCATCGGTCGCCCAGGTCGACGTAGGCGGCGGGATCCTGTACCCAGTCCGGGCCGACCGCCCGATCCTCGCCCCAGGAATCGATGATGTCCTTCGGCCTGACGACGGTGATGTCTTCGCCGTGTCTTCGGCAGTACGCCCACACCCGATAGCAGGCGGGGTCCGAATCCTGAAGGGCCAGCTCCACGTGTTCGAACGTGCCGTTGTAGTAGGAGACGGTCCCGGAGGGCAGCTCGGCCTTGTCGATGTTCCAGTCGGGATGGTCGAGCACGGGGACGGCGAACATCTCGGCGGGGGTGTTCTCGATCAGCACTCTGGCGCGCACACCATCGACGGCCGTGGGGACGGGGAGGACGACCGCCGTTACCGCGGCGGCGAGGAGGGCGGTTCCGCGCCGTGTATCGGTGTCTGCGACCTGTTCCCGAAGGAGCGCCCAGACGGCCGCGCTGAAGATCGGAAGGACGACCAGCGTCTCCGGGACGTCCACGCCTCGCGGCTGACCGGGCACCAGGAAGGGGACGGCGAGGTAGATGTGGACAGCGACCCCGGAGAAGACCAGGAGGAACGACTTCTTGAAGGAGAGCTCCACCCGGTTGGCGTTCAGCCAGAGCTTCAAGGGGAGCGCGGTCAGTGGGACTGCGAACACGCCGAAGAGCGCCATCCAGGCGATGAAGTACACGGAGGTGAACGCCGAGGACCCCGAGGTGAACATCACCGTGAAAGTCCCAAAGAGCCACCCGAGGTAGGACACGGGGATGCAGGCCGCCACCACCCCCAGCAGCGCGCAGGCGGTGCCGATGGCAAGGGACGAGCGGGATACAGGCGCCATTCGGGCACGCCTTCCGTCTGTGGCCGACCCCCCGGGCTTACGTTGCCGTGCCACTCGCCGCCGCACAACCACGATGGCCGTGCTCGGCCGTGCCCGGCCGTTCCTGGCGGGACCGGAGCGGTACCACCGGGCGCCTACCTAGCCCTCCAGGCGGGCGTCTCCCCAGGTGGCGAAGCGGTCTCTGTCGCCTCCGCCGGCGTCGGGGGTGGTGATGCGCATGACCAGCTCCAGCTTGTTCCCCGCCGAGACCGGGACGTCGAAGGCGCGGCTCTCCTGCATCTCCAACTCGCGGCTCTCCGCCACGACCCCGCCGTCGACCCGGACCTCGAACTCCATGGTCGTCCCGAGCCGCGACGCGTCCGAGACCCCGACCACGGCCTTGAACGAGGTGAAGCCCTGGGGGACCGTGTAGGTGAAGGTCTTCTCGTCCGCGACCGCGTTCAGCCGGTAGTAGATCGACTTGGGGTACTTCGTACCGGCGATGGAGGCGATCCCGTCGCTGACGACGACGCCGTCCCCTTCTTCCCGCAGGTCTTCCAGGTACGCGACCTCCACGGCTTCCGCCTGTACGGAAGGGGAATTCCCGCCGGGCTCCACGTCGGGCCGCTCTGGGGAGTCGCCGTCGCCGTTCTCCGAGGCGTTCTGATCGGCGGGCGCCCCCGTCCCTTCAGCGCCGTAGGGCGGGCCCGGGAGGAGCCCGGTGCCGAGGGCCGTGGACACCCCTGCCACCAGCACCGCGGTCAGGGTCAGTGCCATGAGCAGCAGCCGCCTCCGGTGACGATCGGGCCGCTTACCGGGCCCTGGCTCCGTCTTGCCTCCGGGCGGTCCGCCTCCGGGCGGTGGGGAGGACCGCGCGCCGTGGAAGTGGATCTCGCGGATCTCCTTGGCCTGGAACACGTTTTCGGCGTTCCCCGAGTTCTCGTTGTGGTGGTGCTCGGGTCCGGGGGTGCGCCCCGAAGGGCCCCTTCCGCCCATCCGTCCTCCTGAGAGCGCGTGGCCTCGCACTTCCGTGCCGCCACCGGAGGAGCGGAGCGGGGGCGGTGGCGGGGACGAACCGAGCGATGCACCGGGCGACGTCACGGGAATCGTAGCGCTCCCCGGGCCCGCCGACAGGGGGTCCGGCGAACCGGGAGACCCCTACCGCTCTTCTGTGCGCACCCCCACCGGGACCACCAGGGGCGATCCCGACACCGGGTCGGGGACCACCTTGCACTCCAGGCCGAACGTCTCGGCCACCAGGTCGGGGGTGAGCACCTCCCCCGGGGCGCCGGAGGCCCGGACGGCACCGTCGCGCATGGCCACCAGCAGGTCGCTGTAGCGTCCCGCCAGGTTCAAATCGTGCAGCACCATCACCACGGTCCGGCCGTGGTCCCGGTTGAGGGCCCGCACCAGTTCCAGCACCTCGATCTGGTGGGCCAGGTCCAGGTAGGTGGTCGGCTCGTCCAGCAGCAGCAGGTCCGTGCCCTGCGCCAGCGCCATGGAGATCCACGCCCGCTGCCGCTGCCCGCCGGAGAGCCGCTCCAGCGGGCGCTCGGCGAAGCCCGCCATGCCGGTCATCTCCAGCGCCCGGGCCACCTCCCCGGCGTCGGACGAGGACCACTGCCGGTACCAGCTCTGGTGCGGGTGCCGGCCGCGCATCACCAGGTCGCCCACGGTCAGCCCGGGCGGGGCCAGCGGCGCCTGCGGCAGCACCGCCACCGTCCGCGCCACCTGGCGGGGCGGGGTCCGGGCGATCGGGCGCCCGTCCAGCAGCACCTGGCCCGAGCGCGGCCGCAGCAGCCGCCCCAGCGCCCGCAGCAGCGTCGACTTGCCGCAGCCGTTGGGCCCGATGATGGAGGTCACCGCCCCGTCGGCGACCGCGAAGTCCAGGTCGCGGGCGACCACGGTCTCGCCGTAGCCCAGGGTGGCCCCTTCGGCGCGCAGCCGCGGGCCCGGCCCCTCGGGGCCGGTCGGGGAGGAGGAGCGGTCGGTGGTCACAGGCGGGCCTCCCGGTGCCGGAGGATGATCAGGTACATCAGGAACGGCGCCCCCAGGACCGCGGTGAACACGCCCACCGGCAGCTGGGTGGGGGCGAACAGCCCGGCGGCGAGCTGGTCGGCGCCGAGCGTCAGCGCGGCCCCGGTCAGCGCCGAGGTCAGCGGGGGCGGCTGGGCGGTCCCGCACAGCCGCAGGGCGATCTGCGGGGCCGCCAGCGCGACGAAGGTGATCGGGCCGGCCGCCGCGGTGGCCGCGCACACCAGCAGCGCCGCGCACGTCAGCAGGACCAGGCGGGCGGCGTCGACCCGCACGCCCAGGCCGCGCGCGGCGTCGTCGCCCAGCCCCAGCGCGGCCACGGTGGCCGCGGCCGCCAGCGCCACGGGGAGCAGCACCGCCAGTGCGGCGGCGGCCGTGCCGACGCGCTCCCAGTCGGCGGCGTGCAGGCTGCCGGTCACCCAGGTCTGGGCGCGGGCCGCGTCCTGCAGGTCGGACCAGGTCATCGCCCAGTAGACGAGGTTGGCGCACATCAGCGACACGGCCACGCCCACCAGCAGCAGCCGGGTGCTGGAGACCCCGGCCCGCCAGGACAGCCCGAAGACCGCGACCGCGGCCGCCAGGCCGCCGACGACCGCCCCCGCGGGGACGCCGAACTGCGACACCGCGCCGCTCCCCCCGCCGGCGCTGCCGCCCAGCACGATGACCAGGACGGCGCCCACCGAGGCGCCCCAGCCGATGCCCAGGGTGTCCGGGCTGGCCAGGGGGTTGCGCGCCACGCCCTGCAGGATCGCCCCCGACAGCCCGAGGCCGGCGCCCACCAGGGCGCCGGTCAGCGCCCGGGGCATGCGCAGCTCCATCACCACGAAGCGCTCCCCGCCGTCGCCGCCGCCGGCCAGCACGGCCAGGACGTCGGCGGCGCCCATCGGGTAGTCGTCGAAGGCGGTGAGGGCGCGGACGAACAGGGCGGCCAGCGCGGCGCAGACGAGCAGCGCGACGGCGGCGGTGCGCGGCCGCCAGGTCCACGACACCGGGCCGGCGCGCAGGGCGCGGCGGCCGGCCGGGGGCGGCGGGGGAGCGGTGGCCGCGCCCGGTGCGGGGGCCGGTGCGGGGGTCACGGGGCGATCATCCTTCCCCTGCGGATGAGGGCGATGAAGAACGGGGCGCCCAGCACCGCCAGCACGATGCCCACCTCCACCTCGCCGTTGCCGCGCACCACGCGCCCGGCGATGTCGGCGGCCAGGACCAGGCAGGCCCCGGCCGGGGCGGCCAGCGGGACCGTCCACCGGTGGTCGGGCCCGGTGATCGCCCGGGCCAGGTGCGGGGCGGCCAGGCCGACGAACCCGATCGGCCCGGCGGCGGCGGTGGCGGCGCCGGTCAGCAGGGCGATGGCCAGCACGCCGGCGGCGCGGGTGAGCCGGACCCGCTGCCCGAGCGCGGTGGCCACGTCGTCGCCCAGGGCCAGGGCGTTGAGCCCGGGCGCGTTGGCGGCGGCCAGCGCCAGCCCGGCCGCGATGAACGGCAGGACCTGCCAGAACACCTCCATGGGGCGCCCGGCCAGAGTGCCCAGCCGCCAGAACCGGTAGACCTCCAGGCTGCTGTGGTCCAGCAGCACGATCGCCGAGATGACCCCGCTGAGCAGGGCGCTCATCGCGGCCCCGGCCAGGACCAGGGTGATCGGAGTGGGCCCGCGCGATCCGCCCGAGGCGATGGCGAAGACCGCCGTGGAGGCGATGACGGCCCCGGCGATCGCCAGCCAGACGAAGGAGGCCAGGTCGCTCATGCCCAGCAGGAAGACGCCGAGCACCACGCCGAGCGCGGCGCCGTGCGAGACGCCGAGGATGCCGGGGTCGGCGATGGGGTTGCGGGTGTGGCTCTGCATGAGCACCCCGGCGGTGCCCAGCGCCGCCCCGACCGCGATCCCGATGGCGGTGCGGGGCAGGCGCAGCGACCACACGACCGCGCTGGCCTCGCCCCCGTCCGGGGCGGTGAGCACGCGCCAGACCTCGGCCGGCGCGATCGCCCGGGCGCCGATCAGCAGGCTGCCGGCCGCGCACGCGGCGAGCAGGACGAGCAGTACCGCCAGGCCTGCGGTCCGGCGGCCGCGCAGGGCCGACCCGGGCACCGGTGCGCCGGGCGCACCTGGCGCACCGGGCCCGGCGGGGGCCCAGACGGCGGGGGCGGAGGGCTTCACGGTCGCGGACTCCTCGGGGACGGGGGACGGCGGGCGGCGCGCCCCGTCCGGGCCCCGGACGGGGCCCAGACTGGACAAAAGGCGCGTCGGACCGCATACTGCCTGATCGCGGGCGCAAGCTCCGCATTAGGCAAGACAAACCTAAGGCATTCTCCCATCCGTCCCCTCGGAAAGGTCCGCGATGTCCCCCACACGACGCCGCACGTCCCCCGGCGCCCTCGCGGGCGCCCTGACCGCCTCCGCCGCGCTGCTGCTGTCGGCGGCGTGCGGCGGCGGAGGCGCCGAGTCCGAGTCCGCCGGGGGCGGGGACGGCGCCTTCCCGATCACCGTCGAGCACGCCATGGGCGAGTCCACAATCGAGTCCGAACCGGAGAAGGTCGTCGTCCTCGACACCAGCTACCTGGACTCGGCCATCGCGCTGGGCCTGGACGTGGTGGGCCGGACCGACTACTCCGACGGCGGGGACCTGCGCGACTACCTCGGCGCGGACGGCAGCACCTACGCCGGCGACGCCGAGGTGGTCGGCACCCTGGAGGCACCCGACCTGGCCGCCATCGCCGAGCTGGAGCCCGACCTGATCCTGTCGGCCAAGGTGCGCCACGAGGACGTCTACGACCAGCTCTCCCAGATCGCGCCGACCGTGTTCTCCGAGACCACCGGGGCGACCTGGAAGGAGAACCACGTCATGGTCGGCGAGGCGGTCGGCGACAAGGAGACCGCCGAGCAGCAGATCGCCGACTACGAGGAGCGCGCCGCCGAGCTGGGCGGGCGGATCGCCGAGGCCGAGGGCGGCGAGATGCCCACGGTGAACCTGGCGCGGTTCGCGGGCGAGCCGACGGTGCGGCTGTACCAGCCCGAGTCCTTCCCCGGCATCGTCCTGTCCGACGTGGGCCTGCCGATGCCCGAGGACGCCCCCGAGGGCGAGGACGGCGCCATCGCCGCGAACCTGGGCCAGGAGGAGATCCTCGACCTGGACGCCGACCACATCTTCGTCTCCACCTGGGACGACGGCAGCGGCGACTCGGCCGAGAAGGCGAAGGACTTCACCGGCAACCCGCTGTGGGAGCAGCTGGAGGGCGAGCAGCACGAGGTCGAGGACCAGGTGTGGCTGAGCTCGGTCAGCCTGCAGGGCGCCGACGCGATGCTCGACGACATGGCCGAGGCCTTCGGCGTCAACCCGGTCGAGTAGGGACGCCTCCCGAGGAACGCGCGGTACCGGCGCACCGGGTCCCGCTTTCCAACGGCGACGGTCCGTTCTACGGGGCGCCCCGCCGCGCACTTTCCGCAGGGAATGCGCGGCGGGGCACGCCCATCACGGCTTCTTCGCGATCCCGCCGATGATGATGTGCTTGTTCCGGGGCGGCATCACATAGTTTCCGGCCTGCGCGCTCTCCTTCGGCAGCGGGTGCCAGTCGTTGAGCGGCACCAGTCCCGGCGGCACCATCGGCCACCCCTGGAAATAGGAGAGGATCTCCTCCCTGCTGCGCCAGAGCCCGTGGCCGAGTTTCTCCATGAACGCCTTCTGCAGGGAGGCGGCCCTCTTCGCGCTCTTGGGCGAACGCGCGGCGTCGGGGCGGCAGAAGTGGCTGATCACGATGTGGCTCCCCGGGGCGAGCGCGTCGCACAGCTCCCGGGTGACCCCCAGCGGGTCGTCGTCGTCCTGCAGGTGGTGAAGGATGCCGCCGAGCATCAGCCCCAGGGGCCGGTCCAGGTCGATCAGCCCGGTCGCCACGGCCTGCTGCAGTACCGCCTTGGGGGAGGTCAGGTCGGCCTTGAGCACGATCGTGGTGTCGTTGTCGGCGAGCAGCGCACGCGCGTGCGCCAGCACCATGGGGTCCTTGTCGACGTAGACGACCCGGCCGTGCGGGGTGCTCTCGTGCACCACCTCGTGCACATTGCCGTCGGTGGGCAGCCCCGAGCCGATGTCGAGGTACTGCTCGATCCCGGCCTCGGTCGCCAGGTGGCGGGCCGCGCGCTGCACGAAGGCGCGGTTGCCCAGAGCCAGGTCGGTGACGCCCGGAACGACCCCCTCGGCATAGTTCGCCATGTCGCGGTCGGCCTCGAAATGGTCTTTCCCGCCGAGGAAATACGAGTAGACGCGCGCGATCGACGGCTTGGTGAGGTCGATATCGGGCGGGGCGGTGTACTTCTGGCCGGTCCGCTTCAGGAATTCGGGGGGGTCCGGTCGGGCCATCGGGGTCCCATCGTCTTACAGGAGGGCGAGGGTTACGCTCCGGATTCTATTCCTCGCAAGGGCCCTTGGTAACCGTCCGGTGAGAAAGGCCCGGGGCGGGGTGTGGCCGCGACCGGCCAGGGGCCGGTCGCGGCCACACCCCGCCCCGTTCTCGCCTCGTTCCCGCAGCGCCCCGGGCCTCAGCCGATGGCGCGGCCCGCGTAGGCGGGCGCCTCCCCGGCCCCGGCCCCGGCCCCGGCCTCCAGCAGGGCGGCGACCTCCTCCGGGAAGGGGACGGTGCCGCCGTTCACCTGGTCGACGTGGAGCGCCATGATCTCCTCGGTGGCGCGCAGCACCCCGTCCAGCCACATCTCGTGGCACAGCCGGACCTTCTTGGCGCCGACCGCCACCACCCGGGTCCACACCTCCAGTTCGGCGTCGGGCGGGACCTCGCGCAGGTAGCGCACGTGCGCCTCGACCGTGTACAGCGAGCACCCGGTGCGCTCCCGGTACCCGGCCCCCATGCCGGAGCGGTCCATGAGCGCGTCGGTGGCGAAGCCGAAGACCAGGACGTAGTAGGCCTCGCTCAGGTGGCCGTTGTAGTCGATCCACTCGGGGCGGACCCGCTGGAGCAGGTGCGGCCCGCTCATGCGGCGCCCTCCCCGGCGGCGCGCTCCGAGGCGGCGCGCTCCGCGGCCTCCTCGGCCTCGACCTCGGCCAGCGCCCGCATCACCGCGATCATGCGGCGGTCGCGCTGCTCGATGAGCTCGGCGTTGCCGCGTCCGGCCACCACCTCGTCGGTCCCGGCCACCATGGCGTCGCGCAGCTCCGTGGTGAGCTCGGGCGCGGCGAGCCGGGTCCACGGCGCCTCCAGGGAGGGGCCGAAGTGGTCGAGCATGTGCGCCATGCCGCCCTCGCCGCCGGCCAGGTGGAAGGTCAGGCACGGGCCGAAGAACGCCCAGCGCAGCCCCATCCCCGCGGTCATGGAGCGGTCGATCTGCTCCACCGTGGCCTCCCCGTTGGCCACCATGTGCAGCGCCTCCCGCCAGGCCGCCTCCTGGATGCGGTTGCCGATGAAGCCCGGCAGCTCCCGGTCCATGGTGATGACCTGCTTGCCCGCGGCCCGGTAGAACTCCGAGGCCCACTCCACGGCCCAGCGCTCGCTGGACGCTCCGCCCACGACCTCCACCAGCGGCACCAGGTAGGGCGGGTTGAACGGGTGGCCCACCACCAAGCGCTCCGGACGCGCCGCCTTGACCTGCATTTCCGACATCGAGTAGCCGGAGGTCGAGGAGCCGATCACCACGTGCTCGGGCGCGGCCTCGTCGATCTCGGCGAGCAGGGAGACCTTGAGGTCCAGCCGCTCGGGGGCGCTTTCCTGCACGAAGTCGGCCCCGGCCACCGCCTCGGCCAGCGTCGGGGCGACGGTCAGCCGGTCCATGGACGCGCCCTCGGCCAGGCCCAGGCGGGTCAGCGCCGGCCAGGCCGAGCGCACCAGGTCGCGCAGCCGCCGCTCGGCGTCGGGCGCCGGGTCCCAGGCGCGCACGTCGTAGCCGCGGGCGAGGAAGTGGGCGACCCAGCCGCCGCCGATCACCCCCGCGCCCACGCACGCGACCGTGCGCACCTCGCCGGGTGCGGCCGTCGCCGCCGGGGCGCCGCTCGTCTCCGCCATCGAACACATCCTTCTCAACGAATGGGGCGCTGCACGCCGGGGCGCCGCGCGTCGGGACACTGCATACGGGGGGCTGTTCCGGGCTCCCGGGCACGGGAGCGGGGGCCGTCCGTGCCCGGCCGGCCCAGGGAGGGGAGAGGACAGGGGGCGCCGCCCGCGGTGCGGGCCGGGGGCGGCGCCCGGTCACGGCCCCGGAGTGCGGGGCCGGCGGGTCAGCGCGCGCTGCGCAGCTTGAGCTTGGCGCGGGCCTCGTCGGGCGTGACCACCCGGGCGCCGAGCGCCTCGATGATGCCGCGGGCCTTCTCCACCAGCTGGCCGTTGGTGGCCTTGACCCCGCGGCTCAGGTAGAGGTTGTCCTCCAGGCCGACGCGGGCGTGCCCGCCCAGCAGCACCGACTGGGCCACCCACGGCATCTGCATGCGGCCGATCGCGAAGCTCGCCCACTCGGCGCCCTCCGGCAGCATCCGCACCATCGACTGCAGGACGCCCGGGTCGGCGGGGGCGCCGTAGGGGATGCCGGTGCACAGCTGGAACATGCTCGGGTCGTCGATCAGGCCCTCGGCGTACATCTGCTTGGCGAACCACAGGTGGCCGGTGTCGAAGATCTCCAGCTCCGGGCGCACGCCCAGCTCCTGGATGCGCTCGGCCCCGGCGCGCAGCATGTCGGGGGTGGAGATGTAGACGTTGCTGCCGTCGCCGAAGTTGAGCGTGCCGCAGTCCAGGGTGCAGATGTCGGGCAGCAGCTCCTCCACGTGCGGCAGCCGGTCCAGCCCGCCGACCAGGTCGGTGGCGGCGCCGAAGGCGAACGGGTCGTCGCCCTTCCCGATCTCCAGGTCGCCGCCCATACCGGCGGTCAGATTGATGACGATGTCGGTGCCGGACTCCTTGATCCGCTCGACGACCTCCCGGTAGAGCGCGTTGTCCCGGGAAGGGGCGCCGGTCTCGGGGTCGCGCACGTGGATGTGCACGGCGCTGGCGCCGGCCTCGGCGGCCTCCACCGCCGAGGCGGCGATCTGCTCGGGGGTGACCGGGACGTGCGGGCTTCGGCCCACGGTGTCCCCGGCCCCGGTCAGTGCGGCGGTCAGGATGACCTCGGTGTTCATGGTCTCGTTCACGGGGTGTCCTCGCTCGTGTGCGGCTGTTCGGTGCGGTCGTCGGGCCGGCCGTCGGCGCGGTGTCCGGTGCCGGGGGGCTCGATCTGGGTGGTGACGAAGTCCTGGAGGGCGGCGCGCATCCGCTCCACGGTGCGGCCCGGGCGGCCGGTGAGCACCTGGATGCCCAGGCCGTCGATGAGGGCGGTCAGGCGGACCGTCATCGCCTCGGCGTCCAGGTCGGGGCGGAAGGCCCCGGAGGCGGCGCCGTCGCGCAGCGTGCGGGCGATGGTGTCGTGCCAGCGCTGGTAGGAGTCGGCGTGCAGTGCGCGCATCTGCGGGTCGAGCGCCGACTCGGTCCACACCTGCATCCAGATGGACCACTCCCGGGCCAGGTGGCCGGGGGCGGGCAGCTGGAGCTCGATGAGGCGGCGCAGCCGCTCCCGGGCGTCGTCGATGCCGTGCAGGACCGCGACCTGGCGGTCGAAGGCCTGCTTGACCGACGAGCGCAGGGTCTCGTCGAGCAGTTCGCGCAGGGTGGGGAAGTGGTAGTGGATGGCGGCGCTGGAGACCCCGCACTCGGCGGCGATGTCGGCGGTGCGCACCGAGTGGTAGCCGCGCTCGGCGATGAGCCGCCAGGCGGCGTCGGTGATCTGGCGCCGCCGCCCCTGCTCGCGGGCGGCGCGCACGTCCCGCCCGGCGTCGACGGGGGGCTCGGTGGCCACCGCCACCCGCGGCGCGGCCGCGACGCCGCCGTCGGCGGACTCCTCGCCGTACAGCAGCCAGTTGACGGTCACCCCGGCGATGTCGGCGATCCGGATGAGCTCCTCGGCGGTGAAGCGCCGGGTGCCGCTGAGCGACTTGGACAGCTTCGAGGCCTCGAGCGCCATCACGGAGGCGAACTCCCGCTGCGGGCGCCCGGAGCGCCGGATCACCTCGCGGACCCGGTTGCGCAGGCCCTCCATGTGGTCGGTCACGGAGGGCGACGCTAGCAGGGTCATAGCGATAATCGCAACGCCGCCGTAGATCCGTCAAGCGGTGTCATCCCAGCGTGCCGCGGTTTGAACGGCGTCATGCGGGCGTTGCGATGCGCCTGACTGGTGGATCAGAAGGCGGCGACCGCAATCGCGGAGGGGCCGGGGCGTCCGAGGGCGCGCCCGGTCCCGTCCCGGTACCTCAGTGCGCGGGGGGCTCGGCCAGCACGTCCCGGGCGATGCCGAAGGCCTTGTTGGCGGCGGGGACGCCGCAGTACACGGCCGCCTGCATGAACACCTCGCCGATCTCCTCCTCCGAGAGCCCGTTGCGCACCGCGGCGCGCACGTGCATGGCCAGCTCGTCCCAGTGGCCCTTGGCCACCAAGGCGGTCAGCACCATGCAGCTGCGCGTCCTGCGGTCCAGGACCCCGCTGGTCCAGATCTCGCCCCAGGCGTAGCGGGTGATGAAGTCCTGGAAGGGGGCGGTGAAGGCGGTCGTCCCCGCCTCGGCGCGGTCGACGTGGGCGTCGCCCAGCACCGCGCGGCGCACCCGCATCCCCTCCTCTCGGCGCTCATCGTCGGTCCGGTCGGCGGTCGGCTCGGTCACGGTCGTCTCTCTCCGGTCCGGGTCGGGGCGGCTCAGGCGAAGTGCGCCGTGAGCAGCCGGTTCACTTCGTCGGCGCACTCGCGGTTGGCCAGGTGGGCCCCGCCGTCCAGGACGTGGCGGCGGGCGCCGGGGACGGCCGCGGCGATGCGCTCGGCGTGGTCGGGCGGGGTGGCCGGGTCGTGCGCCCCCGCGACCACCAGCGTCGGCGCGGTGATGCGTCCCAGGTCGGACCGCAGGTCCATGCCGGCGATCGCCTCGCAGCACGCGGCGTACCCCTCGGCGGAGGTCTCCGCGACCATCGACCGCATCCGTGCGGCCTCGCCGGGGTGGGCGGACGCGTGGCCGGGCGTGAACCAGCGGCCGACGACGGCGCCGGCCACCGCCCCGGTCCCCTGGGCGCGCACCGTTGCGGCCCGGTCGGTCCAGTTCTCCGGCGGTCCGAGCAGGGGCGAGGTGCACATCAGCGCGAGCCGGTCGATCCGCTCGGGGGCGTTGGCGGCCAGCCACATGCCGACCATCCCGCCCAGGGACAGCCCCGCGAACCGGACCCGCGGCAGCTCGAGGCGGTCGAGCAGGTCCACAACGTCCGCCCCCAGGTCGGCGATGGTGGCGGGCCCTCGGGGGACGGGGGAGCGGCCGTGCCCGCGGTGGTCGTAGCGGACCACCCGGAACCCGGCCGCGACCAGTGCCCCGACCTGGGGGTCCCACATCTCAAGGGTGCTGCCGAGCGACCCCGACAGCACCACGGCGGGGGCGCCGTCGGGCCCGTCGATCTGCGCATGGACCCCGCCCGCGACGGGGCTCCCGGTCGGTCGTGCGGTCAAGGAAGGTACCTCCGTTCGGCCTCCCCGGCGGCCGACGAGCCACCGGGGCGGGACATGGGCGCAGGAAGAGACCCTGCCAGGGCTCGTCCCGGGATGCGGCCCCGGATCGCCGCGCGACCCGGTACGCGGCGGAATGCCCCCGGAAGGCCCGGGTGTGCGGGTCGGGCCGGTACCGCCGGGGCCGGTTTCACGGGGCTTCCGGGCGGGTGCGGTAGCCGTCGAGGGCGGCGTCGATGAAGGTGCCGGCGGCGCCCAGGTAGGCCGCGGGGTCGAGCAGGCCCCGGATGTGCTCGGGGGTGCGGCGGCCCGCCAGCCGGCGGTCGAGGACCGCGGCCAGTCCCTCGCCGGACTCGGCCGCCTCCCGGCACGCCGCCTCCACCAGCTCGTGGGCGGGTAGTCGGCCCATCTCCGGGGCCAGGTCGGCGGCGACCCGCTCGGCCATCGGCAGGCCGCCGGTCAGGTCCAGGTTGCGCCGCATCCGGTCGGGGTCCACGGACAGCCGCTCCAGCGAGTCGGCCAGCCACGCCGCCGCCGACCCGGTGGCGCACAGCAGCCGGTCGAAGGCCTGCCACTCGGCCTGCCAGGCCCCCGCCGCCCGCTGGTGCGGCTGGTGGATCTGCGCGTTCAGCAGCGTCGCCACCAGCCCCGGCACCTGTTCGGCGCAGGCCCGCGCCGACACCGCCGCCACGGGGTTGCGCTTGTGCGGCATCGCCGAGGAGCCGCCGACCCCCGGCCCGCCCTGCTCGGCGACCTCACCGACCTCGGTCTGGGCCAGCAGCACGATGTCCCCCGCGACCTTGCCGCACGCCCCCGACGTCCGCGCGGCGGCCGAGGCCACCGCGGTCAGGGGGCCGCGGTCGGTGTGCCAGGGAAGCACCGGCCGGACCAGGCCCAGCCGGTCGGCGAAGGCGGCGGCGACCTCCGGGCCCCGCCCGTCGAGCGAGGCCAGGGTGCCCGCGGCCCCGCCGAGCTGGGCGGGGGTCCGCCCCAGCTCCGCGCGCAGCGCCTCGGCCGCCCCGGTCACCGCCTGCAGCCACCCCGCCGCGACCAGCCCGAACGTGGTCGGCAGGGCCTGCTGCAGCAGAGTGCGCCCGGGCATCGGCGTCCACCGGTGCTCCTCGGCTAGCCCCGCCAGCGCGGAGGCGGCCCGGTCGGTCTCGGCCAGGACGGCGTCCCCGGCACGGCGGGCCACCAGCACCGCGGCGGTGTCCATGATGTCCTGGCTGGTGGCCCCCTGGTGCACGTGCCGGGCGGCGCCGCCGTCCACGGCCCGGGTCAGCTCCTTGACCAGCGGGACGACGGGGTTGGCCGCGTCGGCGGCGGCCCCGGCGGCGGCGTCGGCGTCCACCCGGCCGTCCCGGCGAGCGGTCTCCAGGGCCTCGGCGTCCCCGGGTCCGGCGATCCCGGTCTGCACGAGCGCGTGCGCCAGGGCGGTCTCGGCGTCGAGCATCGCCCGTAGCCAGGCCCGCTCACCGGTCTCGGCCGCGACGGCGCCCCGGGCGAACATCTCACCGAACACGCCCTCACCTCCTCGTCCTGCTCGTCCTGCTGGTCATGGTCGCCCGGCGGATTCCGGGTCCTTCCGAGTATGTCCGGGGGCCGGGCCGCCGGGCGATGGCGCGGCGCGGTGTTGCACCCGGCCGGCCGTGCCCCGCGGGCCGGGCGGGGCCCCTGGGGCGGCGGTCGCCTCCGGCCCGGCGGACGGGTGGGCCGCCGATGCCGCCCTTTACGGCGCCGGAGACCCGGTTCCCGCGCCGGTGAGGGGCGGTTCGGGGCCAGGACGGGCCCGCCGCCCCGGAAGGGGAGGGCCGACCGGAACCGGTCACCCCTTCCGTGCGGCGCCGGTGGGCCGAGCGGGGAAGGCGCTCCACACCTCCATCCATGTCCCGGCCTCGTCGGGCGGGATCCCGGCCGCCGCAGGGAACACCTGCGGGGGCACCGGGAGCGTGCCCCTCCAGGACCGGGCGCCCCTCCACCGTGCAGGCGCGGTGGGGCGGGCCGCCCCGCGGACGACACCGGCCCCGGCCCGTCATGGCCCGGGTCGGTGCGCCGCAGCCCTGTTCGGACGGCCGGACGGAGCACGCAGCGCTCCGTCCCGGCCTCCGTGCGCCATCGCGGCCCCGACAGGCCTGTACGCCGATCGTGTCCGCCTTCCACCGGTCGTTCCCTGAACCGGTCGAGCGGTGCTCTCCGGTGGGTCGACGTAACCAGTGCCCCCTTCACCATGCCCGGTGCCCGACATCGGCTCGGGTCCGGCACGGCGGCTCCAGCGGACGCCGGACTGCCGAGGGCTCATATATCGAAGAAGACGGTCTCCCCCTCGCCCTGCAGGCGAATGTCGAAGCGGTAGCCGTCCTCCGTCTCCTGTGCGATGAGGGTCGCGCGCTCCTCCGGTGAGTCGAGGGACGCCAGCACCGGGTCGACCGCGTTGGCCTCCGCCTCGTCCGCGAAGTACACCCGCGTCACCGTCCGGTGCAGCATCCCGCGCGCGAAGACCGAGACGTCGATGTGCGGCGCCTGCACGCCCTGCGGGCCGGGCACCGGCCCCGGCTTGAGCGTGTACACGCCCCACCGGCCCTCCCCGTCGGTCGGGCACCGCCCGAACCCGCGGAAGCCCTCGCGGCGCACCGCCCCGCGCGGGTCGTCCGGGTGGTCGAACCGGCCCTCGGGGTCGGCCTGCCACGTCTCGATCAGCGCGTCCGCGACCGGAGCCCCGGCGCCGTCGGTGACCGTGCCCCGCAGCCACACGCCCCCGGGCGCGCCTTCCCGGAGCGCGAAGGGGCCGTCCGGCCAGGGCAGCCCGATGTGCAGGTACGGGCCGACGGTCTGCGAGGGGGTGGTGGGCTCCATCAGTCGTCGTCCTCCAGCGCCAGCTCGTGTTCGAACACCGTCGACGCGCGCCCGCGCAGCACGATGTCCCACGCATAGGCCAGAGCCCACTCCGGCTCGGTCCGCTCGTGGTCGTAGCGGGCGACCAGCCGCTCGCGCGCCGCAGGGTCCGGGATCGAGTTCCACATCGGGTCCTGGAAGAACAGCGGGTCGCCGGGGAAGTACATCTGCGTCACCAGCCGCTGGGTGAACGCCCGCCCGAACAGCGAGAAGTGGATGTGCGCGGGGCGCCAGGCGTTGTCGTGGTTCTTCCACGGGTAGGCGCCGGGCCGGATCGTGGTGAAGGAGTACCGCCCCTGCCCGTCGGTGACCGTGCGCCCCACCCCGGTGAAGTTGGGGTCGAGCGGGCAGGGCCAGTTGTCGCCCTTGTGCCGGTACCGGCCCCCGGCGTTGGCCTGCCAGATCTCCACCAGGGTGTGCGGCACCGGCCGGCCGTCGGCGTCCAGCACCCGGCCGTGCACGATGATCCGCTGGCCCATCGGCTCGCCCTCGTGCCGGCGCGTCAGGTCGTGGTCCAGCGGCCCGACCCGGTCCTCGCCCAGCAGCGGCCCGGTGACCTCGGTCAACAGGTGCGGAAGCACCTTCAAGGGCCGCTCGGGGTGGCGGAGCCCGGTGCTCTTGTACCCCGGGTAGTCCAGCGGCGGGTGCACCCCGGGGTCGCGGCGGTAGCCCGGGACGGCGGGCGCGCCCTCGGCCATGGACGGTGCTCCTCTCATGCCTGAAGGACCACGGCCAGGCCCTGGCCCACGCCGATGCAGATGGCGGCCAGCCCCCAGCCGCCCCCGCGGCGGCGCAGCTCGTGGGCGAGCGAGCCCAGGATGCGCGCGCCGGAGGCGCCCAGCGGGTGCCCGATGGCGATCGCGCCGCCGTTGGGGTTGACGATCTCCGGGTCCAGCCCCTCCCAGCTGCGCAGGCAGGCCAGCGACTGGGCGGCGAAGGCCTCGTTGAGCTCCACCGCCGCCAGGTCGCGCCAGCCGATCCCGGCCCGGCGCAGCGCCGTCTCGGCGGCGGCGACCGGCCCGACGCCGAACCGGTTCGGCTCGACCGCGGCCACGCCCCGGCCGGCGATGCGCGCCAGCGGCTCGCGGCCGGCGGCCCGTGCCGCCTCGGCGTCCCCGACCAGCAGCGCGGCGGCGCCGTCGTTGAGCGGGGAGGCGTTGCCCGCGGTGATGGTGCCGTCGGGCCGGAACGCCGGCTTGAGCCCGGCGAGCTTCTCGGCGGAGGTCTCGCGGATGCTCTCGTCGCGCTCCAGCTCCACCCCGGGCACGTCCACGATCTCGTCGGCGAAGACGCCCTTGGCCCAGGCTGCGGCCGCGCGCTCATGGCTGCGCAGGGCGAACGCGTCCTGCTCTTGGCGGCCGACGCCGAACTCCTCGGCGATCTGCTCGGTGCACTCGCCCAGGGAGGCGGTCCAGGCGGGCTCCATGCGCGGGTTGACCATCCGCCAGCCGAGGGTGGTCGAGTGCAGGGTCTCGTGCCCGGCGGGGAAGCCCTTCTCGGGCTTGGTCATCACCCACGGGGCGCGGCTCATCGACTCCACACCCCCCGCGATGACGAGCGAGGCGTCCTCCACGGCGACCGCGCGGTTCGCGGCGATCACCGCTTCCAGGCCGGACCCGCACAACCGGTTCAGGGTGGCGCCCGGGACGCTGACCGGCAGCCCGGCCAGGAGCGCCGCCATGCGGGCCACGTTGCGGTTGTCCTCGCCCGCCCCGTTGGCGTCGCCGAAGTAGAGGTCGTCCACGGCGGCCGGGTCGAGGCCCGGGGAGCGGGCGGTCAGGCCGGAGACCGCGTACGCGGCCAGGTCGTCCGGGCGCACGCCGGCCAGGGCGCCGCCGTAGCGGCCGAAGGGGGTGCGGACGGCGTCGATGACGTAGACATCGTTCACGGTGGGGCCTCCTGCGGGGGCGGTCGTGGGGGGTCAGCCGCGCCCGGTCAGTGAGCGCAGCACGGCCAGCTCGTCCGGGTCGGGCTCGGGGGTGGCGGCCAGGTCCGGGGAGACCGCGAGGTCCCATCCGGTGGCCTCGCGGGCCTGCTCGGCGGTGGCGCCCGGGTGCAGGCGGGTGAGCACCAGTTCGCGGGTGCGCGGGTCCGGCTCCAGCACGCCCAGGTCGGTGATGACCTGGACCGGTCCGGCGCCGCGCAGCCCCAGCCGCTCCCGGTCGCCGGGGCCGGAGCCGTGGCCGAACGAGGTGGTGAAGTCGACCCGCTCGACGAACGTGCGCCGGCTCTGCCGCACGATGACGATGACCCGGCCGCAGGAGGCGGCGATCTCGGGGGCGCCGCCGGCGCCGGGCAGGCGCACCTTCGGGGCGGCGTAGTCGCCGATGACGGTGGTGTTGATGTTGCCGAACCGGTCGATCTGGGCGGCGCCGAGGAAGCCCGTGTCGATCCGCCCGGCCTGCAGCCAGTAGTTGAACACCTCGGTCACCGGGACCACGGTGTCGGCGGTCTCGGCCAGTTCGCCGTCGCCGATGGACAGCGGCAGGGCGTCGGGGGAGGCGCCCAGGGTGCCCGACTCGTAGATCATCCACAGCCCGGGGGCGTGGGTGCGGCGCGCGAGGTTGGCGGCGGTGCTGGGCAGGCCGATGCCGACGAAGCAGGCGGTGCCGTCGGCCAGCGCGCGGGAGGCGGCGACCGTCATGACCTCGTCGGCGGTGAAGGGGAGGGGTTCGGCGGTGGCGGTCATGCGGTCTGCTCCTCCCTGTCGCCCGGGCCCGCGTCCGGGCCCGAGGGGGCGCCGAGCACCTCGGCGTTCAGCCACGCGGTGAAGCGTTCGCGGTCCCGGCTGACGGCGTCCCAGGCGCGGTAGGCGTCATTGTCGCGGACGTAGTAGCCGTGGGCATAGGAGGGGCGCGCGCCGCCGGGGGCGGGGGAGACGGCGGTGACGACCCGGGAGGGCAGGATCACCTGGCCGGGGACCGGCTCCAGGTCGTCGACGATCTCCTCGACGGTGACGAGCGCGCGCCGGGCGGCCAGCACCGCCTCCTTCTGCACGCCGGTGATGCCCCACATCTGTACGTTGCCGTCGCGGTCGGCGCGCTGGGCGTGCACGATCGCCACGTCGGGGGTGAGCGCCGGGACCGCGGCCAGCTCCTGGCCGGTGAAGGGGCAGGTGATGGGTTTGATGGTGGCGGTGCGCCCGACCAGGTCGGTTCCGGCGTAGCCGCGCAGCACGGCGAAGGGCAGCCCGGCGGCGCCGGCGGCGTAGCGGTTGGCCATGCCGGCGTGGCTGTGCTCCTCCAGCTCGAGCGGGCGGGGCCAGCCGTTGGCGGCGGCGTCGCGGAACCGGTGCAGCGAGCCCACGCCGGGGTTGCCGCCCCAGGAGAAGACCAGCTTGCGGGCGCAGCCGGCGCCGATCATCCGGTCGTAGACGATGTCGGGCGTCATCCGCACCAGGGTCAGGTCGCGTCGGCCCTGCCGGATGACCTCGTGGCCGGCCTCCACCGGGATCAGGTGGGTGAAGCCCTCCATGGCGACCGTGTCCCCGTCATGGACGAGCTCGCGCACGGCACGGTCCAACGGCAGGATCATCGCGCCCCCTTTCGTACGGATGCCGCATCACTGTTCTCTTTGCGAACACACTGGACGTTACTGTCGGCGGGGGCGTCGGTCAAGGCGTCCGGCGCCGGTGTCCCTCCGGGGCAGGCGGCGGTACCGTCAGGCGCGCGGCGTGCCGGTGGTCACCGGAAGTGGCGGCGGTGCGGGCGGTGCCCCGCTTGCGCCTGCTTGGCGGGTGGCGGGCCGCCGCCGGTCGGGGGTGGAGGGCGGCGACGACGGAGCGGGGCGGTTCCCCGGCCCTGCTTGTCGGCCGCCGGGTCGCTCGCGGTCCAGGTAGAAGGCGGCGACGGAGCAGCAAGTACCCCGCTCATGCCTGTTTGCCGAGCGCCGGGCCGCCGCGGGTCCGGGTCAAGGGCGGCGACGGATGGGCAGGTGCCCCGCTTGCGCCTGCTTGCCGGGTGGCGGGCCGCCACCGGTCGGGGGTGGCAACGACGGAACGGCAGGTACCCCGCTCACGCCTGTCTGCCGGGCGCCGGGTCGCCGGTGGTCGGGGTGGGAGGGCGGCGACGACGAGCCCCGACGGCGAGCCCGAGGAACGGTCGTGTCCGCTGGCGTGGTGGAGCTCTCCGGGTCCCGGCCGCCCCCGAGAGCACTGCCCGCCGCCCGCATCGACACCCCCCCGTTGATCTCGGGAAAGTCGGGGTAATACTCGCCGGTATTACCCCGACTTTCCCGAGATCAACGGCGAGGAGGGGGTGCGCACCGGGGCGGGGTCGCCGGTCACGCCGCAGCGGCCGCAACGCTCGGAAGGACGCAGACGAAAGTTCCACCACTCCAGTGGACACGACCCCGGGCGGTTCCCCGGCCCTACCGGTCCCGCCGGGCTCCTCGCGGTCCAGGTCGAGGACGGCGAGGAGCGGCAGGTGCCCCGCTCACGGCCGCTCGCCGGGCGGCGGACCGCCTCCAATCGAGGCGGAGGACCGGGTCCGCCCGGGACAGGAGAGCCGTTGCGGTCGCCACCCGCTCTTTCCCGGCGGGCGCCCGGCCTGAGCCGCTCCGGCCTCGCCGGCCGGGTCCGCCGAGCTCCGGCACCACACCGACCAGGGGCAACACGAAGCGTCACCGCCCCGGGCAAGGGCGGATCCGCCCCTGCCGACGCCTGTGTGGGGCCGCTGGGTGCGGTGGCGGCGATACCAGAACGCGGTTCGGTCCCCGGGGTGTCCGATTCCTCCCCGAGTGGCCTATGGTCGCAGGGCGGGCCCGCCCCGGTACCCCCTGGGGGCGCCTCCAGCGCGGCCACCTCGGAGCCCTGCCGGACCGAAACGGCTCACCCGGAGTGATGCCCGGCCCGGCCGACGGGGCCGGCGCCCCGTTGGAGGGGGTGTCGGCACCGAATTCCGTTCTGGTCTGGCCGCCACCGCACCCCGCCCCCTGCCCGTCGCCCCACCCGGCCCCCGGCAGGGGCCCGCGGGGGTCCCGGAGCGCCGTTGAACCGGGCGAACCGGACACCGATCCTGATCCGGCGGGCCGAAAACCAGGATTACGTCCCCTGTGGGGGCTGCGCGCCGCCGGTCGGGGTGCGCGAGCCCCTCTGGGGCGCCTTGGACCGGACATCTTGTGGCGCATCGGGCACCGGGCGGGGTGTGGGCGCATCGATAGTGGCGAAATCACCACCCAACTGCACATCGGGTGGCAATACCACCACTATCGATGCGTTGGCCGCTCCTCCCGGCCCCGCGCACCCCCTTCGGCGGCAGGCCGCAGGGGGCCAAGGCCCTCCCGGGGGGCGGGTCCGGCGCCCGCCGCGAGCACCGGCGGCCCGCCCGTCCCCGACCAGCGCGGACCCGGCGCCCGGCAAGAGGGTGTGAGCGGGGCACCAGCCGATCCGTCGCCGCCGCTTCCTGGGCCCAGAGCGCCCTGGCGGCCGACAAGCAGGGCCGGGGAACCGCCCGGCTCCCTCGTCGCCGCCCTCCCACCTCGACCGGCGCGAACCTGCCGCCCGGCAAGTAGGCGTGAGTGGGGTACCTGCTGGTCCGTCGTCGCTGACCCACCCCTGACCGGCGTGGACCCGGCGGCCGACAAGCAGCCGCGAGCGGGGTACCTGCTGCTCCTTCGTCGCTGCCCCTCTGCCCCGACCGGCGTAGACCCACCGCCCGGAAAGCAGCCGCGAGCGGGGCGCCCGCCGCTGCCTCGTCGCTGCCCCTGCCCGGACCCATGGGTCGGCCGGCCCTCGTCCGGGGCCCGTGCGGTCTTCTGATCAGGCCCGGGCCGGGCCCGCGGTGCGGGAGGCGATCTCCAGGTCGGCCTCGATGCGGGAGACCGTGGCCAGCAGGGACGGCAGGATCTGCGTGCGCAGGCCGCGCACCGTCATGCGGCTCGCCTGGACCGACACGTTCGCGGCGGCGATGACCCGCCCCTCGCGGTCGCGGATCGGCGCGGCCACCGAGCGCAGCCCCTCCTCCAGCTCCTGGTCGACGATGGCCCACCCCTGGGCCCGTACCCGCTCCAGCTCCCGGCGCAGCGCCCCGGTGCCCGCGACGGTGTGCGCGGTGAGGGCGGGCACCTCCAGGCGGTCCAGGTAGGCGTCCAGTTCGCGGTCGGGGCGCCCGGCGAGCAGCACCCTCCCCATGGAGGTGACGCAGGCCGGGAAGCGGGTGCCGACGCTGATCGCGACCGTCATGATCCTGGACGTCGCCGCGCGCGCCACGTACACCACGTCGTCGCCGTCCAGCACCGAGACCGAGGACGACTCGCGGACCTCGGAGGCCAGCGCCTGCAGGTGCGGCTGGGCGACCTCGGGCAGCCCCGCCGAGGACAGGTAGGCGTACCCCAGCTCCAGCACCCGCGGGGTCAGCGCGAACAGGCGGCCGTCGAAGCGCACGTACCCCAGGTCGGCCAGGGTGAGCAGGAAGCGGCGGGCGGCCGCGCGGGTCAGGCCGGTGGCGCGGGCCACCTCGCTGAGCGTCATCTCCGGCCGGTCGGCGGAGAAGGCCCGGACCACCGCGAGCCCGCGCTCCAGGGACTGGACGAAGTGGTCGCCGCGCGGCTCGGGCGCGGCGGCGTCGGCATCGGTGTCGGACATGCGCTCCCTTCCCGTCCCCGGAATGTTCTCATACCGCACAGCTCTCCACGGGGGTCCCGCGGCCGTTCGCCGGCCTCCGGGCGGCCCCGCTGCGCGGGTCCCGCCCCCGTCGGGGCTGCCGCACGGCTGGTCACCGTCGGTGAGGCCGGTGCGCGGGGTTGACGGTGAATGTGGGATGGATTACGTTCGCCAGCAGAACGGCCGTTCGCAAGACGCACAAACCCCCCTCGTGAGCGGGCGCGGCAGCGCCCGCCCGCACCCCCTGCGAATGGAGACCCGATGCGTCACCGAACCCTCGCCGCGGCCGGGGCCGCGGCCGTGCTGGCCGCGAGCGGCTGCGGCGGCGGCGAGCCCGACGGCGGTGACGGCGCCCGCGCCGTCACCGTCGGCGCGATCCCCATCGTCGACGTCGCGCCCCTGCACCTCGCCGTCGACCAGGGCCTCTTCGCCGACCGCGGCCTGGAGGTGGAGGTGGTCAACACCAGCGGCGGCGCCCAGGCGGTGCCCGGCGTGGCCAGCGGCGACTTCGACTTCGCCTTCGGCAACGTCACCTCCCTGCTGGTGGCCCGCGACGCCGGACTTCCGATGAAGGTGGTCGCCAACGGCGTGGCCACCACCGGGGAGCAGGGCGCCGACTTCGGCGGGATCGTGGTCCCCGAGGACAGCCCGATCGAGAGCGCGCAGGACCTGGAGGGCGCCACCGTCGCCGTGAACAACCTGGAGAACATCGGCGACACCACCGTGCGCAACTCGGTCCGCAAGGACGGCGGCGACCCCTCCGACGTGGAGTTCATGGAACTGCCCTTCCCGGACATGCCCGCCGCCGTGGAGAAGGGGGAGGTCGACGCCGCCTGGGTGGTCGAGCCGTTCCTGACCACCGCCCTGGACGGCGGCGCCACCGAGATCGCCTCCAACTTCGTCGACGCCCACCCGCGGCTCACCATCGCCGCCTACTTCACCTCCGAGCAGGTCCTGGCCGAGGACCCCGAGCTGGTCGCCGACTTCACCTCGGCCATGGACGAGGCCCTGGCCTACGCCGAGGCCAACCCCGAGGAGGTGCGGCGCATCCTGGGCGAGTACACCGAGATGGACCAGACCCTCATCGAGGAGATCCGGCTGCCCTCCTTCCCGCCCGCCGCCGACCGCGAGTCGGTGCAGACCATCGCCGACCTCATGGAAGAGGACGGGCTGGTGGAGGAGACCCCTGACGTCGAGGCGCTCTTCGCGGAGTCCGGATGAGCGCGGCCGCCGACACCGCCGCCCCGCCCGCCCCGGCGGCCGCGGGGCGGCGCCGGGCGCTGCCCGGCCGCGACGCCCTCCTGGGCGCCGCCGGCGCCGCCGCGTTCCTGCTGCTGTGGGAGGCGGTGCCGCGCACCACCGCGGTCTCGGCCGAGTTCCTGCCCCCGGCCTCCCGCGTGCTGGCCACCCTGGCCGAGCGGGCGGCCACCGCCGCGTTCTGGGGCGCCGTCGGCGACACCGTCGCCGCCTGGGCCCTGGGCCTGGCCATCGCCTGCGCGGCCGCGGTCGCCCTGGGGTTCGCCGTCGGGTCGGTGCCGGTGCTGCGCGCCTACACTGCCTCCACCGTGGAGTTCCTGCGCCCCATCCCCTCGGTCGCGCTCATCCCGCTGGCGATCCTGGTCTACGGCACCGACCTGCGCTCCACGCTGCTGCTGGTCGTCTACGCCTCCTTCTGGCAGGTCTACATCCAGGTGCTCTACGGGGTGGCCGACATCGACCCCGTCGCCGAGCAGACCGCCCGTGCCTACGGGCTCGGCCGGTGGGCGCGCCTGCGCCACCTGGTCTGGCCCACGGCGCTGCCGTACCTGCTGACCGGGGTGCGGCTGGGCGCCGCGGTCGCGCTGATCCTCACCATCACCGCCCAGCTCACCATCGGCGCCCCCGGCCTGGGCCAGCAGATCTCCGTCGCCCAGTCCAGCGGCGCCGCGCCGCTGGTCTACGCGCTGATCGTGGCCACCGGGATCCTGGGCGTGGCCGTCAACGCCGGCGTCCGCGCGCTGGAGCGCCGCCTGCTGCGCTGGCACAGCTCGGTACGAGGGGAGGGCGCCGTATGAGCGTGCGCGCGCTCCCGCGGGCCGCCGCCCGGGTGCTGCTGCTCCCGGCCGCGCTCATCGCCCTGTGGTGGTGGGCCGCCGCGGCCTCCGACAGCTTCTACCTGACCGACCCGGGCACCATCGCCGCCACCTTCGCCCAGGTGTGGGTCTCCGAGCGGTTCGCCGCCGACGTGCTGCCCAGCGTCGGCCTGCTGCTCACCGGCTACGCGCTGGCCGCCGCCCTCGGGATCGGCATGGGCGTGCCGCTGGGCCTGTCCCCGCGGCTGCGCGCCTTCGCCGAGCCGGTCCTGGAGTTCCTGCGGGCCGTGCCGCCGCCGGTGCTGGTGCCGCTGCTGATGCTGCTCGTGGGCCTGGACGCCTCGATGCGCGCCGCGGTCATCGTCTCGGGGTGCGTGTGGCCGGTGCTGCTCAACACCGTGGAGGGGGTGCGGGCCGTCGACCCGGTCCTGGCCGACACCTGCCGCGTCTACGGGGTGCGGGGACGGCGCCGGCTGACCGTGCTGGTGCTGCGCTCGGCGAGCCCGCAGATCGCGGCCGGGCTCCGGCAGGCCCTGTCCATCGCGATCATCCTCATGGTGATCAGCGAGATGTTCGCCAGCTCCAGCGGCTTGGGCTTCGCCATCGTCCAGTTCCAACGCGGCTTCGCCATCCCGGAGATGTGGAGCGGCATCGTCCTGCTGGGCCTGCTGGGGGTGGTGCTGTCCGTGGTCTTCGCCCGGGCCGAGCGGCGCGCCCTGGCCTGGCACCGGGGACTGCGCGCCGCCTCCCGCGGGGAATGAGAGGAAGGACCCCCATGCTCGACGTCAACGGGCTGCGCAAGACCTACCGCGGCCAGGGCCGCGAGGTGGAGGCCGTGCGCGACCTGACCTTCGGCCTCGGCGAGGGCGAGCTAGCCTGCCTGGTCGGCCCCTCGGGCTGCGGCAAGACGACGCTGCTCAAATGCGTCTCCGGGCTGATGCGCCCCACGGCCGGCACGGTCGCGCTCGACGGGCGCCCGGTGGACGGGCCGCCGCCGGACATGGCGGTGGTCTTCCAGGAGTACGGGCGCAGCCTGTTCCCCTGGCTGACCGTGCGCGGCAACGTCGAACTGCCCCTCAAGGAGAAGAGGGTGCCCAAGGCCCGCCGCCGCGAGCTGGTGGAGGAGTCGCTGGAGGCGGTCGGCCTGGCGCACGCCGCCTCCCTGCACCCCTGGGAGCTGTCCGGGGGGATGCAGCAGCGCGTGGCGATCGCCCGGGCCATCGCCTACGAGCCCCGGGTGCTGCTGATGGACGAGCCCTTCGCCGCCGTCGACGCCCAGACCCGGGCCGACCTGGAGGACCTGATCCGCGGGCTGTGGAAGCGCTTCTCGATGACGGTCCTGTTCGTCACCCACGACATCGACGAGGCGGTGTACCTGGGCGAGCGGGTGATCGTGCTGTCGTCCTCGCCGACCGTGGTCCAGGACGACGTACGGGTCGACCTGCCCGAGGAGCGCGACCAGCTGACCACCCGGTCCGCCCCGCGCTTCGCCGAGCTGCGGGCCCTGGTCTACCGGGAGATCCAGAACGCCAAGAACGGGGACGGCGGCGCAGGCCGGACCGGTGCGGCCGGCGGGACCGGCGGCCCCGCCGGGACGGACGGCCCCGACCGGGAGCCCACCGCCACCGGGGGTGCGCGGTGAGCGGGCCGGGCGCGGGCACCGTCCGGGACGCCGCGATCGCGGTGCTCCGGGCGCAGGGGCTCACCACGGTCTTCGCCAACCCCGGCTCCACCGAGGTCGCCTTCCTCGCCGACCTGCCCGACGACCTGCGCTTCGTCCTGGCCCTGCACGAGGGGTCGGTGGTCGGCATGGCCACCGGGTGGGCGATCGCGCGCGGGCGCGCCGCGCTGGTCCAGCTGCACACCACCGCCGGGCTGGGCAACGCCGTCGGCGCCCTGGCCACGGCGCGGGCCAACCGGGCGCCGCTCGTGGTGCTGGTGGGCCAGCAGGACCGCCGCCACCTGGCCCTGGAGCCCTTCCTCACCGGGCGGCTGCGGGGGCTGGCGGGGGAGTATCCGGTGTGGTTCTGCGAACCCGCGGTGCCTCAGGACGTGCCCGGGGCCATCGCCCGCGCGCGCTACGAGGCCGAGCACGGACGGGGGCCGGCCGTCGTGGTCGTGCCGCAGGGCGACTGGTCCGCACCGGCCGGAGGCGCCGACCACCCCGACGCGGCGCCCGCGCGCGTGGTCCGGTCGGCCACGGCCGAGGCGGCCGACGTCGAGGGGGTGGCGGCCCTGCTCGCCGACGCCGCGGCACCGGCCCTGGTCACCGGGGCCGGGACGGACTCGGAGGAGGGCTGGCAGGCCCTGCGGGTGCTGGCCGAACGCCTCGGAGCGCCGGTCTTCCAGGAGAGCTTCGGGGCGCGGGCGGGCTTCCCGCAGGACCATCCGCTGTACGCGGGTGTGCTGCCCGCCGACCGTGACGGGCTCCGTGCGCGCTTGGGAGGCCACGACGCCGTGCTCGCGGTCGGGGCGCCGGTGTTCCGCCAGTACCCGTATAGGGAGGGGCCGTTGACGGCCCAGGGCACGCGCCTCGCCGTGCTGACGGACGACCCCTCGGAGGCGCACCGCGCCCCGGTCGAGGTGGCCGTGGTCGCGCCGATCGCCCCTGCCCTGAGGCTCCTGGCCGCGCAGGTCCCGGCGCGCGCGGACGGTGTGCGGCCGGGCGGTGCGCGGCCGGGCGATGCGGGGCCGGGCGATGCGGGGCCGGGCGATGCGCGGCCGGGCGATGCGGGGACCGCGCCGGAGGAGACGCGGGGATCCGGCGGAGACGGGGAGGGGGCCCCGGCGAACGCCGCCCCTGCGCCGTCCCCGCTCCGCCCCGCCCAGGTGCTGGGCGCCCTGGCCGAGCGGATGGACCCGGACACCGTCCTCGTCGAGGAGACCCCCTCCAGCCGCCCCGACCTGCACCGGCTCGTGCCCGCCCGGCGCCCGATGGGCTTCCTGTCCGCGGCCATGGGAGGGCTCGGGTTCGCGCTGCCCGCCGCCACCGGGGTGCGCATGGCCGCCCCGGACCGGCCCGTCGTCGCGGTCGTCGGCGACGGCTCCTCGCTCTACCAGGTGCAGGCGCTGTGGAGCGCGGCCCGCTACGCCGCCGGGGCCCTGTTCATCGTGCTCTCCAACGGCCGCTACGCGGTCATGGACCGCTTGGCCGAGGGCCACGGGGGCAAGGCGCCTTGGCCCGACTTCGCCCAGGTGTCGGTCGCCTCCCTGGCCCGCGGGCTCGGGTGCCCGGCCCGGACCGCCGCCACGCTGGACGAGGTCGAGGCCGCCCTGGACGAGATCCTGCCGGGCCTGCGCGGGCGCACCGAGCCGCTCGTCCTGGACATCGCCGTGGCCCCCGACCCCGGCTTCCGGCCATGACCGGGCCCACCTGACCCGCCGACGACCGACACCGCCCTACAGCCACCGTCCGTCCGGCCCCTCAAGGCCGCAGAGTCGCTTTGGAGCGCAGAATGTCCCTGCTCGACCCCGCCGAGTTCGGCGGTCGCGTGTTCACCGGAGAATGGTCCACGCCCCGCGGCGGCGCCACCTCCGTCACCTCGCCGGCCACCGGGGAGGAGCTCGCCCGCATCGGCTTCGCCGACGCCGAGGACGTCGCCGCGTCGGCCGCACATGCCGCCGACGCCCAGCGGGCGTGGGCCGCCGCGTCCTTCGAGGAGCGCGCGGCCGTCCTGCGCCGCGCCGGGGCGCTCTTCGAGGAGCATACCGGGCAGGTCGCCGGGTGGCTGGTCGGCGAGGCCGGATCCGCCCAGGGCAAGGCCGCCTTCGAGACCCACCTGGCGGTCACCGAGGCCTACGAGTCGGCGGCGCTGGCCTCCCAGCCCGCCGGCGAGGTGCTGCGCACCGCCAAGCCGCGCCTGAGCATGTCCCGCCGGGTGCCCGCCGGCGTGGTCGGGGTGATCTCCCCGTTCAACTTCCCGCTGATCCTGGCCATGCGCTCGGTCGCGCCCGCCTTGGCCCTGGGCAACGCCGTCGTGCTCAAGCCCGACCCGCGCACGGCGGTGTGCGGAGGGGCGGTCATCGCCGAGGTGTTCCGCCGCGCGGGCCTGCCCGAGGGGGTGCTGCACGTCCTGCCGGGCGGCGCCGAGGCGGGCGAGCGCCTGGTGGCCGACCCCCGGGTCCGGGTGGTCTCCTTCACCGGGTCGACCGCCGCCGGGCGCCGGGTGGGCGAGGCGGCCGGCCGCCACCTCAAGCGCGTCCACCTGGAGCTGGGCGGCAACTCGCCGCTGGTGGTGCTCGGCGACGCCGACGTCGGGGCCGCCGCCTCGGCCGGGGCGTGGGGTGCCTTCCTGCACCAGGGGCAGATCTGCATGACCACCGGCCGGCACATCGTGCACTCCTCCATCGCCGAGGAGTACACCGCCCTGCTCGCGGCCAAGGCCGACGCGCTGGCGGTGGGCGACCCGGCACAGGACCCGGCCGCGCTCGGGCCGCTCATCGACGCGGGCCAGCGCGACCGGGTGCACGGCCTGGTCGCCCGCAGCGTGGAGGCGGGGGCGCGGCTGCGGGCCGGCGGGGTCCACGACGGCCTGTTCTACCGGCCCACCGTGCTCGACCGGGTCGGGCCGGACGTGCCCGCCTACGGCGAGGAGGTGTTCGGCCCGGTCGCGCCGGTCATCGCCTTCGACACCGAGGAGGAGGCGGTGGAGCTGGCCTCGGCGGGCGAGTACGGGCTGTCGCTGGGCGTGCTGACCGGTAACCCGATGCGCGGCATGGAGCTGGCCGAGCGCATCCCGGCCGGGCTGGTGCACATCAACGACCAGACGGTCGACGACGAGGCCACCGCCCCCTTCGGCGGCGTGGGCGCCTCGGGCACCGGGTCCCGCTTCGGAGGAACGGCCGCCAACGTGGAGGCCTTCACCGAGACCCAGTGGGTGACCATGCAGACCGACATCCAGCGCTACCCCTTCTGAGAGGGCCGCCCGGCCCCGGAAGCTCTCGCATGGGCTTCCGGGGCTTTCTCACGTGCGTGTCGGGTGGCTGGGCCCTTGTTGATCTCGGGAAAAACGACCCTTCCCGCCCGTTTTTAGGGTCGTTTTTCCCGAGATCAACAAGGGAGGAGGGAAAACGTGCCCGGTATGCCTGGAATGCGAGGCTTTTTCCTTTCCTTTCGGGGAGAACGGCCCTGCGGGCTCGGCTCCAAGGGCCGCTTTTCCCGGGATCGGCGAGAGAGCGGGCGCAAGCGGCACCACGGTGCTGGACACGGTCACGCCCTGCCGCCCGGCCGGGGCCCGTGAGCGGGGCACCTGCTGTTCCGTCGTCGCCCCAGAGCGGGTGGCGGCCAGTGACCACCGCGAACACGCAGTACCCCCCCGCGGGGGCCGTCGCACGGCGGCGCGACGGCCGCACGTCCCCCGTCCGCCCCTCAGCCCTTCTCGGCGCCCGCGGTCAGGCCGGAGATCAGGAGGCGTTGGGCCAGCAGGAACCCGGCCACCACCGGGAGCGTGATGGAGATCGACCCGGCCATCAGCACCGGGGCGGGCACGGCGAACTCGCCCAGGCGGGCGATGCCCAGCGACACCGTCCACCGCTCCCGGTCGCCCACCAGGAACAGCAGGGCGAACAGGAACTCGTTCCAGGCGATCATGAACACGTACAGCGCGGTGGCCGTGATCCCGGGCAGCGCCATCGGCAGCACCACCCGCACGATCACCTGCAGCCGGTTGCACCCGTCGACCTCGGCCGCCTCCTCGACCCCGGCGGGGACGGCCTGGAAGTAGCCGCGCAGCATGTACAGGGCCACCGGGACGGTCTGCGCCATGTAGATCAGCACCAGCCCGGTCAGGGTGCCGGTCAGGCCGACCCGGCTGAAGAACACGAACAGCGGGACCGCCAGGACGATGCCGGGGAAGAGGTAGACGGCAAGGAAGAGGCCGTTGACCGTGTCGCGGCCGAAGAAGCGCAGGCGGACGGCGGCATAGGCGCCCAGCGCGCTGCACGCCACCGCCAGGACCGTCGTCCAGACGGCGACGTACAGCGAGTTGCGCATGAACCGCGCGAGCCCGAACCCGCCCTCCTCCTCCGGGCGCAGGGCGGTCGGGTAGGCGCCGACGTCGATCTCGGAGAGGGAGGGCAGCGCGAGCGGGTCGGCGACGAACGAGGCGAACGGCCGCACCGACAGCACGGCCCCGTAGAACAGCGGTCCGACGGCCGCGGCGGCGGCCAGGGCGATCACCGCGATCCGCGCGACCGCCAGGACGCGCCGCTCGACCGCGTGCCGGTCCCACCGGCGCCCGGCCGTCACGGCCCGCCCCGGCGGTCCGGTCCGGGGCCGCCCCGGCCTTCAGGAGAGGGAGGAGCCGAGCCCCTGCGCAGGGCGGCGGCCGGCCCCGCGTACGCCGTTCGGGGTGGGAATCCGGTCCGGGGCGTCCGGCCTCCGGGCCGCTCGGCGGCCCCTGCCCGCCGCCGCGGTTCCGGGCCGGCGCCCGGCGGCGGAACAGGGAATCCTGCCGCCCCTTCAGGGGGTGAGGTCACAGCCGCCCCTTCCTCACCTGCCGGAGGTAGACCAGCAGCGGCACCGCCAGGGCCGCCGTCATCAGCACGCCCAGCGCCGCCGCCGATCCCACGTCGGCGCGGGTGACCAGCTCCTGGTAGACCCGCACGGCCACCACCTCCGTGCCGCCGGCGCCGCCGGTCAGCAGGTACACGTCGTTGAAGTTCTGGAACGACCAGATGAAGCGGAGCACCGCCAGCACCCCGAGCACCCCCGCCAGCTGGGGCAGCAGCACGTGCCGGAACACCTGCAGCGGCGAGGCGCCGTCGACCACCGCCGCCTCCTCCACGTCCCGCGGCACCGCCTGCAGGCGCGCCGTCAGGAACAGGAACGCCAGCGGGAAGGACTTCCACACCTCGAAGGCGATCACCGCGCTCAGCGCCACCGGGACCGGGAGCCCGGCCACGTCGATCCGGTGCTCGGTGAGGAAGTTGATCGGCACCTCCCAGCCGAGGAAGCGCCGCCCCGCCTCGTTCACCGCCCCGTACTGCGGGTCCAGCAGCATCTTCCAGATCGTGGCCGCCGCGACCACCGGCAGCACGTAGGGCACCAGGGCCAGCCCGCGCATCAGGCCCCGGCCTCGGAACGGGCGGCGCAGGGCCAGCGCGAGGGCCAGGCCCGCGCCCAGCGAGCCCACGGTGGTCGCGGTCGCGTACACGACCGTGGTGCGCACCGCGTCCCAGAACCCGGAGGCGGAGAGCACCCGGGCGAAGTTGGCGAGCGACACCTCCAGGTCGGCCGGGCCGAGCGAGCGGATCTCGATGAGCCGCAGCTCCTGCACCGACAGCACGAGCACGGCGACGAACGGGAGCAGCACCACCGCGCCCACCACCAGCAGGGTGGGCGCCACCATCAGGCGTCCGTGCAGCTCTTCGCGCGCGCGGCGGGTCAGGCCCCGCCGGCCGCTCGGACGCCGGTCCCCGGGGGTCTTTCCGGTGCGCCGTTCCCGCCCGCCCGCGGTCATTCGTTGTCGGCCTGCACCGCTCGGGCCGCATCCGCCATGGAGGCGGCCACCGTCGCCGGGTCCTCCCCCTCGAACAGCGGCCCCACCTGTTTGGCCAGCGTGTTCTGGGCGGCCAGCGGTCCGGCGAACGCCGCGTGCTCGGTCCCGTAGCCCCACCGGCGGAAGGACTGCGCACCCTCCACGATGCCGCCGATGACCGCGTCGCCGTAGAAGTCCGACAGCGGGGCGCGGTTCTCCGGGTCCTCGCCGGTGGGCAGCTCCGACCAGGCCTCGGCGTGCACGTCGGGGTCGTCGGGGGTGCCCGGGCGGACCGGCACCCGGCCCTCGGGGGAGACCTCCAGCGACTCCACGTACCCGGGGCCCATCAGGTACTCGGTGAACGCCCGGGCGTTCTCGGCGTCGGCGCCGACGGGGATCCCCAGGTTGAGCGTGAGCCCGTACTGCACCGGCGACCCGTCGGGGGCGGTGAGCGCGCCCACCGTGCCCGACTCGGAGGCCAGGAAGTCCGGGTCGTCGGCGCACTCGGGGCAGGTCGGCGGGAAGTCGGGGGCCAGCCCGGCCAGCTCGTCGAAGATGTGCGACCCCCAGAACAGCATCGCCGCCTCGCCGGAGAGATAGGCGGCGCGGGTGGTCTCCACGTCCTGGTCGCCGGGGACCGAGGCCTCGGCCATGCGGGCGTAGGCGTCCAGCGCGTCCACGCACTCGGGCGACTCCAGGGCGACCTCGCCCGCGCCGTCGACCAGGTCGCAGCCGCCCGCGAGGAGCAGCGCCTCCAGGGTCTGGGTGGTGAACGGGTCGCCGGGCCTGGTGCCCAGGGCGATTCCGGCCCGCCCGTCGCCGTCGAGCTCTTCGGCGGCGTCGGCGACGTCCTCCAGGGTCCGGGGCGGGTCGAGGCCGGCGTCGGCGAGGAGGTCGGCCCGGTAGACGAGCACCTGCCCCCAGCCGTCGCTGGGCACCGCGGCGGGGGTGCCGTCGAAGGTGACCATGTCCAGGGCGTTCTCGCCGAAGGTGTCGGGGCCCAGGTCCTCGACGATCCCGGCGGCCGTCCCGGTGTCCAGGACGCCCTGGGCGGACCAGGCCGCGGCCTGGTCGGGGGCGAGCAGCACCACGTCGGGCACGTCGCCGGAGGCCGAGCCCACCGCCATGCTCTGGTTCTGGTCCTCGGCCGACATCGGCACCACGTCCACGTCGACGCCGCTCTGCTCGGTGAACGCGGCGGCGGTGGCCTCCTGCTGCGCGAGGCGGTCGGGGGTGACGTGCGGGGTCCAGAACACGAGCGCGCCGCCGTCACCGCCGCCGTCTCCGGGCGACTGGCAGGCGGCGAGCGGGAGCAGCACGGCGGCGGCGAGCACCGCGGCGGTGCGTCGCGCGGCGGCGCCTCGCACGGCAGGGCCGAAGGGACGGCCCGGCGCGCGGCGGCGGGCCCGGCGCGTGCGGTCGGACGGGCGGAGCGGCTCGGACATCGGCACCTCCGTGGGGCGGCGGCCGGTCGGGACGCGGCCGGGTCAGCGGGGAGGGAGCGGCGGGACGGGCGGCGCTCGCCCCTCCAGCCCGGCGAGGGCGGCCAGCACCGACGCGCCGGTGAGGGCGAGGGGCGCCACGGCGGCCGGCCGCCCGGCGGCGGTGACCTTCTCGGGCAGCGCCCCCAGGCGGGTGCGGCGGGCGGCCAGCCAGTCGAGCAGGCGGTGCGCGGCGGCGTGTTCGCCCAGGCAGGCGGCGGTCATCGCGAACAGGGACACCTGCGGGGTCCAGGCGGTGGTGGAGTCGGGCCAGTCCTCGCCGGGGCGCAGGCCGCCGTTGGACACCCGCAGGGCGTCGAGCGCGCGCAGCCATGCGGCGTGCGGGCCGGGGCGGGCGGGGGCGAAGGGCGGCAGGAGGAAGGCGACGGAGGCGTCCTTGCCCGGCCGTGCCTCCGCCTGTCCGGCGGGGGCGCGGGGGACGGTGCGGGGGTAGTCGTGCGGGGCGAAGTGCGCCTCGACGCCGGCTTCGAGGTCCTCGGCCAGGCCGACGGCCGCGACGTCGCCGGTGAGCGCGGCCGCGGACCGGGCGCCGAGGGCGAGCGGGGCGGCGGTGCCGAGGGTGAGCTCCCCGGTGCGCTTCTCCCAGTAGTCGGGGGAAGGGCGGGGAAGCCGGGTGCGCGGGTCGAGGGCCTGTTCGATGACGGCCAGCGCGCGCGGGACGAGGCGTTCGACGGCCGCGCGGTCCTCGGCGGCGGGCAAGGCGAGGGCGGCGCCGTCCAGGAGCGGGTGGAGGGGCTCGGCCCCCGGGCCGCCCGGCGGCGGGCCGGGATGGAGGGAGTCGGCGCCCGTGTCGGGGGTGGGAGGGAGCGCGTCGCGCCCGCCGAAGGAGGCGTTCGGAGCCTCCCCGGCCGGTGGCCGTGCCGCCTCCCCGGCCGCCCATACGGCGGAGGACGGGGGGAACGGCGACGACGGCCCGGACGGCGCCGGGCCGGCGCCCAGCCGGGCGATGACCCAGGCGGCCCAGAGCACCCACCCGGCACCGTCGAGCTGGACGCCCCGGTCGTCGGGCACCCCGCCGGAGCCGTCGGGAAGGTAGCGGGCCTGCCACGGGCCCGTGCGGGGCAGGACGCGCTCGAGGTAGGCGAGCACGCGCACCGCGTCCGCGCGCAGCCCGCACAGCGCCAGCGCGACCGCGCAGTAGGAGGCGTCGCGGGGCCACACGTAGCGCCAGTGGGGACTGGCGGCGGCGACCATCGCGCCGTTGGGGAACAGCAGGGCGCGGATGTCGATGAGGGCGGTGCGCGCCATGTCGCACCAGCGGGTGCCCTGCCCGGGGATCCCGGCACCGGCGAGCGCGGCGCGGCGGGCGGCCACGGCCTCCGGCCCGGCGGGGGCGGCCCCGGCCAGCGGCCAGCGCCGGTCGAGCAGGGGGGTGCCGGGCACGCGCAGGTGGTCCGAGTGCGGGGGCAGCGCCAGAGGGGTGCCGTCGGAGGCCTCGGCGACGCCGTCGGTGTAGAGCCGGGTCTCGGGGGACCAGGCGGTTCCGCGGGTCCCCAGCGGCGCGGACGCGGCCCGGGCGCCCTTCTCGACGGGCATGGGATCACCTCGCTCGCCTTGCCTCCTCCGCCCCTCCGAGCACGACCCGCCGATCGGTCCGGTGCGCTCGGCCTGCACGCCGATCGTCCCCGTTCCGGGCCCGTCTGACCAGACCCGAGCCACGCGGGCGCGTTGCTCACGCGCAAGCAGACACCCGACGGTACCCGGGCGCAGGATGGGCAGCGCCCCTGGCACAGCCAGGACCGGTAGGGGCGGGGGCCACGGGGGGCTTCCCGGACAGGCGGTCCCGAGGTCCTGGAATTGCGGGCCCCATGTCACTGGAAACAGGGGCGAAAGGCCGATCGGGGGCCCGGACACAGGACGGGCAGGCGCCCCGGACGGGGAGGAACGGGCGGCCCGAGGGGTCTGATGCCGCTCACGGAGGGAGTGCGTCGAACCGGAGGCGGACGGGGCCTCCGGGACTTTCTCCTGGGGGACCGACGAGCCGGAGATGCGGGTCGTCGGTCTACGGAGGCGAGGGCGGAAAGGCCCGACGGGGCGCCGTCGGCGCGCCGACCGTGGTGGTCCGCGTACCGGCGGTTCCCCGTCGGCGTCGGGTTCGGGTGTCGGGGGTCCGCCTGTCCCTGTCGTCTCCGGAGGCCCTCGGAGCGGACCTCCGGCGGTGGCGGCCGCTTGCGGCCGTCCGGGGGCGGACGGCCGACCGGCCGGCCGGTCAGTGCACGCCGTCGACGTCCTTGTCGTTGTCCGTGCGGGCGTCGCTCCACGCTTCCTTCCGGGCCCCGCTTCGCGGAATCCCGCGGCGCACGTGGCGGGCGGCGTCGGCGGCGGCCTGCCGTGCCGACGTCTCGGATTCGACCAGCAGCTCGCGCAGGTAGTGGATCTCCCGCTGCTGGCGGGCCACGATGCGGTCCATCGACCACGTGGCGTGGCTCGACGTGAGGACCCATCCGGTGATCGCCCCCGCGACGAAGCAGGCGAGGGCGGTGAACAGAACGGCCATGGACCGTCCCCCTCCCTTGACCGATCCACCGGACGTCCACCCGGCGGCCGCCTTCGGCCACTCGGGCGAGTCCGGCCACCATCAGGGGAGCACATGGAGAGAACGCTTGCCGATAGCAAAGCAGTAGGAGGTGGCAAGCAAGCAGGGGCGAAGCTGTGAGAAGGGGGCCTGGTGGTCAAGATGCAGGAAAGAAGGAATCCGCTTAGTGAGGAGCATCGCCGAATGGGTGAGATCCTCCGCCAGGCGCGTCAGCGGGCCGGTGCGACGACCAGGGACATCGCCTATTATTCATCTGGCCATATATCCAATGTAGAAAATGGACATGCCACTCCTTCCGAGGATCTGATCTTTCAATACGTCAGCCTGCTCGGTTGCGATGAAGGTCTGGCGAGGAATGCTCTGGAAGAGGCTCGCAAGGTCATTCGCGAGCGCAAAATGAACCGTCGCCGTGAGGCTTTCAAGGAGGAGGTGACACCTGATTCCCCTTATCATGTCATGAGGGGATTGTACAGTACCGTTGAGAGTGAGGCTTCGTTTCTGTTGGACGAGAACGGAGCAATTCGATACGTGGACGTGGTGCGTCATGTCGTGGCGATTCGCTCTGAGGCCCGGTACGTCACGGTGAGGTACGGGTATCCAAGTGACCGCCGCGCGGGCGTCCTGGGCGTCATTGCTAGCGAAAACTGCCGAGTGGTGACCGTTCGGGAGGGGCGCGTCGGGTATCTGACTGCGATTCTCGAGCTCTCGCGTCCGATAGTGCCGAAAGATGAGCCTCTGATCTATAGCTACCGAGTCGCCGTCTCCAGTGCGGTTCGTGCCCGTCCGGTAATTCATTACCATGCCGAGCCGTCGTCGAAGCGGTACTCTGTCCGTGTGCAGTTTCACGAAGAGTGTCGCCCTCGCGAGATATGGTGGTTCCGGGAGTCTGGTCCGTTTGATGCAGAAGGGGTCGCCGATGTCCGAAAAATGATCCCGTTGAATAAAAACAACTTCTACTATAGAGATTTTCGGGATGTCGGTGGAGAGTACATGGGGTTGGCCTGGCGGTGGGCGTGAGCCACTCTTGAAGGTGTGATCTGTGCTATGCTCGCGGCTCACCGATAGTTCCAAGTGGAACGTGACGCGCGTTAGGTTAGGGCTGCGGGGGCGACGGACATGCACGACGACGATTGAGCGACGGCTCCCTATTATCGGGGAGTCGCTTGCAAGAACGTTTTCCAGCCCCTCACTCGGGCTTCACGGCCCTGCGAGATGCGCATTGGCCTCTCGCGCCTCTTCGGCCAGTTCGGGTACCTGGACGACGGCTCGGCCGGAATCGGCCAGGTGCTTCCCGCCGGAGGCGGGGACGAAGACCGGGGGCTCGCCCCAGGCGTACACGATGCGGGGGATCGGGGTCTCCAGGATCAGGGCCGCGCAGGGGCGGGGGCGTGATGCGCGGTGGCCGCAGGGTTCCAGGGAGCTGTACAGGGTCGCCTCGGCCAGGCGCGGATCGTCGGGGGACAGGGCCTTGAGGGCCGTCTCCTCCGCGTGGTCGTGCGGGTCGTCCCGGCGGGAGTGGCCCTCGGCGATGACCGTCCCGTCCCGGTCGGCGATCACGCAGCCGACGGAGAAGGCCGTCGTCGACGGCGGGCACCGGTGGGACAGCTCGATGGCGCGGCGCAGGAGCGCCCGGTCGAGGTCGCCGGCGGAGTCGGCGGCGGTCATCGTGCCGCTCCGCTGTGCGGGGCGTTTCCCGCGTCGTCGGCCTCGCCGCCGGCGTCGGGGGATCTGCGGGAGCGGTAGCGCATCACGGCGATGTCGCCGATACGGCGGACCTCGTCCAGGCGGAACGGGTCGCCCGGGCCGTCGGGGAAGACCCCCGGGCCGGTGAAGCGCGGGGCCGTGGCGTCGCCCACGAAGAAGGGGGCCACGGCCAGGCGCAGCTCGTCGGCCACCCCCTGCGTGAGGAAGAGGGTGTGCACGTGGGTACCGCCCTCGACCAGCAGGCGGCGAACACCGCGCCGTGACAGGTCGGCGAGGACGGTCTTGAGCGAAGGCGGGTCCCCGGCATCGACCACCGAGGTGTCCGGCGCGTTCAGGAACCGCTGCTCCGCGGCCGGATAGGCGCTCGCCCCCGTGTAGACCACCTTCTCGGCGTCGCCGGTGACGAAGAAGCGCGCGCACGGGTCGAGCTTCCCGCTCTCGCACAGCACCGCCTTGACCAGGTCCCCCGTGCTCCCCTCGGCGAGGCGCCGCTCCCGCCGCTCCTGGGAGCGGACGAGCAGCCGGGGGTTGTCCTTGCGGACCGTTCCCGCACCGACGAGGATCGCGTCGCACTCGGCGCGCAGCGCGTCGACCTCGTCGAAGTCCCGGTCGTTGGAAAGCCGGAGGCGGTCGGGGCTCGCGTCGTCGATGTAGCCGTCGAGCGAGACCGCGCAGCTCAGGATGGTGTACGGACGATCCATGGCGGACAGGTTAGCGCCCCCTGGGCGCGCCGCCTCCGCCGCCGTCCGTACGCATACGGCCTCCGTGTTCGTCGTGTTCGTCCGCACCCGCCGTGCGCGCTCGTGCGGACCCGTGCGCTACGCCCGGTTCGGGACCAGGGCCTCCTCCAGCGCCCTGCCCTCGGCCTCCGCCGGGGCGTCGGCCCCCAGCAGGCGGCAGACCGTCGGGGCCACGTCGATGATCTCCGCCGACCGCAGCCGTGCCCGCGCCCGCACCCCCGCGCCCGACAGGGTCAGCGGCGCCCGGGCCTCCCGCATGCTCGCGTGGCCGCCGCGCTCCCGGCCGTCCACCGCGTCCGGGTCGAAGAAGGCGTACGGCGGCCGCGCGTCCAGGACCAGGTCGCCTTCGTCCGGCGCAGCGCCGATGCCGTCGAGCTCCTCCCGGATCCGCACCGCATCCAGCTCCTCCAGGCCGTTCAGCGCCCGCAGCAGCCGCCCCCGCCCCTGCGGCTCGGCCGCGGCGCCGCGCAGGTAGGCGTTGGCCGCGCGCGGGGTCGCCGTCAGGACGACCTCCGTGCCCGGGTCGGGCGCCTGCCCCGAGTACAGGCGTTCGGCCGAGAACCCCGCCCGCCCGATCGCCCCGAGCACCGCGGGCTCCAGAGACCGCGTGTAGCCCGTCATGCCGTGGTCGGACACGAACAGGAACGTCGCCCTCCCCTGCAGCCCTGCCCGCCGGACCTCCGCCACGATGCGGCCCAGGCCCGCGTCCAGCTCGGTCAGCCGCTCAGGGATCCGCGGCGAATCGGGGCCGTCCTGGTGCCCGATGGTGTCGATGTCGGCCGCATAGGCCGCGATGAAGTCGGGGACCCGCGGCAGGCGCACGGGCGTACCGTCCGAGTCGACCGGTTCGCCGCGCAGGGCCGCGACCACGGACGCGACGTTCTCCTCCCAGGTGGTGCCCTGGGTGTACAGACCCTCCGGGTCGCCATAGGCGGTGCCCCGGTTCTGAACGATGTACCACCCGGCCGACAGCACCGTCCGCCCCTGGCGGCGCAGTGCCTCGGCGAGGGTCTCGGCCTCCATGGCCCGCGTCTGTCCCCGCGCCTTCCCGGTCCCCGGGTCGAGCACATAGGCGGAGTTGCGGTGCACGGCGGGCCGGGCACCGGTGGCGGCGCTCGCCCGGTTGGGGTTGGAGACGGCCTTGTAGGTGCACCCCATGGTCGCGTGCGTCCCGCTCCGCACGAGCGCGGCGAGGTTGGGCATGCACGCGTGCAGGTAGGCCCGCACATGGTCGGGGTCGACGCCGTCCCAGTCGATGAGCACGACGGGGCCTGACGGGCGCTCCCGGGCGTCCGCTCCGCCGCGTGCGGTCGCGGTCATCGCGAGCGCACCGGTTCCGGCGGCGACCGCGGCGGCGCGGGCGAGGAACGTTCTGCGGACGAGTCGGCCGGCCACGGCGGACCCCCTCGGTGTGGGCGTCGGTACGCGGGCGCGCCGATCATAACCCTGGTGAGGCGGGGACCGTCAGACCCTTCCGGGAGACCGGTGCGGCCGCCGGGCGGCCGCACCGGCGATCGAAGGAGAGCCGGTGACCTTAGCCCTCGTCACCCTGGAGCACCGCGTCCCGTGAGTCCAGTGGCCGGGACCGGCCAGGGCACCGCGCGGCGATCGAGGCGTGGACGGGGGACGCCTTCGCGGCGGAGGGCCCGGCCGAACCGCGTCGAGGCTGCCGACCGCGACGAGGCCGTGGAGAACGCGTGCACCCGGCCGGCCCCCGAGGCCATCGAGGTCCGACCGGTCCCGGCCGGGCGCCATCCGCCCTTCAGCGCCGTCGATCGCCCTCAGACGCCCGACATCCGGGCGACGTCCGTGACGTGCAGCACGGCCCTGCCCTCCTCGTCGGAGGCCGCAAGGTCCACTTCCGCGGAGATCCCCCAGTCCAGGTCGCCCTCCGGGTCCTCGAAGGCCTGGCGCACCCGCCACACGCCCTGGTCCGCGTCCTCTTCGATGGACAGCATCTTGGGGCCGCGCGCGTCCGGCCCGGTGCCGATGGTGGCGTGCTCGGAGAAGTACTCCTCCAGAGCCTCCTCCCACTCCTCGGCGTCCCAGCCGTCGTCGCCGTCCATCCGGCCCAGCTCGTCGTAGCGGCGCAGCGCCGACAGCTCCACCCTGCGGAACATCTCGTTGCGCACCAGGACGCGGAACGCGCGCGCGTTAGAGGTGACCGGACGCTGGCGCTCCTCCCGGACCGCCTCGGGCTCCTCGTCCTCGGTCGGGTTGGTCAGCTGCTCCCACTCGTCCAGCAGGCTGGAGTCGACCTGGCGCACAAGCTCGCCCAGCCACTCGATCAGGTCGTGCAGCTCCTCGGTCTTGGCGTCCTCGGGCACCGTCTGGCTCACCGCCTTGTAGGCGTTGGCCAAGTAGCGCAGCACCAGGCCCTCCGAGCGCGCCAGTTCGTAGAACGACACGTACTCGGTGAACGTCATCGCCCGCTCGTACATGTCCCGGGCCACCGACTTCGGGCGCAGGGGGTGGTCGCCCACCCACGGGTGCCCCCTCCGGTACACCTCGTAGGCGTGGTCGAGCAGCTCCTCGAGCGGCTTGGGGTACTCGATCTCCTCCAGCCGCTCCATGCGCTCCTCGTACTCGATGCCGTCGGCCTTCATCTGGGCCACGGCCTCCCCGCGCGCCTTGTTCAGCTGCGCGCCGAGGATCTGCCTCGGGTCGTCGAGGGTGGCCTCCACGATGGTCAGCACGTCGAGGGGGTAGGTCGGCGACTCGCGGTCGAGCAGTTCGAACGCGGCGAGGGCGAACGTCGACAGCGGCTGGTTGAGGGCGAAGTCCGGCTGGAGGTCGACCGTCAGGCGCGCGGTCCGGCCGTCGGCGTCGGGCTCCTCCAGGCTCTCGACGATTCCGCCGTCCAGCAGCGAGCGGTAGATCGCGATCGCCTCGCGGATGTGCTTGCGCTGCCAGGGCCGGTCGTCGTGGTTGTCGGTGAGCAGGTGCCGCATGGCCGCGAAGCAGTCGCCCGGGCGCGCGATGACGCTCAGCAGCATGGCGTTGCTGACCTTGAACCGCGACTTCAGCGGCTCAGGGGAGGCGGCGATGAGCTTCTCGAAGGTGGACTGGTCCCAGCCGACGAACCCCTCGGGCGCCTTCTTGCGCACCACCTTGCGCCGCTTCTTAGGGTCGTCCCCGGCCTTGGCGAGCGACTTCTCGTTCTCGATGACGTGCTCGGGGGCCTGCGCGACCACGTTGCCGACCGTGTCGAACCCGGCGCGTCCCGCGCGGCCGGCGATCTGGTGGAACTCGCGCGCGCTGAGGCGGCGCACCTTCGTCCCGTCGTACTTGCTCAGGGCCGTGAACAGGACCGTGCGGATGGGCACGTTCACGCCCACGCCCAGGGTGTCGGTGCCGCAGATGACCTTGAGCAGCCCCGCCTGGGCCAGGCGCTCGACCAGCCTGCGGTACTTGGGCAGCATGCCCGCGTGGTGCACCCCGATCCCGTGGCGCACGTACCGCGACAGGTTGCGCCCGAACTTGGTGGTGAAGCGGAAGTTGCCGATCTCCTTGGCGATCGCGTCCTTCTCCGCCCGCGTGCACATGTTGATGCTGGTCAGCGACTGCGCGCGCTCCACCGCCTGGGCCTGGGTGAAGTGGACGATGTAGATGGGGGCCTCGCGGCCCTCCAGCAGCTCCTCCAGCGTCTCGTGCAGGGGCGTCTTGCGGTAGGAGTAGTACAGCGGCACGGGGCGCTCGGCCGAGGTGACGACGGAGGTCGTGCGGCCGGTGCGCCGCTCCAGGTCGCTCTCGAACCGGCTGACGTCGCCCAGGGTGGCCGACATCAGCAGGAACTGGGCCTGTGGCAGCTCCAGCAGCGGTACCTGCCAGGCCCAGCCCCGCTCCGGTTCGGCGTAGAAGTGGAACTCGTCCATCACCACGGTGCCGATGTCGGCGTCGGCCCCGTCCCGCAGCGCGATGTTGGCCAGGACCTCGGCCGTGCAGCACACGATGGGCGCATCGGCGTTGACGCTGGCGTCCCCGGTCATCATCCCGACGTTGTCGGTGCCGAAGATCGCGCACAGGTCGAAGAACTTCTCCGAGACCAGCGCCTTGATCGGCGCGGTGTAGAACGCGCACTCGTCCCGCGACAGCGCCGCGAACAGCGCCCCGGCCGCGATCAGGCTCTTGCCCGACCCGGTGGGGGTGCTGACGATGACGTTGCTCCCGGAGACGGCCTCGATCAGCGCCTCCTCCTGGTGCGGGTAGAGGGTGAGGCCACGCTCCTCGGCCCAGGAGGCGAACGCCTCGAAGACGGTGTCGGGTTCGGGCCGGGCCGGAAGTTGTTCTAGGAGACTCACGCTCTCCATACTGCCTTCTCCGAGGCACTGCCTCTTTCACCCCGCCGCTCTGCCCGCACGCCGCGGCGGCCGGGCCGCCGCGGTGCCTTCACCCGGCCCCGTCGCCCGGCTCGCGCACGCGCCGGCCCAGCGCGACACGCCGTCCCGACACCGGGAGGAAGCCCTCCGAGACGCCGGACTCGGGGGCCCGCACGGCCGCGTCGTCGGGGTAGAGGGCGAAGTCCAGGTGGACCAGGCCTCCGTGGTCGAGGGTCACCCGGGCGACGCGGGGCGAGTGGCCGGGGGCGGAGGCGAGCAGGGTGAGGCGCTCGCCGGGCAGGCCCAGGCCGCTGTAGGCGCCGTCGGCCCCGCTCTCCAGAGCGGCGACGTGGCGTCCGGAGTGGTCGACCACGCTGACGACCGCGCCGGCCACCGGGCGGCCGGCGGTGTCGGTGACCCGGCCGATCAGGGACGGCTCGGCCTCCTTCCCGGCACCGGTATCCTCGGCCGCCTCGGCCTTCGCCGGGCCGCCGCGGTCGCCGGCGTGGGCCCCCGGGGCGCGGCGGGAGCGCTCGCGCAGGGTGGCGGCCGCGAGGAGCAGGGCGCCCAGCACGAGCCACCCCCCGAGCACGGCCACCGACCCCCACAGCCCGGCGCCGTCGAAGTACAGCACGGCGCGGATGGCGTCCAGGGCGCGGCCCATCGGCATGAGGGGGTGCAGGGCCTGGAAGAACTCCGGGACCATCGGCAGCGGGATCGCCCCGCCGCTGGAGGGCATGCTCAGCAGCACGAACACGGTCATCGCGACGCCGGGCAGCCACTTGGTGACGAACGGAGCCAGTCCCAGGCAGGTCCAGGAGACGGCCTGGGTGAGCAGGAACGCGATTGCGATGACGGCGGGGTCGTGCGGGATCACGTCCACCACGGCGGCGACGGTGTAGCAGAACACCGACGTGAAGGCGCCGAAGCCGGCGACGGTGAGGAGCTTGGTGCGGCGGCGCAGGTGCGGGGCGTGCGCCGACAGCATCATCACCACGATGTAGCCGGTCAGGGTCCAGGTCAGGACCATGTAGAAGAGCGACATGCCCATGCCGTCGCCGGAGGCGGCCGGTGCGGCGTCGGCGACCTCCAGCTCCGCGCCGTCCTGGGCGGCGATGGGGGTGAACGTCTTCACGGCGGTCTGCTCCAGGGCCGCCCCCAGCGACCCGGCGACGTGGAGCGTGTGCGCGGCCGGGTCGTAGGCGGCGACGGCGTCGCGGTCGAGCACGGCCTCGTCGGGGTCCTCGGTGGGGACGACGTCGAAGCCGCCCGGGGCGGCCTCCTCCAGGGCGACGGAGACCGCGGCCGCCGCCTCCTCCCCCTGCACGGCGACCGGCAGGTCGTGGGGCGCGGGGCTGTGGAAGGGCAGCAGGTAGCAGAACATGAAGCCGACGGCGAAGAGCACGGGGAACCACAGGGCGTTGGCCAGGGCCCTGGTGGTCTCCAGTGCGCGCGTGGCGCCGCCGGGCGACGTCGCGGTCTCGTGGGTCACGTGTCACCTCGGGACATGGGTCGGGGCCGGAACAGGGGCGGGGGAGCCGGAAGGCAGAAGGGGGGATGACCCCACGATAGAGCTAAAGGTGCAGAGTTGCAAAAATGCAGTACTGTAATTATTTGTGAACCGCTGTGCACCCGGGCCGCCGCGCCGCGCCGGTACAGTCGTGCCCGGCGGTTCGGTGACCACGAGTCGGTGACCATGAGGAAGAGGACGCGGGGCGCACGATGACGACGGCGGACGAGGGCGCCGGACTGCGCGAGCGCAAGAAGCGGATGACCCGGCAGGCGCTGCGCGCCGCCGCGGTGCGGCTGTTCACCGAGCGGGGCCCCGCCTGCGTGACCGTCGAGGAGATCTGCGCCGAGGCCGGGGTGTCGCCGCGCACCTTCTTCAACTACTTCGACTCCAAGGAGGAGACCCTCCTGCCGTTCACCCGCGACACCCGCGAGGAGGTCGCGGGGCGGGTGCGCGCGCGGCCGCCGGAGGAGGAGCCGCAGGAGGCGGTGCGCGCGGTCGTCGAGGAGTCCATCGCGCGGACCGTGGCGGGCGAGACGTGGAGCCAGGAGTCCGCGCTGCTGCGCTCGAACCCCCAGCTGCTCCAGCGGGGGATGGTCGCGGCGCGCACGCTGAACCTGGCGCTGCGCGACGGCCTGGGCGAGCGCACGGGGCGCGGGGCGGAGGACCCCTACGTCCGCCTGGTGGCGGCGGTGTCGGTGACCGCGGTGCACGTCGCCGTGAACGTGTGGCAGGGCGCGGTCGAAGAGCGCGACATGTCACAGGTGCTGGCCGAGGCGTTCGACGGGATCGAGCGGGGCCTCACGCCTCCGCAGGAGGCATAGGGGCCTCGGACGCGCGGCTTCGGACACGAAAAGGGTGCGCCCCCTGCGGGGACGCACCCTAGAGCCCTAAGAACGAGAACCGGGACCGGGTCAGACCAGGCCCAGCTTGCGAACCGCCTCGCGCTCCTCGACCAGCTCCTGGACGGAGGCGTCGATGCGCTCGCGGGAGAACGCGTCGATCTCCAGTCCCTGGACGATCTCCCACGCGCCGTTGCGGGAGACGACCGGGAAGGAGGAGATGATGCCCTCGGGGACGCCGTAGGAGCCGTCCGACGGAATGGCCGCGGAGGTCCAGTCGCCCTCGGGCGTGCCGTTGACCCAGTCGTGGACGTGGTCGATGGCGGCGTTGGCGGCCGAGGCGGCCGAGGAGGCGCCGCGGGCCTCGATGATGGCCGCGCCCCGCTTGGCGACGGTCGGGATGAACTCGTCGCGCAGCCACGCCTCGTCGTCCACCGCCTTGGCCCCGGTGGTGCCGTTGACTTCGGCGTGGAAGATGTCGGGGTATTGGGTCGCCGAGTGGTTGCCCCAGATCGTCATCTTCGCGACGTCGGTGACGTCCACGCCCAGCTTCTGGGCGAGCTGGGTCAGGGCCCGGTTGTGGTCCAGGCGCGTCATGGCGTTGAAGCGCTCGGCCGGGACGTCGGGGGCGTGCGCCTGGGCGATGAGCGCGTTGGTGTTGGCCGGGTTGCCGACCACCAGCACGCGGACGTCGTCGGCGGCGCCGGCGTTGATCGCCTCGCCCTGCGGCTTGAAGATCCCGCCGTTGGCTTCGAGCAGGTCGCCGCGCTCCATGCCCTTGGAGCGCGGGCGCGCCCCCACGAGCAGGCCGACGTTGACGCCGTCGAAGGCCTGCCGGGCGTCGTCGAAGATGTCGATGCCCTTGAGCAGCGGGAAGGCGCAGTCGTCGAGCTCCATCGCGGTGCCCTCGGCCGCCTTCACGGCCTGCGGGATCTCCAGAAGGCGGAGCTTGACCGGGGTGTCGGGACCCAGCAGCTGGCCGGAGGCGATGCGGAACAGCAGCGCGTAGCCGATCTGGCCGGCGGCACCGGTGACGGTGACATTGACGGGTACTTGGGCCATGACCTTCTTCTTCTCCTGGTGACGTGTGTGCGACCCGCGATGCTACCTCGCGGCCCGCCGCCCCGACCGGCCGCCCCCGGCCCCAAGGAACGGGAACGCGCCCGCGGGCGCGGAACCACCCTATTGCCCATGGTCGGGGCGCGTACGGACGCCCGTCCCCGAGGGCGTTCGCGCACCGCTTGGACGGGGAACCTCCGCTGCGTGACGGTCGTGCTACTGCGCTAGACTCGTCCGAGTGTGCGAATCCCCTGCACAGCAGGCGATTCCGGGGGCGTTAGCTCAGCTGGTCAGAGCAGGGGACTCATAATCCCTGGGTCGCGGGTTCGAGCCCCGCACGCCCCACCCCGTCCTGTCTCGGAGCCCCTGGTGCGCGGGCGGCGCCTGCCGCCACCGGGGTCCGGCGTCCCCCGGCGAGTCCGCCGCGGCGGCCGAGCGGCGATCAGCCCGGTGAATCCGCCAGCGCGCGCTCGAACGCGGCGTAGGCCGCCGCGTCGAAGAGGACGAAGCGGCAGGTCTGCACATCGGTCGATGCGGAGCGGACCGCCTCGATCGCGATGCGGGCCGCGTCCTCGATCGGCCAGCGGTACACGCCCGTCGAGACGGCGGGGAAGGCGACGGTCCTCGCCCCGAGTTCGTCGGCGACCTGCAGCGAGCGGGCGTAACAGGAGGCCAGGACGTCCGAGCGGTCCTCGGACGCGCTGTAGACGGGGCCGACGGTGTGGACGACCCAGCGCGCGGGAAGCCGGCCCGCCGTCGTGGCCACGGCCTGCCCCGCGGGCAGCCCCTCGCCGTAGCGCGTCTCCCGCAGGCGGCGGCACTCGGCGAGGATCTCCGGTCCGCCGCGCCTGTGGATCGCGCCGTCGACGCCCCCTCCGCCCAGCAGCGACGAGTTCGCGGCGTTGACGACCGCGTCCACCTCCTGCTCGGTGATGTCGCCCTGTACGAGTTCGATGTCCATGCACCGATTCCTACGGCACCGCCCCGGTGCGGGGGAAGCGCGGCGGGCCGGGGCCGCCCGCGCATCCCCTCCGCGCATCCCCTCCGCGCTCAGCCCAGCAGTTCGAAGGCCGCGATGGCCAGCGCCACGACGACCAGGCCCGCCGCGAGGATCACGCACCCCACGTTCCCGGTGCCGCCCGGGTCGCGGGTGGGGCCGCGGCGGATCTCGGTCGCGCCCTTGCCGCGCCTGCCCTTGCGGGTCTTGCTCTTCTTCTTCGCGCTCATGCCGTCCTCACCGTCGGATTCCGTGGAGTCCCGCACCAGTCATAGGGGGCGTGCCGCGCTCGGGCAAGGCGGGCGCCGACTGGACACGGTTTCGAATCCATGTTCGAATGACGTGCATGCGCTGGGAAGACCTTCGGGAGGGCCGTGACGCGGACGCCCTTTTCGGTGTGGAGGACATCGCCCCCGTGCCCGACCGGGGGACCGGGCGCGCCGGGCTGGCGAGCCCCGGGGCCGGCCCCGTCTCCGGGGGCGACGGGGAACCCGTCGCGGTGGAGATCCGCGCCCGCTCGATCATCAACCGGGTCCCCGGCGAGTCACCCATGTTCCGCTGGACGCTCAACCCCTACCGCGGCTGCGCCCATGCCTGCGTCTACTGCTTCGCCCGGCGCAGCCACACCTACCTGGACCTGGACGCCGGGCGCGACTTCGACACCAAGATCCTGGTCAAGGTCAACGCCGGGGAGCTGCTCCGCGCCGAGCTGGCCCGCCCCTCCTGGGGCGGCGAGCCGATCGCCATGGGCACCAACACCGACCCCTACCAGCGCGCGGAGGGCCGCTACCGGCTGATGCCGCAGATCATCTCCGCCCTGGCCGAGGCCGCCAACCCCTTCTCCGTCCTCACCAAGGGGAGGCTCGTCCTGCGCGACGCCGACCTGCTCGAACAGGCCGCCCGCACCACCGACGTGCGCCTGGCGGTCTCCGTGGGCACCGTCGACGGGCCCCTGGCCGGGTCGGTCGAGCCCGGCGCTCCGACGCCCCGCGCCCGCCTGGACACCGTCCGTGCCCTGGCCGACCGGGGGCTGGGCTGCTCGGTGCTCATGGCGCCGGTCCTGCCGGGGCTGACCGACTCCCCGGAGGCGATCGACGCCGCCGTCGCCGCGATCGCCGAGGCCGGGGCGAGCAGCGTCACACCGATCGTCCTGCACCTGCGCCCCGGCGGCGCCCGGGAGTGGTACGCGTCCTGGCTCGCCCGCGAGCACCCGCACCTCGTCCCGCTCTACCGGGAGCTCTACGGGGACGGCTCCTACGCGCCGGCGCCCTACCGCGAGCTGATCGCCGCCCGCGTGCGCGAGGCCGCGCGCCGGTACGGCATCGGCGGTCGCGGCGGGGCCTCCGGGCGCCGGGCCCACCGGCAGCGGGACGGGGCCGCCACCGTGCGGGCGCCCCGGCAGCTGCGGCTGCTGTGATGCCCGCGGCCGGTTCCGGTCGCCCCGCCAGGCGCCGACAGGCCCTGGGGCGTAAGGGATCCCGCCTACCGGAGGGTAAGGTCCCCAGTGTCCTGACCCCCGATGGAAACGGAAGGCGCCCCTCCATGCCCGAGACCCCCGCCGACCCGCCCGCCCCTTCCGGTGTCGACACCACCGTCGCCCACTCCGCGCGGGTCTGGAACTACTGGCTCGGCGGCCGGGACAACTACCCGGTCGACCGCGCCCTCGGCGACCACGTCATCGAGACCTACCCGCAGATCGTCGAGGGCGCCCGAGCCGACCGCGAGTTCCTCCGGCGGGCCGTCACCCACCTGGCCGCGGAGGAGGGCGTCCGGCAGTTCCTCGACATCGGCACCGGCCTGCCCACCCACGACAACACCCACGAGGTGGCCCGGCGCGCCGCCCCGGACGCCCGGGTGGTCTATGTCGACAACGACCCCATGGTGGTCGCGCACGCCCGGGCGCTCCTGGTCGGCGGCGGCCACGGGGCGACCGAGTTCGTCGACGCCGACCTGCGCGACGTCCAGGGCGTGCTGGGGGCCGCGGCCGAACTGCTCGACTTCGACCGGCCGGTGGCGGTGACCGTGCTCGGCACCATGGGCCACATCCCCTCCTACGAGGAGGCCCGCTCCCTCGTCCGCGCCTACACCGGCGCGCTCGCCCCCGGGAGCTTCCTGGCCCTGTGCGACCTGGTGATGCCGGACGGGGAGGCCGAACGGGAGGCCCTGCGGCGCTGGAACGAGGGCGCGGCCCTGCCCTACCGGGCGCACACCACCGAGGAGATGGCCGGCTACTTCGACGGCCTGGAACTGCTGGAGCCGGGCGTGGTCAGCGCCACCCGCTGGCGCCCCCTGCCCACCGAGGTCGGCAGCGTCCGCGACGTCGAACAGTACTGCGGGGTGGCACGCAAGCCCTGACCCGCACCCGGGCCGACCGCATGAGTGATCAGCGCTCCGCGGCCAGCCGCTCGGCCACCGCGTCGAAGGGTTCGCCCACCCCCGATCCGCCGGGGACCATCAGCAGCAGCGGGCCCTCGCCGCGGATCTCGTAGTGGAGCTCCGCTCCGGGAACCCGGAGGGTTCCTCGCGACGGTTCGTTCATGGCTCTCTCCGCCCGTGGCCGGGGTGCTCCACCGGTTTTCCGGTGCTCGAGCAGGCCCCGGCCTTCCGGTCTCAGTGCAATCCGTGCTTGCGGGAGACGATCCGTTCGATGGCGGTGCGGGGCAGTGCGCGCCGCAGGGCGAACACCAGGGGGGCGTTGCTGCCCACGGCGTACAGCGGCTTGGGGCGGGGTGCCTCGACGGCCTTGACCACGGTCGCGGCGACGGCCGCGGCGGGGATGCCGGCGGACTCGTTGGCGTTGAGGGCCGAGAGCATCGTCCGGTACTCCTCCGCGTAGGGGGAGTCCGCGGCGATGTACTGGGTGCGGCGTTCGCTGATGCCGGTGTTGATCGACCCCGGCTCGACCGTGGTCACGCCGACGCCGTACGGGGACACCTCGCGCCGGGCCGCGTTCGCGAAGCCCTTCAGGGCCGCCTTGGAGGCCACGTAGGAGGAGCGGAAGGCCAGCGGGAAGCTCGCGAGCATCGAACCGACCATGACCACGCGGCCCCGGCGGCGCGCGCGCATCCCGGGCAGGACGAGCTGGGTCAGGCGGACCGCGCCGATGACGTTCACCTGGAAGAGTCGTTCCAGCGCGTCACGGGGAAGCTCCTCGATGGGGCCGCTCTGGCTCTCGCCCGCATTGTTGACCAGGACGTCGACCTCCCCGGCGGCCTTGGCGCACGCCGCGATCGAATCGTCGTCGGACAGGTCGAGGGCGAGGTACTCGACCCCGGGGACGGGGTCGGTGACGGCGTCGGGGCCGCGACTGGTCCCGAAGACCCGGTAGCCGCGGCTGAGCAGGAGGTGGGCGACCGCCCTGCCGATTCCGGACGAGGCGCCCGTGACGAGTGCTGTTCTCTGGAGGGGCATGGCGCCACAGCCTAGGGGAGAACGGGTGCGGTACGGTCGTCGGCCCTCCGCCCGACCGCCTCTGCGCGCTTGCGCACCCGGCCGTTCGCACGGGAGGCCGATCCGGACACCGTGGCCTGGCCGGGGAGGCCCGAGACGCCTGGCACGCCCGCTCGCCGGCGAGGGACGGGCGGGGCCGCTCCCTGCGGCGGTCGGCGCTCGGACGACCACCGTGCGCGCTCGCCGCTGTGAGACGTCCGTCCTCGTTCTTGCCCGGGGGGCCTGCGCCGCCGGTCCCGAACCGCCGGCCCTGGACCGCCGACGCGGACGGCGCCGGGCCCCGTCCCGTCCCGCCCCCGCGGGGCCGGGCACAGGGTCCGGCGCGGCCGGTCCGGCGGTCAGCCGTTGCCGGTGGCCTCGGCGGTCAGCCGCATCGAGCGCAGCCGCGCCCCGTCGTCACCGGCCTGGAAGGCGGCGATCACCTCGTCGGCCTGTGCATGGGCGGCGAAGTCGCGCAGGTAGGCCGCGACCTCCTTCGGGTCGCCCACCGCCGAGTAGGTGCGCATCTGGTCGATGTGCCGCCCGGCCGGCGAGGCGAGCGCCGCGTCCGCCTCCTCCGCGGTGAGCGTGCGCCCGCGCCCCAGCAGCTGGGCGGCCATCCGTCGCCGGGCCTGCTGGGCCTGCTCCTGGGCCTGCTCGCTCGTGTCGGCGGCGGTCACGTTGACCCCGGCGATCACGTAGGGCTCGGAGAGCTGGTCGGAGGGGGTGAACTCGCGCCGGTAGAGGGCCACCGCCTCCTCCAGCGCCGCCGGGGCGAAGTGCGAGGCGAAGGAGTAGGGCAGCCCGAGCGCGGCGGCCAGTCCGGCCCCGAACAGCGACGAGCCCAGGATGTACAGCGGGACGTCGGTCCCCTTGCCGGGGGTGGCGTCCACCCCGGGGATGACCGATTTTCCGGTCAGGTACCCCTTCAGCTCGACGACGTCGTCGGGGAAGGTGTCGGCCGACGAGGGGTCCCGGCGCAGGGCGCGCATGGTCTTCTGGTCGCTGCCCGGGGCGCGCCCCAGGCCCAGGTCGATCCGGCCCGGGTGCAGCGTCTCCAGGGTCCCGAACTGCTCGGCGATGGTCAGCGGGGCATGGTTGGGGAGCATCACGCCGCCCGCCCCGAGGCGGATGCGGTCGGTGTGCGCCGCGATGTGCGCGATGAGCACGCTGGTGGCCGAGGACGCGATGGTGGCCATGTTGTGGTGCTCCGCGTACCAGATCCGCCGATAGCCCAGCTCGTCGGCGCCGCGGGCCAGCGCCAGGCTGGCCTCCAGGCTCTCCCGGGGGCTGCCGCCCTCGGGGATGTGCGCCAGGTCGAGAATGGAGAGCGGCAGTGGTTCGGACACGGCGGGCGGCCTTTCGACGGGGCGGTGGCAGGACGGGCCGCACGGGAGGCGCCGAGGGCGCCGGTGCGGCCGGGCGGCCCGCGCGGGGCCGCCCTTCGCCCAACCGACCGTCCGGCCTCCTTATTTCGTCCGCTCCGTCACCCCGCCCGTCACCCCGCCCGCCGGGCCGAGGAGGGCCGACAGGTCCGCGTCGGCGATCGCGGGGTCGGCCTCCAGCGCCGCCCCGACCGCCTCCAGGACCGGCAGGCGGGCGGCCCCGGTCGCCAGGCGCACGTCCTTGGCGGCCAGCCGGACCGCGAAGTCGGCCTCGCGGGAGGTCGCCCGGGCCAGCGGCCCCGCCATGGGCGTGGCGGCCATCGCCTCGGCCGCCTCCCCGCGGGGCACCCCCAGGGCGTCGGCCAGTGCGAAGGCCTCGGCGACCGCGGCCACGCCGCCGATCAGCGCGTTGATCAGCACCAGTTTGAGCGCCGAGCCGGACCCGACCGGCCCGCATGCGCGGACGGTGCCCAGCGTCTCCAGCAGCGGCCGGACCCGGTCGACCGGCCCACCCGCCAGGACCGAGAGGGCGCCCTGGGCGGCGCGGTCGACGCTGCCCAGGACCGGGGCGTCGACCAGTTCCGCGTCGGCGGGGAGGCGGTCGGCAAGGCGGTGGGCGGCGGCCGGGCCGATGCCGGACATCTCCACCAGGACCGCGCCCGGACCGAGCGCGGGCAGGAGGTCGTCGGCCACCGCCTCCACGGCCTCCGGCCCGGCGAGCATGGTGACCACGGTGTCGGCGCCCGCGGCCGCCTCGGCGGGGGTGCGGGCCACCCGGGCGCCCTCGGCGGCCAGTGGCTCGGCCTTGGCCGCGGTGCGGTTCCAGACGGTCACGTCGGCGCCGGAGGCGATCAGCCGCCGCGCCATGGGCGAACCCATCGCGCCCAGGCCGAGGAAGGCGGTGCGGGCGGGGGACGGGCTGTGCGAAGGGGTGTGCGACTCGGACATGGCGTTCACGCTAGGGGGCCGCCACCGATGTGACCAGCGAATGTCTAGCATGGGTGCCATGCTCGATCCTCATGGCGTCTCTCTGGCCGGCCTCGCGGTGTTCTGCGAAGCGGCCCGGACCGGCTCGCTCACCGCCGCCGCCGAACGCCTCGGCTACACCCAGTCGGCGGTCTCCCGGCAGATCGCGGCCCTGGAACGGCAGGCGGGGGCGCCGCTGTTCGACCGGCTGGCGCGCGGGGTGCGGCCGACCGAGGAGGGGCGCGTCCTGCTCGGCCACGCCGAGGCGGTGGTCGGGCGGCTGGACGAGGCCCGCCGCGACCTGCGCGCACTGCGCGAGCTCGGCGGCGGGCGCCTGCGGGCCGGCGCGTTCCCGACCGCCAACGTCGCCCTGGTGCCGCGCGCGCTCGCGGCGCTGCGGGACCGGCACCCGGGCATCGACGCGACCGCGCAGGAGGCGCGCACCCCGGAGCTGGAGCGGCTGCTGGCCGACGGGGAGATCGACGTCGCCGTGGTCGGCTCCACCGCGGGCCGCGAGCCGCGCGGTGTGCGGACCGTCCGCCTGCTGGACGAGGCCCTGTACGTCGCCGTCGCCGCGGACCACCCCGCGGCCGGGCGCGAACGGGTGCGGCCCGAGGAGCTGGAGGGGGAGGTCTGGATCGCGGGCCGGCGGAGTCCGGAGGGGACGCTGCTGGCGCCCTTCGCCGAGCGCGGCCTGCGGCCGGAGATCGGCCACGTGGTCGCCGAGTGGGCGGCCAAGGCCGGGTACGTGGCGGCCGGCCTGGGGGTGACGCTGGTCCCCGGGCTCGCGGCCGACGGCTTCCCCCGGATGGACGGCGGGGTGGTCCTGGTGCCGGTGGACCCCGGCGGGGTCCCGCCGAGGACGGTGTCGGTCGCCACGGCCGAGGGCCGGACCCCCTCCCCGGCGGCGCGGGAGTTCGAGAGGGCGCTCATCGGAGTGAGGACCGGCCCGCTCGCGGTCTGCGCTACAGGGACTTCATGAACCGCACCCCTGAGGCGGTGTACCCGCGCCGGGTGGAGAAGGCGTGGGCCTCGGTCCGCGCGGCCGAGGAGTTCAGCAGGACCCGGGTCGCGCCCTGCTCCACGGCCCATTCCTCGAATTCGGCGCACAGCGCCGAGCCGACCCCCTGCCCCCGCGCGCTCTCGGCGGTGACCAGCGCGATGAGCTGGGCGGCAAGGGCGTCGTATTCGACCGGGAACAGCAGGTGCCCGGCGGCGAAGCCCACGAGCCTCCCGGTCGGGGCCTCGGCGACCCAGTGCTCATAGGCGGGGTCGTCGGCCACACGCTCAAGGCGCGTTCTCACCTGAGGGGCCGTCGCGGGGTGGGAGAGGGCCGCGAAGAGCGGGACGAGTCCTTCCGCGTCGGAGCTGCGGCCCGTCCGCGTGAACAACCGGGTCGTCATCCGCCACACGCTCCATCGCGGTTCGCTGCGACCGCGGAAGAGGCCGGATGTATCCCCTCAATACGGATCCACCGCATCATCGTGACCTTCCCGGGGCATAAGTGTCACCGAGCGTCTCGATATGGGGGCGCAGCGTAATCTGGTTCCGGCCGCCGGAACCCGGCCGAGACGCGGGCGGGGCGGGTGCGCGTGCGGGCGCCGTTCCCGTGCGGTTCCCCCGGCGTCCACCGGGGCCGGGGACGCCCCGAGGAGGACGCGGACCCGGCCGCGCCCGCCCGTTCCGGAGAGGACGACCGCATGCCCGCGACATCCCCCACACCCGCCGTTCTCCGTCGGCGCCGCGCCCGGAGCGCCGCCGGCCTCCTGCTCGCCGCTGTGCTCCCGCTGTCCGCGCTCACCGCCGTCACCGCGCCCGCCCCGTCGGCCGCCGAGCCCGCCGTAGAGCCCGCCGCCGAGCCCGCGCTCGGCGGCCTCTACGACAACCGCGGCATCTCCGACGACACCGACCCCGCGGCCGCCGACTTCGACGGCCGGGGCCGCAGCCTGTCCGCGCAGGCGCTACGGGCCGCAGGGTGGGGCCCAGGGGCGCGGATCACCCTGCACGGCGCCCCGCTGACCATGCCCGACACCCGCCCCGGCGAGCCCGACAACGCCGTCGCCGACGGCCAGTCGGTCCCGCTGCGGGGGCGGGCCGAGTCGGTCACCCTGCTCACCGCCGCGACCGGGGGCGACGCCGAGGGCGAGGGCACCGTCGTCTACGCCGACGGCACCCGGGACCGCTACACCGCCACCGCCCCCGACTGGCAGACCGGCCCGCTCACCACCAAGGCCGTGGAGCTCGGACACACCAACTCCGCCGACGGCACCCCCGCCGCCCCTGCCCGGCTCTACGCGGTCACCGTCCCGGTCGACGCCGGCCGCCCGCTGGCCCGGATCGAGCTGCCCGAGGTGCGGGGCCGGGCGCGGATGCACGTGTTCGACGTGGCGGCGCGCCCCCGGGACCGCGGCTGGACCGGGACCTGGTCGGCCTCCACCTCCGGGTACGCCGCCGTGGGCCCCTGGGAGGACCAGACGCTGCGCCTGGTCGTGCGCGCCGGCGCCGGCGGCCCGGGGGCCCGGATCCGCCTGGCCAACACCTTCGCCGCCTGGCCCGTCGAGATCGGGGCGGTCTCGGTGGCCCTGCAGGGCCGGGGAGCCGCCGCCGACGGCGCCCCCGTGCCCGCGACCTTCGGCGGGCGGTCCTCGGTGACGCTGCCCGCGGGCGGCCGGGTGCACTCCGACCCGGTCGCCATCGACGTGCCCGCCGGGGCCCGGCTGCTGGTCAGCCTCCACCTGCCCGGCCGTGTCGAGGCCGCTCCGGTGCACACCGCCAACATCGGCGACAACTACGCCGCCGAGCCCGGCGGCGGCGACCTGACCGGCGCGGCGTCGGGGCGGGCCTTCACCCGCCGGGTCGACGCCTGGCCCTTCCTCACCGGCATCGACGTGCCGGGCCGCGCCGGCTCGGTGGTGGCCCTGGGCGACTCCATCACCGACGGCGTCGGCACCACCCCCGGCACCGACCGGCGCTGGCCCGACGTGCTGGCCGACCGGCTCCAGGACCAGTCCCGGGTGCCCCGCTACGGGGTGCTCAACCAGGGCGTCTCGGCCAACCGCGTGGTGACCGACCGCTACGCGGGGGACGGGGTGAGCAGCGACACCGGAGGGGTGGCCGCGCTGAACCGGCTGGACCGCGACGTCTTCGCCCAGACCGGCGTCCGCACCGTGGTGGTCTTCCAGGGCGTCAACGACGTGCGCTGGGGCACCCCGCCGGAGGAGCTGATCGCCGGGCTGGAGGAGGTCGCCGCGCGCGCCCGAGCCCACGGGCTGCGGGTGGTGGCGGCCACCATCGCCCCGTGCAAGGGGTGGAGCGACTGCACCGAGGAGGTCGACCGCGACCGGCGGCGGGTGAACGCCTTCGTCCGCGGGGGTGCCGGTCCGGACGGCCCCTTCGACGCGGTCCTGGACTTCGACGCGGTGCTGCGCGACCCGGTCGACCCGGCGCGGCTGCGGCCCGAGTACGACTCCGGGGACCACCTGCACCCGGGCGATGCGGGCCTGCGCGCGGTGGCCGAGTCGATCCGCCTGGACGTCCTCGGGGGCCGGGGCGGCGAGCGGCCGTAGGCGCGCCGCCGCCCGGCCCCGGGGTGCCTGTGCGAGCCCGTGTCAGCCGCTCAGGCGAAGTCCTTCAGGATGGCCCCGAGGTAGCGCGCCGTCTCCGAGGCCGGCGCCGCGTCCACGCACAGGCGGTCCATCACCACCATGTACTTGTCGGTCTCCTCCGGCTTGTCGAAGTAGACCGCGCTGGCCAGCTGCTCCAGGTACACCACGTCGGGCAGGTCGCCGCCGGTGAAGCGGAGGATGGAGAAGGGGCCGCCCGCCGCGGCGTGCCCGCCCTTGGCGAAGGGCACGATCTGCAGCGTCACGTTGGGCAGCGTGGACAGCTCGATGAGGTGCTCGATCTGCCGGCGCATCGCGCCGGTCCCGCCGAGCGGGCGGCGCAGCGCCGCCTCGTCCACCACCGCCCAGAACTTGGGCGCCTCCGGGCCGGTCAGCCGCTGCTGGCGCTTCATCCGCAGGGCGACGCGCCGGTCCACCTCCTCCTCGGAGGCGTCCCCGTGGCCGAGCATCACCACCGCCCGCGCGTACTCCTCCGACTGCAGCAGGCCGGGCACGAACTGCAGCTCGTAGGTGCGGATGATGGAGGCGGCCTCCTCCAGCCCGACGTAGACCTCGAACCAGCCGGGCAGGACGTCGCTGTACTTGTGCCACCAGCCGGGGGAGTTGGCCTGGCGGGCGAGGTTGAGCAGGCTCTCCCGCTCGTCGGGGTCGGTGACGCCGTAGAGCGTGAGCAGGTCCGCCACATCGCGCTCCTTGAAGCTGACCTGGCCGAGCTCCAGGCGGCTGATCTTGGCGTGGGAGGCGCGGATCTCGTATCCGGCGTCCTCGCGGGAGATCCCCTTGAGCGTGCGCAGCCGCCGCAGCTGCGTACCGAGGAGGATCCGCAGGACCGTGGGGCCGCCGTGCGGCCGGGCGAGGACGTTCGCGGCAGGGGACGCCTCTGATCGCGCTGCTTGCATCTGCCCTCCGGGGGAGCGTGCGCGTGGTGCTGTGGGTGGCCGTGTCTCGCGCCGTGGAGCACGCGTCTCGGAATATGGGCAACGGACGCGGTCGTCTCCGGCGACAACGGTAACCGGGCGGGCGCCGGTGTTCAACGCCGGTGCCCCGGTGTCCTGCCGGTCGGCCGCGCGCAAGGGGAGAAAGGCGGGGGAGGGGCGCCGCCCTCCCCGGCGGAGGAGGGCGGCGCCGGCTTTCCGGGGGCAGCGTGAGCGGGGCGACGCTGCCGCCGTCGGCGACGGCGGGGCGGCGTCAGGGGTGCGGGGTGCCCCCGGCGTCGGCCGCCAGGTCGTCGAAGTCGCCCAGCTTGGCGCCGCGGACGAACGCGTCGATCTCGGCCGGGGTGTAGATCAGCGCCGGCCCGTCGGGATGGCGGGAGTTGCGCACGGCGATGTCCCCTCCGGGCAGCCGGGCCAGCTCGACGCAGTTGCCGCTGGGGTTGCTCAGCGAGCTCTTGCGCCACACGGCGCCCGTGAGCCGGTCGGCCGGCGCGCCGTTGGGGGCCGGGACGGCCTGGGTCATACGTGCCTCCTTCGGGGTCGGTGCGGCGGCCGGGGGACCGGCGGTGCCGAGACTAGGCTATGCACGTGCATCCGTGTTTGCATCCGTGCTTGCGTCGGTACAAACATAATCTTCGCTTCCGTGGAGAAATGCACCGGAGGGCAACAAGTCGGACAGTAATCGCGGGGCGGCCGTCGGTGTCCCGCCCGTGGTCGCGGCCGGGCACGGCGGGTCGGCAGGGCGTCCGGATCCGGTCGGCCGGATGCGGACGGAGGCGGGCGTCCGGGGGCGGGGCGGGGCCCAGGGAGGGTGAGAATGCGCAGGTCGGGCCGCGTGAGGCCAAAGTGTACGGGCGGGGCGGGTGTGCGCGCTCAGGGCCTTCGGCCTGGTTTCGGTACGTTTCAATAACAAAGCGGTCGGGGGGCGACAAGAGGCACAGGCCTCATTAGACTCTGGGGTGACTGCGGTCGTGCACGTGCATCCGTGCTTACAGGTGTAATCCACGCCGGGAGCGCCGGCGGCCACGGTCGGACGAGCCGAATAACCCGGCAGCAGCCAGTAGTGCAAGGGACGACATGACCACGCACCCCGCTTACTCAGGCTCCGGAGACCTGTTCTCGGCGGCGCTCGGCGACCGGCCGCACCCGGCCGGCGGGCCCGCATCCTGCTGGAGGGGCCTGTCCCCCGCCCCCCTGCCCGTCGGCGACCGCCTGGTCGGCGGCGCCACAGCGGTCCAGGGCCTGGGGTTCCACGCCGCCTCGGTCAAGCAGGCCCGCGACTTCACCACCGGCGTCCTGGACACCTGGGGCCTGACCAGGCTGCGCTCGGACGCCCTCCTGGTGGTCTCGGAGATGGTGACCAACGCCTGCCGCCACGCCGCACCCACGGTCGGACCGCCCGACGACTGGTCCATCCAGTTCGGCATGGTCCGCCGAGGCGCCCGCCTCGAATGCCTCGTGTTCGACCCCAGCAGGGCCGTGCCCGTCCGGGTCGACCCCGACCGGTGCGCCGAGGGCGGCAGAGGCCTCCACCTCATCGACTCCTTCAGCGCCGAATGGGGCTGGGACCTCCTCTCCGGCCAGGGCAAGGTCGTCTGGGCCGCCTTCGACACCGACGCCGACTGAACCCCGCCCCCCGCACCCCCTTCGGACCGCCTCCCCGCACCCCCACACACCTCCCCGCACCCCCGGGACCCCGCCCCGGATGAAGAACCTCTCATCGTCGCTTCACGTCGGCGTGCGCCCCGGCGCGCCATGATCGGGCCATGACCCCGCTGATCCCGACGGCGCGGCCGCACGGCCCGCACCCCCGACCGCGGCCCGGCACCACCGGGAGGCGCCGGTGAGCCGCATCCTCATCGCCGAGGACGAGGAGCGCATCGCCTCCTTCCGGGCCTGGCCGCCGACGGCTTCACCGCCACGGTGGTCGGAACCGCCCGCGAGGCGGTCGACCACGCCCTCGACGGCGGCTTCGACCTGATGGTGCTCGACCTGGGCCTGCCCGACGGCGACGGCTTCACGGTGCTGCGCCGCCTGCGCGAGTCCGGCTCCCCGCTCCCGGTCGTGGTGCTCACCGCCCGGGACGGGGTCGACGACACCGTCACCGGACTGGAGATCGGCGCCGACGACTACATGACCAGGCCCTTCCGCTTCGAGGAGCTGCTGGCCCGGGTGCGCCTGCGGATGCGCGGCGAGCGCGCCGCCGAGTCCGCGGTCCTGTCCGCCGGCGCGCTGTCCCTGGACCGGCGCACCCGCCGCGCCACCGCCGACGGCACCACCGCGGACCTGACCGCGCGCGAGTTCGCCCTGCTGGAGGTCTTCCTGCGCCACACCGGCCAGGTGCTCTCCCGCCGGCAGCTGCTCTCCCACGTGTGGGGCTACGACCACGACCCCGGCTCCAACGTCGTCGACGTGTTCATCCGCTCGCTGCGCAAGAAGATCGGCGCCGACCGGATCCGGACCGTGCGGGGCATGGGGTACCGGCTCGCCGACTGACCGCCCGCGCGCACGGGTAGGACTCCTGCGGGTCCGGTGGACCGCGCGGAAGGAGGCGGCCGATGGCGGATCCCGTAGCCGGAGTCCTCAGCACCCCCGGGGAGCGGCGCGCGGCCCTGGTCCCGGCCGGGGTCGACGCGCTGCGCGGGGCGGGCCTGCGGGTCCTGGTCGAGCGCGGCGCCGGCGCGGGCGCCCGCTACACCGACCGGGACTACACCGGGCACGGTGCCGCGACCGCCTCCCGCGACGAGGTCCTCGCCGCCGACCTGGTGCTGTGCGTGACCCGCCCGCCCGCCGCCGACCTGGCCCGCCTGGGCCCCGGCCAGACCCTGGTGGGCCTGCTGCGCCCCGCCGAGGACCCCGGCCCCCTGCGAGCCGCGGCCGAGGCCGGGGCCACCCTGGCCGCCCTGGAGGGGGTGCCGCGCACCCTCGGGCGGGCGCAGGCCATGGACGCCCTGTCCTCCCAGGCCAGCGTCGCCGGGTACAAGGCGGTCATCGAGGCGGCGCGCGCCTACGACGGCTACCTGCCCCTGCTCATGACGGCCGCCGGTGTCGCCCGGCCCGCCCGGCTGCTGGTGCTGGGCGCCGGGGTGGCCGGACTCCAGGCGATCGCCACCGCCCACCGGCTCGGGGCCGTGGTCACCGGCTACGACGTGCGCCCCGAGGCGCGGGAGGAGATCGCCTCGGTCGGCGCCTCGGTACTGGAGGCCGAAGGCCTGGACCGCGGCATGGACGCCGCGGGGCAGGGGGGATACGCCCGCGCCCTGACCGGGGACGAGCGCGCGGCCCAGCGCGCGGCCCTGGCCGGGGCGGCCTCCGGCTTCGACATCGCCGTCTGCGCGGCCCTGGTCCCCGCCGGCCCGCCGCCGCTACTGCTCACCGCCGAGGCCGTGGACCGGATGCGCCCCGGCGCGGTCGTGGTGGACCTGGCCGCCGGGCCGCGCGGCGGCAACGCCGAACCCTCGGTGCCCGGCCGCCGGGTCCAGACCGATGGCGGGGTCACGGTGATCGGCGCCGGAGAGCTGGCCGCGACCGTGCCGCGGGCCGCCTCGGAGGCCTACTCGCGCAACATCACCGCCCTGGTGGCGCACCTGCTCGACGGCGGGCGCGTCGCCGTCGACCTGGAGGAGGAGATCCAGGCGGGCGTCGTCGCCGCGCACGGGGGCCGGGCGCTGCACCCGGCCCTGGCCGGGGCGCCGGAGCCCCCGGCGCAGGGCGCGGCCACCGCCGCCGGAACCGGGGAGGACCATGGAAGCCCTTGACGACGTGACCGTGTTCGTCCTGAGCCTGCTGGTCGGCTTCGAGGTCATCAGCAGGGTCCCGGCCACCCTGCACACCCCGCTGATGTCGGCGGCCAACGCGGTGCACGGCGTGGTCCTGGTGGGCGCCGTGCTCATCGCCGCCGGCGCCCACACCCCGGCCGGGTACGCGGTCGCCTTCCTGGCCTGCGTCTTCGCCGCCGCCAACGTGGTCGGCGGGTACGCCGTCACCGACCGCATGCTGCACATGTTCCGCCCGCCGGGCGAGCGTGCCGGGCGTTCTGGCGGCACCGGGGGCACTGGGAGCACCGGGGGCCCGGGCGGCGCGGGGGAGGCGCGGTGACCGCCCTGCAGGCCGCGGTCGGCGCGGTCTACCTGGGCGCCGCGGCCTGTTTCGTGCTCGGGCTGCACCTGATGAACGCCCCGCCCACCGCGCGGCGCGGCAACGCCCTGTCCGCCGGCGGCATGGCCGCGGCCCTGCTGGCGACCGCGGTCCTGGCCGCCGCCGTCGAGGGGGCGTCGGCCGCGGCCTGGGCGGTGATCGCGGGCGGCACCGCGCTGGGGGCGGGCGGCGGGCTGGCCGCCGCGCTGCGGGTGCGCATGACCGCCATGCCCCAGCTGGTGAGCCTGTTCAACGCCGTCGGCGGCGGGGCCGCCGCGCTCATCGGCGCTTACGAGTTCGGGGCCCGGAGCGACCCCGGGACGGCGGTCGCCGCAGTGATCGCCCTGGACGTGGTGATCGGCTCCCTGGCCTTCTCCGGATCCCTCGTGGCCGCGGGCAAGCTCGACGGGCGCCTGCCCGGCCGCCCGGTGCTCCTGCCCGCACGCGCGGCCCTGACCGCCGTGCTCGCGCTCGCCGCGGCGGCCGGGGCGGTGCTGACGGCGGCCGGGGCCGGCGGGGCGGCGGCGCCCGCGGCGGCCGGCGCGGCCGCCCTGCTGCTGGGCGTGGTGGGGGTGCTGGCCATCGGCGGCGCCGACATGCCGGTGGTGGTCTCGCTGCTCAACGCCTGCACCGGCCTGGCGGTGGCGATGGCCGGGTTCGCCCTGGACAACTCGGTGATGGTGATCGCCGGGGCGCTCGTCGGCGCGTCCGGCGCCATCCTGACCAAGCTCATGGCCGACGCCATGAACCGGCCGCTGAGCGCCGTGGTGGCCGGAGGGTTCGGTACCGGGGACGGCGGCCCGGCCACCGGGGGCGGCGGCGCGGACGTGCAGCGGATCGGCGCCGACGACGCGGCGATCCGGCTGGCCTACGCCGCGCGCGTGGTGATGGTCCCCGGGTACGGGCTGGCCGCGGCCCAGGCCCAGCACGAGCTGCGCGAGCTGGCCGACCTGCTGGCCGAGCGCGGGGTGCGGGTCGACTACGCGGTGCACCCGGTCGCCGGGCGCATGCCCGGGCACATGAACGTCCTGCTCGCCGAGGCGAAGGTGCCCTATGCGCAGATGAAGGAGATGGAGCAGGCCAACCCCGAGTTCCCGCGCACCGACGTGGTCCTGGTGGTGGGCGCCAACGACGTCACCAACCCCGCGGCGCGGCGCCCGGGGACGCCGATCTCGGGCATGCCCATCCTCGACGTGGACAAGGCCGAGACGGTCATCGTCGTCAAGCGCTCCCTGGGCCACGGCTACGCCGGGATCGACAACGAGCTGTACACCGCGCCGGGCACGCGGATGCTGCTGGGCGACGCCAAGGAGGCCTTGGCGTCACTGACGGCGGCGGTCAAGGCCCTGGTGGGATAGGGCGGCATCGGCGCAGAAGGGCGAGGGCGGAGGAGCGGGCACCACCGCGAACGGCCCGGAACGGATCCGCCGCACACGGCCGACGGCGACGCCCCCATCGAACTCCGCCGGGCGCGGCGTGTCGACGAAGGCGATCGCAGCGGCGCAGAGACCCCTGCGGGGCCTCTTTCGTGTCCGATGTCTCGCGGGAGGCAGGGCCGAGCGTCGTCGCCCGCCCCCGCTCGGTTCCGGTGCCGGGGGAGACGAGGAAGGCCGCGGCCCGTCGAGGGTGTGCGGTGCGCGTGGCCGCCCGCTCGTCCGGGTGCGGCCGGTCGCCGGTATTCCTCCCAGGACCGACGACCGGATCTGTCTCGGCGGGCGTCGGCCCTCTCCTCCGGCCTCGGGTGGGCCCTGCTCGGGCCTCAGGCGCTGTGGCGGCCGCGTGATCGGGCGCCGTCGGGACCGGCGCCCGCGCCCGCACCCGCACCGACACCGGCGGGTTCGGGCGGCTGCGCCCCCTCGGCGGTCAGCGGTACCAGCTCCTCCACCCGCTCGGTGGTGACGGCGTCCACGCCCATGCCGATCAGCCGCGCCATCTCCGGGAATTCGTTGACCGTCCAGGCGCCCACCCCGAGGCCGCGACGGTGCGCCTCGGCCACCAGGTCCCGGGTGACCAGGTCGGCGCGCAGGTCGATGAAGCGGGGCCGCAGGCCGCGCCAGAGCTCGGCCGGCGGCAGCCCCTCGCGGTCCCAGGTGATCACGGTGCCGACCCCGGTGCGGCGCGCCGCCACCGCGTGCAGGGCCTCCACCGCGCCGGTGTAGGACACCCGGTCGGTCCAGGAGTGGTCGGCGGCGACCGCGTCCGCGGCCAGCGCCGCCTCCGCGGAGGCCACCCGCAGCAGCAGCGAGGCGGGGCGGGGGTGGCGGGCCTCGGCCACCACCTCCATCAGCGTGGGCACGCGGTGGCCGCCGTCACTGGTGACGGCGGCGATGTCGGCCAGTGTCAGCTCGCCGACCGGCCGCTCCAGGCCCCACACCTCGCGCGCCGCCTCCTCACGCAGGAGGACGGCGTGGCCGTCGGCGGTCAGGGCCAGGTCGACCGCGAGGGTGTCGGCCCCCTGGTCGATGGCGGTGCGGAGGGCGGGGATGGTGTTCTCCCGCTGCCGTGAGGTGTCGCCTCTCAGGGCGATCGCCAGCGTCATTGGGCTGCTCCCGGTGTCGCGACTGCAGGTCGCAGGGGGTACTGGAGACCAGAGTGCCATCGACGCGGGCCGTGTGTGGGGAAGTCGGCGAAAACCCCGAAAAGAGGGGCCCCTGTGAGCGGGGCCGGGCCCCCGTGCGAGCGGGCTCACGTGCGCCTTTCGGGCATGGCGCCGCCCCGGGCTGGGAAACTGTTCGTGTAGCCCGTACGTTCATCACAGCAGTGCACAACCGTCCCGGGCGGCGCTCGCGCCGATGATCGCGCACCGGGCCCGACCAGAAGGCGAAAAAGGCGAAAGATGATCCCCGACCAGCGTCGCGAGCACATCCTCAAGCTCCTGCAGGAACGCCATGTGCTGAGCATCAACGAGCTCACATCGCTGCTGTCGGTCTCCCACATGACCGTGCGGCGCGACATCCAGGCGCTGGAGAACGACGGCAAGGTGCTGTCGGTGACCGGCGGAGTCCGGCTCGCCGCCCGCCTCAAGAGCGAGCCCTCCTACCTGGCCAAGGCCCAGCTGGAGGTGCCGGCCAAGCGGGCCATCGCGCGCGCCGCCGCCGAGCTGGTGCGGGAGAACTTCACGGTCTTCCTGGACGCCGGCACCACCACGCTGCAGATGGTGCCGATGCTGACCGACAAGGCGGGGCTGACGGTGATCACCAACGACTTCAACGTCGTGGGCCACCTGATGGAGTACCCCAACATCGAGCTCGTCCACACCGGCGGCGTCGTCTCGCACACCGACCACTCGTCGGTGGGGCAGTTCACCGCCGACTTCCTGAGCCGGGTCAATGTGGACCTGGCCTTCATCGCCAGCAGCTCCTGGGACGTGGACCGCGGCTCGACCACGCCCTCGGAGGCCAAGGTCGTGGCCAAGCAGCAGCTGCTGCGGATCGCCTCCAAGAGCGTGCTGACCGTGGACAGCACCAAGTACGGCAAGTTCGGCACGTTCCGGGTGGCGCGGCTGGAGCAGTTCGACGCCATCATCAGCGACGACCGGCTGCCGCAGTCGGCGGTGGAGGACATGCGCAGCCGGGACGTGCGCCTGCAGCTGGTGGCGCCCGAGTAGCGGGGCCCGGCGCCCTTGCCGGGCGGGGCGGGCCTCAGTCCTCGTCGTCGCCCAGTTCGGCGGGGGCGAACAGCTCGATCTGGAAGCCGTCGGGGTCGTGGAAGGAGAGCATGGACCCGGCGTCGCTGTGCACCACGGGCGAGTGGTCGATGTCCAGGTCGCTCAGGCGGTCCTCCCACGCCTCCAGGTCGGCGACCGAGCCGACCTGGAAGGCGACGTGGTCCACCCCGGCGCGGCGGTGGTCGAACAGCGCCTTGAAGCAGTCCCGGTGCTGGGTGAAGCACAGGACGACGCCGCTGGGGTGGCGGCACTCGGTCTGCAGCATCCTCTTGCCGTCCCGGCTCTTGTGCTCCTTGAAGCCGAGTACGGAACGGTAGAAGTCGATGCTCTCGTCGCGGTCGCGCACCGAGAGGGTGATATGCGCGATCCCGGTCACCTGCGGCACGGATACCTCTTTTCGGCGGGCCGGCGTCCGTAGTTTCCGGGGTGGGAACAGCGTAAGCACGTTTTCCGAGCCTACGCCCCCTTTCCGGGTGCTCTGCACTGCGTTAACGGCCCTTTAACGCGGCCCTTTCCGGTCGTATTCCGCCGGGCCCGCCGGGGGCCACGGGAGGGCCCTGACGCGGACGGCCGCCCCCGCGCGCGGGGGCGGCCGTCGGGGGCGTGCGGTCAGGCCGCGGCGGGCGCGGGGGAGGGCTCCTGGGGGCGGTACCAGCGCGAGCGCACGGCGGAGGCGGCGACGAGGAACGCGCCGACGGCGGCGGCCAGGGTGAGCAGGAACGCCCCGCCGAACCCGAACCGCTCGGCCAGGGCGCCGGCGGCCATGGAGCCCACGGACTGGCCCACGATCAGGCAGCTGACCACGATGGTCATCGCCTGTCCGAGCCGGGCCGCGGGGGCCGACCGCTCGGCCAGCCCGAAGATGGTCACGATGTGCGGGCCGATGCCGCAGCCCAGGGCGAGCATGGCGGCCGCGAGGGCGAGGGGGCCCGGGGCGGCGAGCAGCACCGCGGAGAAGACCGCCATGGCCAGGGCGGCCAGCCGCAGCCGGGTGGTGAGCCGCACCGAGGCGGGCACCGAGGCCATCATCAGCCCGGCCGCGGCGCTGCTGACGCCCATCACGGCGTACATCAGTCCGGCGAGGTCGCCGTGGCCGATCTCCTGGGTGAAGGCGGTGACGCCGGTGGAGGTGGCGCCGAAGAACAGGCCCTGGCAGAACATGGGCACGGTGAGCACCAGCAGCCCGGCGCTGGCCAGCGGCGCGCGGGAGGCGGCGGCCGGGGCGCCCGGGAGCGCGGTGGGGTGCAGGGCGAAGACCGACCCGAACACCCCGATGAGCACCGCGGCGCCGAGCACGGCGCCGACCGGGTCCACGAGCACGGCCAGCACGCCGACGAGGGCGGGGCCGACCACGAAGCCGGTCTCGTCGAGGACGCCCTCCACGGAGAGGGCGGCGGCGACCGAGCGCTCCCGGTCGGGGCCCCGGCGCCCGGCCAGCGCGATCCAGCGGGACCGGGCCAGCGGGCCGATCTGCGGCATGAACAGCCCGGCCAGGGCGGCGAGCACGGCCAGGACGGCTACCGGTGCGTCGGCCTCGACCCCGGCGACCAGGGCGACGATCAGCGCGGCGTCGGCCAGGGAGGTGGCCAGCACCACCGGGCGCTGGCCGCGGCGGTCGGCGAATCGGGCGATGACCGGGCCGCCGACGGCCTCGCCCAGGGCGAGGGCGCCGGAGACCAGCCCGCCGGCGGCGACGCTGTCGGTGCGGACGGTGACCAGGGTGAGGGTGCCGATGAGCGCCATCGACACCGGGAGTCGGGCCAGGAAGGAAGCGGTGAGAAGGGGGGCGCCGGCGATCGTGTGCATCCGGCGCAGAGTGGCCAGCGGTGACATGCGGCTCCTGCTATCTGCGACGTGGACCTATGCGCTGACGGGCGCGGCGGCCACGACGCGGGACCGGAGACGGTCGCCGCGTCCGCCGCTCTCGTCGGTGGGTCCGGGGGCGGCCCCACCGGCGGGCGCGGGGATGACGATGAAAGATCCCATCATCAGCTAACTACCGAACAAAAATACTACGCCGCACCTTCCTGTCGTAACACCGCGCAACCGGGCATGGAGGACTATGGGGCGGCGACGACGGGGCCGGGGAACCGCCCGGCCCCGTCGTCGCCCTTCACCCCCGACCACCGGCGGCCCGCCGCCCGGCGAGCAGCCGTGAGTGGGGCACCTGCTGCTCCGTCGCCGCCACTGGCCTGGGCCGCGAGGGGGCCGGCGGCCGACAGGCAGGGCCGGGGAACCGCCCGGCCCCGTCGCCGCCCGGCCTCCGGTGACCATCCGGTGAGCATCCGCATGCGTGGCGGGGGGCTGCGGGGTCGTGTGGGGGCTGCCGCTTCCGAGGGGGTGTCCAGTGAGCCCCGGTCCTCTCCTGGAGGCCACAAGATCTAAGTTCTTCTTATCGACACCCGAAGAAAGAATAAGTGGTGCTTCTCATTGGCGAGTGGCAGAGTACGGGCCATGAGCGAGACCACCACCCCGGCCGCCCTGCCGGAGACCGCGACCCTGCACGTGTTGAGCGTCTTCTTGGGAGGCGACGCGTCCTCCCCGACCGGCGGGAACGCCCTCGGCGTGTTCTTGGACGCGCCCGGCCTGCCGACCGCCCTGCGCCAGCGGATCGCCGCCGACCTGGGGTACTCCGAGACCGTCTTCGTCGAGGACGGCGCCACCGGGCGGCTGCACATCCACACGCCCGCCGTCGAACTGCCGCTGGCCGGGCACCCCCTGGTGGGCACCTCGTGGCTGCTGGGCCGCAACGGTCTGCGCCCGGCTGCCCTGCTGCCGCCGGCCGGGCCCGTGCCCACCTGGGCCGAAGGGGACCTGACCTGGATCCGCGCGGACCCGGGCGCCGCCCCGGAGTTCGCCGTCCGGCAGCTGCCCTCGGCGGCCGAGGTCGATGCGCTGGAAGGCGGCGAGGACGGGGTCAACCTGCGGGTGTGGGCCTGGGAGGACGAGGCGCGCGGGCGCGTGCGGGTGCGCGTCTTCCCGCGGGCGATGGGCATCGAGGAGGACGAGGCCACCGGTGCCGCCGCGCTGCGCCTGGGCGCCCAGCTCGGCCGCCCCCTCACCATCCGCCAGGGGGCGGGGTCGCGCATCGAGGTCCGCCCGGCGCCCGACGGCCTGATCGACGTCGGCGGCCGCACCGTCGCCCTGGAGGAGCGCGCGTACCGCCTGCCCGTCGCGGCTTAGACCGGCCGGTGGGCCGCCCGGCGAACGGTGCCGCCGCCGGGCGGCCCCGGTCACTCCACCATGCGGCCGAAGACGATCAGGTTCTCCTCGTAGTGGCCGGTCGCGGGGTCGAAGTCGCCGGCGCAGGTGATCAGGCGGATCTCCGGGCGGTCGCCGGGGCCGTAGACCTCCTCGGCCGGGAACGCGTCCTTGCCCACCCGCTTCGTGCGCTCCACCTCGAACTCCGGCGCGGTGCCGTCCTCGCGCCGCACGGTGAACCGGTCGCCGGGGCGCAGCTCCTCCAGGCGCAGGAAGACCGACGGCCCCGTGGCGGTGTCCCGGTGGCCGGTGATGACCGCGGGCCCGGCCTCGCCGGGGGCCGGGCCCAGGGCGTACCACCCGGCGGCGCCGGTGTCCTCCAGCGGCGGGTCCTCCATCGCCCCGTCCTCGCCGAGCCCCATCTCCAGCACCCGCGCGCGCACCCCGATCGCATCGACCGCCAGGGCCACCGGCGCCGACCGGGTCAGCGGCTCGGGCCCCGACGGAGCTGAGAACGCGCCGCCGAGTACCGCGGCGGCCGCGGCGCCGACGGCCAGCGCCGCCGCCGCGCCCCCGGCGCGCAGCTCACCCGGCATCGCGGCCCAGGCGGCGGTGGACCGCGGCACCCAGCAGGGCGAGCGCGCAGAGCACGCCGATCGCGGCGGCGGCCGGGCCCCGCGCCGGGCCGGCGGCGCCCCCGCCGCCGGTCTGCGGCGCACCGGACGGAGTGGGGGCGGCGCCCCCGGTCACCGTGATGGTGCCCTCGACCTTCTCCTTGCCGGTGGCCCCGTCACCGGTGCAGGTGCCGCGGACCCGGTAGGCGCCGGGCCGGGCGTCCTCCTCCACCGTGACCGTGGCGCTGCCGAAGGTGTTGCTCAGTTCGGCGGCCGCCGTCCCGGAGAAGGCGGTGGAGGTGAACTCCAGCCGTTCGGCGGGGCCCTCGCAGGAGGACTTCAGGGTGACGCTCCCCCCGGGGGAGACGGCCGCCGGGGAGACGGCGATCGAGTCCTCGGCGGCGGCCGGGGCGGCCCCCAGGGCCAGGGCGCCCGCCGCCAGTCCGGCGGTGATCAATGGCTTCATGTCGCTGGACCCCTCGACAGGCGGTGCGGACCGCTCCTCGGGCGGAACGGGACGATCATCACCATACGTATTGACGACGATTACTGTAGGTAATCATCCTCTGTCCTCTTTTTCCCGGGGCGAGGTCCGCGCTTGACCGTTCAGCCCGGCTCATCCCGCCCGTTCAGCCCGGCGCCGCAGGTGGGCGCGCTCCCCCGGCCGGAACCCCGCCATCTGCGTCCGAGGAGGTCACAAGTGCCGAATGGGGATTAGTGGTGCTACGGTCGTGCCTCAAGATCCACTTCAGTTCCGGTTCATTGGAAAGAGTTCCCGACATGCCAAAAGCACACCGCGAGCAGTGGGCCACCCGATCAGGGTTCCTGCTGGCGGCGATCGGGTCCGCGGTCGGTCTGGGGAACATCTGGCGCTTCCCCTACGTCGCGTACGAGAGCGGCGGCGGGGCGTTCCTCATCCCCTACCTGGTCGCCCTCCTGACGGCGGGGATCCCGCTGCTGATCCTCTCCTACTCGATCGGCCACCGCTTCCGCGCCTCGCCGCCCGTGGCCCTGCGCCGCCTGTCCCGGCCCGCCGAGGCGATCGGCTGGTGGCAGGTCCTCATCAGCTTCTTCATCGCCATCTACTACGCCGTCATCATCGCCTGGGCGATCCGCTACGCCGGGTTCTCCATCGGCGAGCAGTGGGGCGACGACCCCGGAACGTTCCTGCAGGGGGACTTCCTCGGCGTCACCGAGGCCGGCGACTTCGGCAGCTACAACGCCGGCGTGGCCGTCCCGCTGGTCGGGGTGTGGATCATCGTGCTGCTGCTGCTCGGCTTCGGCGTGCGCCGCGGCATCGAGGTCGCCAACAAGATCTTCATGCCGCTGCTCCTGCTGCTCTTCGGCGCGCTCGTGGTGCGCGCGGTGACCCTGGAGGGGGCCGGAACCGGTCTGGAGGCCCTGTTCGCCCCCGACTGGGCGGCCCTGGCCGACGGCTCGGTCTGGGTGGCGGCCTACGGGCAGATCTTCTTCTCGCTGTCCATCGGCTTCGGCATCATGATCACCTACGCCTCCTACCTGCGCCGCAAGGCCGACCTGACCGGCACCGCGCTGGTCGCCGGGTTCGCCAACAGCTCCTTCGAGCTGCTCGCCGGCATCGGCGTGTTCTCGGCCCTGGGCTTCATGGCGGTGCAGAGCGGGGCCGCGGTCGAGGACGTGGCCGCCGGCGGCATCGGCCTGGCCTTCGTCGCCTTCCCGCAGATCATCTCCACCATGCCCGCCGGCGACGTGTTCGGCGTGCTGTTCTTCGTCTCGCTGGTCGTGGCCGGGCTGTCCTCGCTGATCAGCATCGTGCAGGTGGTCGTCGGCTCGGTCCAGGACCGCTTCGGCATCGGCCGGGTGCCCGCCGTGGCCGCGGTCGGCGGCGCCACCGCGATCGTCTCCATCGCCCTGTTCCCCGCGGGCCAGGGCCTGATCCTGCTCGACACCGTCGACCACTGGATCAACCAGTACGGCATCGCCCTGGCCGCCCTGGTCCTGGTGGTCGCCGTCGCCTGGGCGGTGCGGGCCCTGCCCGCGCTCCAGCGGCACACCGACGCCATCTCGTCGGTGCCGCTGCGCGGCTGGTGGATCGCGGCCCTGGGCGTCGTCACCCCGCTGGTGCTGGGCTACATGATGTTCGACGGCCTGCGCACCGAGCTCAGCGCGCCGTACGAGGACTACCCGCAGTGGTTCCTCAACGCGGCCGGATGGGGCGTGGCCGGCGGCGTCATCGTCGTCGCGGTCCTGCTCACCGCCGTGCTCTGGAAGCGCGACGCGGGCACGGTCGACGACGACCTCGAACGCGAACGCCAGGAGTCCACCACCGGCCGCGCGGCCGGGGAAGGAGAGCTCTGATGTCCACCGGAGCCGTCGTCATGATGGCCGTTTCCATCGTGATCATCTGGGGCGGGCTGGCCGTCTCGGCGGTGTGGCTGCGCCGCCACCCCGACCCCGAGGACGCCCCGCGCGCCTGAGCGGGGTCCGCCCGCACACCGGAGCGCCCGGCCCCGAGGGGGCCGGGCGCTCCGCCGTCTCCGGGGGCGCCGCGCCTCAGGGAGGGGAGACCGGGCGCCAGGGCACCGGGCTCGACAGCACCATCGTGCTCGCCGGGCGCCCGTGCTCGGCCAGCCGGTCGATCAGGTCCTCGAACCGCTCCATCGAGCGCACCGCCACCAGCAGCACGCAGCAGGTGTCCCCGGTGACCCGGTGCAGCTGCAGGATCTCCGGCCGGGCCATCGCCTCGGCGTCGCGCAGCAGGCAGCGGGCGCCGAAGCACTCCATGCGCACCAGCGCGGTCACCGCGAGCCCGGCGGCCGCCGGGTCGACGCGGGCGTGGTAGCCGGCGATCACCCCGCGGTCGGTCAGCCGCCGCACCCGCTCGGCCACGGCCGGCGCCGACATGCGCACCCGCCGCGCCAGTTCGTTGTAGGACAGCCGCCCGTCGGCCTGCAGCTCGCCGAGGATGCGCCGGTCGACCGCGTCCAGCATCGCCTTCCCCTCGTCAAGGTGATCGCCGGACATCCATTATGACCGTAAAGTCGGACACCGCGGCTGATCGGTGCCGTCCATTCTCAATCCGTGTGATCTGCTGCATGCTGAAGGTTCCGGGACGCCCCCGGCACCGAGTCGGGGCCTGAGCAGCGAAGAGGTGGGCAACGATGCCGATCCCGTCGACCGCGGCGGAGCGCAGACGCGCCGAGCGGGCCGCCCGCAGCGGCGGAGAACCGGAGCTGGAGTTCGCCGGGGGGACCCCCTACGCCCGCTACGGCGCCATCGACACCCTGCTCGACCTGCAGCGCCCGCGCACCGCGGAACCGTCCGAGACGTCCTTCATCATCGCCACCCAGGTGATGGAGCTGCTGTTCTCCCTGCTCGCCGGGCACTGGGAGCGGGCGCGCGAGGCCATGGAGCGCGACGACACCGCCGCCGCCGTGGCCGAGCTGCGCCGGGGCGCGCGCGTCCAGGACGTGCTGGTCTCCTCCTGGGACCTGCTCGCCGACCTGAGCCCCACCGAGTTCTCCCGGTTCCGCGACGCCCTCGGCGACGCCTCGGGCTTCCAGTCGCACACCTACCGGCGCCTGGAGTTCCTGCTGGGCAATACCTCCGCGGCGATGGTGCGGCCGCACCGGGGCTCGCCGCGGGCCCGCGCCGAGCTGGAGCGCGCCATGGAGGAGCCCGGGCTCTACGACGCGGCCCTGGGCCTGCTCGCCCGGCGCGGCCTTCCGGTGCCCGACGAGGCGCTGCGGCGCGACCGCACACGCCCCTACGCCGAGCACCCCGGGGTACGCGAGGCCTGGGCGCGGGTCTACGCCGACGACACCCCGGGCAACGACCTGTTCGTGCTCGCCGAGGCGCTGCTGGACACCGCCGAGCGGGTCACCCGGTGGCGCCAGCGCCACCTGGCCGCGGTCAAGCGCTCCATGGGCGCCAAGCCGGGCACGGGAGGATCCAACGGGCTGCGCTGGCTGGCCGCCAACGCCGCCGAGGACGTCTTCCCCGAACTGTGGTCCCTGCGGACCGAGCTGTGAGCGGGCACCGGAGCGGACGGCCGAACGGACACCAGGAGAGAAGGGACGCCATGGCGCCCGTCACCCGGGAAGAGTGCGCGAAGCGCGACGCCGAGGACCCCCTGGCCGGGTTCCGCGGTGAGTTCCGCCTCCCCGAGGGGGTGGTCTACCTGGACGGCAACTCGCTGGGGGCGCTGCCCGCCGCGGTCCCCGACCGGGTGGCCGACCTCGTCGAGCGCGAGTGGGGGCAGGGGCTGGTCTCCAGCTGGAACGACGCCGGGTGGTGGGACAAGCCGCGCATCCTGGGCGCCCTGCTCGCCCCGCTGCTGGGCGCCGCCGCCGACGAGGTGGTGGTCGGCGACGGCGTCTCGGCCAACATCTTCAAGCTCCTGGTCGCCGGGCTGCGCCTGAACCCCGGGCGCACCGTGCTGCTGGGCGAGGACGGCAACTTCCCCACCGACCTGTACGTCACCCAGGGCGCGGCGGAGATCACCGGCGCCACGGAGCGCCGGGCCCCCGCCCGCCCGGACACCCTGGAGGAGGCGCTGTCCGGCGGCGACGTGGCCGTGCTGCTGCTCAGCCATGTGGACTACCGCACCGGAGAGCTCCGCGACATGGCCGCCATCACCGAGCTGGCGCACCGCCACGGCGCCCTGGTCGTGTGGGACCTGTGCCACAGCGCGGGCGCCGTCCCCGTCGACCTGGACGGGTGCGGGGCCGACTTCGCCGTCGGCTGCACCTACAAGTACCTCAACGCCGGCCCGGGCGCCCCGGGCTTCGTCTACGCCGCGCGGCGCCACCAGCCGCACGTGCGCCAGCCGCTGAGCGGCTGGCACGGCCACGCGCGCCCGTTCGCCTTCGAGGCCGACTACCAGCCCGCCGACGGGGCGTCGCGGCTGCTCAGCGGCTCCCAGCCGCTGGTCGCCGACGCCGCCCTGGAGGCGAGCCTGGAGCTGTTCTCACGGGCGGACATGGCGCAGGTGCGGGCCAAGAGCCTGGCGCTGAGCGAACTGTTCATCTCCATCGCGGCGCCCGGCGGCACCGGGCCGGACGGACTGCGCCTGGTCACGCCCGCCGACCCGGAGCGGCGGGGCAGCCAGGTGTCGCTGGCGCACCCGCAGGGCTACCCGATCGTGCAGGCGCTGATCGCGCGCGGCGTCATCGGCGACTTCCGCGCCCCGGACGTGCTGCGCTTCGGGTTCACCCCGCTTTACCTGGGCTACACCGAGGTGTTCGACGCGGCGACGGCCCTGGTGGAGGTCGTCGAGACGGGGGAGTGGCGCGATCCCCGCTTCTCCCGGCGGTCCCAGGTGACCTGACCCGTCCGCGGGCGGACGGCCGCCGCCGGGCCCGTCCCCCGGTGTGACGAGGACCGCTTTTTTACCCGATCGAGATGTGAAAGCCCCTGCGGTGCGGGCGCTCCCGCCGCCGCAGGGGCTTCCCTGTGGCCTCATTGACCTGCGTTTTTACCGTGCACCCCATCGCATTTTACTTTTTCGTGGGTTACAGTCCTTCGTGACCGGTTCGTGACCTGCGGGTCGCCGACCGGTGCCCGTCCCGGCGCGCCCCGATGGCGTTCCGGGAAGAACGAGGCCCCCGATCTTCCGGGGACCGGGAGCGCCCGGCGCCTGAGCCGGCCTCCGCACGGCGGCGCCGCCCCCGCGGCGCTCGGGGTCCCAACCCCCGCAAAACGCCGGTCCCCGCCCACGCGACGCGACCGCACCCCGCGGGCCACTCGGCCTGCGCCCGGTCCGCATGCTCAGAATCCGCCGCGCCCTTGATCCGCCGTGCCCGGATTCACCCGTGCCTCGTTCGGTCCTGTCTCCGACCCCAGTGGGTTTCACTCAATGAGCTCTGACAGTCCGATCCAGTACGGCAAGGTGAAGTCCTCCTACTTCTGGGACGACGGCTCCGGCATCAACGGCGACACCGGCGCCCCCGCCTCCGGCGAGCCCATGCAGAAGGGCCTTGCGGCCAGCCCCAGCTGGCCCCTGGGCACCGAGGGCTACGTCCTCTACGAGGGCAAGAAGGCCGAGTTCTTCATCGGCGACCGCGGACCGGGCCACCCGGCCGAGAACTGCGACGTCCTGCTCGACCTGGACGGCAAGACCTTCGCCGAGCTGACCGGCGAGTCCTGGAACGACTCCAGCTACACCGTCTCCGGCGGCAACGGCCACATCGACGTCGAGTACGTCATCACCGAGTGGGGCGACGGCCACGGCACCGAAGGCGCCCCCCGCCCAATGAGCGGTTCGACCGTGTGCGACAGCGCGGTCTCCTCGATCCCCGACGACCTGCGCTCCGATGAGGAGAAGAAGGCCGACGAGGAGAAGAAGAAGGAAGAGGAGGCCCAGAAGAAGAAGGAGGAAGAGGCCGAGAAGAAGGAAGAGGAGGCGAAGAAGAAGGAGGAGGAGGCCCAGAAGCAGGCCGAGGCCGAGGCCGCGAAGAAGAAGGCCGAGCAGACCGACGAGGAGCTCGCCGCCCACGGGGGCGACGAGACCGGGTCGGGCGGCACCGAGGCCCAGACCGCGGCCAACAGCATGAACGGCTTCACCCTGGCCGGCGCCGACCTGCCGCTCGCGGCCGGCGCGCTGACCCTGGCGGTGCTCCCCGCGCTCCTCATCGCGCTCTTCTTCGCCCGCCGCCCCGCGGCCTCCTACGCCTCCGCCGGCCGCAGCGGGCTGCTGTCCTCGGTCGCCTCCCGGCTGCCCGAGTCCTGGGCGGCCAAGGCCTCCGACCTCGGCACCCGGGTCAAGGACTCCGGCGCCGCGGCCAAGGCCTCCGACCTGGCCGCCAAGGCCGGGCGGGTGCGCGACGACGTGGTCGAGCGCCTGCGGTCCAAGGGCCGCCACGGCGCCTGAGACCCCTCCCGCCCCCTCATGGCGGCGGGTTCCTGCTCCGTCCCTCCGGTGCAGGAACCCGCCGCTTCTCGTTTTCGGGGGGCGACCTCGGGGGCGGCGCCCTCACAGATCGCCGAGCAGCAGCTCCGGATCCTCCACGCAGTCGGCGACGAACCGCAGGAACCCGCCGGCGGTCCCGCCGTCGCACACCCGGTGGTCGAAGGCCAGGGTGAGCTCGGTGACCGGGCGCACCGCCAGGGCGCCGTCGACCACCCGGGGCCGCTCGATGATCCTGCCCATGCCCAGGATCGCCGCCTCGGGGTGGTTGATGATCGCCGCCGACCCGTCGACCCCGAACACCCCGTAGTTGTTCACGGTGAAGGTGCCCCCGGACATGTCCTCGGGGGACAGGGCGCCGTCGCGGGCCCGGTCCGAGGCCTCGGTGATCGCCGCCGAGACCTCGCGCGCGCTCATCGGCCCCGCGTCGCGCACCACCGGGACCACCAGGCCGCGCGGGGTCTGCGCGGCCACCCCCAGGTTGATCCGGGAGAAGCGCACCAGCTCCCCGCGCCCGGTGTCGACCTGGGAGTTGAGGTCGGGGAAGCGCCGCAGGCCCAGCGCGCAGAACCGGGCGAGCAGCCCCAGGAGGCTCACCGGCCTCTCGGGCGCGGCCGCGTTCAGGCGCCGCCGCAGCTCCACCAGCCCGGTGGCGTCCACGTCGACCCACACCGTGGCCTCGGGGATCTCCCGCCGCGAGCGGGACAGGTGTTCGGCCATGGCCGCGCGGGTGCCGCGCATCGCGATCCGCTCCTCGGGGCCGCGCGGCCCCTCGGCGGGCCCGGCCCCGCGCAGCGCGCGGGCCGCCGCCTCCACGTCGCGCCGCAGCACCAGCCCGCCCTCGCCGCTTCCGGCGATGCGCGCCACGTCCACCCCGCTCTCCCGCGCCAGCCGGCGCACCAGCGGGGAGACCACGGGCGGGACCCGGCCCGCCCGCGGTTCCGGGCCGGGGGACGGAGCGGCGGAGGGGGACCCCGTCGTCCCCCTGCGCCGCCGCCCCCGGCGGGGCGGGGCCGCCCCGGTCCCGTACCCCACGAGGACCGCCCCCGAGCCCTGGCCGTGCTGCGCGGCGCCGTTGCCGCGCGGGCCGGACTCGGGCGGGGTGCGGGCCTCGGGGACGACGGTCCCCGGTTCGGTGAAGGCCTCCTCGTCACCGGGGCCGGGCGCGGGGCCCGGCGCGGGCGCGGAGTCCCCGGCCCCCTCCTCGGCGACGGTGACCAGCGGTGCGCCCACCGGGACGGCCTGCCCCGGCTCGGCGTGCAGCGCGGTGACCGTCCCCGCGAAGGGGCAGGGCACCTCCACCGCCGCCTTGGCGGTCTCCACCTCGGCCACCGGCTGGTCCACGGCCACGGTGTCGCCGACCGCGACCCGCCACTCCACCAGCTCGGCCTCGGTCAGCCCCTCGCCCAGGTCGGGCAGGGCGAACGCGCGCCCGCTCACCTGCGCGTTCATGCGCCCACCTCCGCCGGGGCCGGAGCGGGGGCCGGGTCCCCGGTCCAGGTGCGCTCCCACTGCAGCCGGTCGAAGGCGTCCAGGATGCGGTCCACCGACGGCAGGTGGTGCTCCTCCAGCCCCGGCGGCGGGTAGGGCACGTCCCGGCCGCACACCCGCAGCACCGGCGCCTCCAGGAAGTGGAAGCACTGCTCGGTGAGGCGGGCCGCCACCTCGGCGCCGTACCCGGCGAACCCGGAGGCCTCGTGCACCACCACCGCCCGCCCGGTGCGCCGCACCGATGCGGCGGCCGTCGCGTCGTCGAAGGGGGACAGGCCGCGCAGGTCGACCACCTCCACCGAGGTCCCCTCCTCGGCGGCGGCCGCGGCGGCCTCCAGCGCCGTCTGGACCATCGGCCCGTAGGCCAGCAGGGTGACGTCGTCGCCGGACCGGCGCACCACCGCCCGGTCCATGGGGGCGGTCCGCACCGGCAGCACCGCCTCCTCCTTGGACCAGTAGCGCCGCTTGGGCTCCAGGAAGACCACGGGGTCGGGGGAGTCGATCGCCTCGCGCAGCATCGAGTAGCCGTCGGAGGGGGTGGCCGGGGTGACGACGCGCAGCCCGGGGGTGTGCGCCCAGTAGGCCTCGGAGGAGTCGGCGTGGTGCTCCACCGCGCCGATCCCGCCGCCGTAGGGGATCCGGATCACCAGCGGCAGCTCCAGGCGGCCGCGGGTGCGGTTGCGCATCTTCGCCACGTGCGAGACGACCTGCTCGAACGCCGGGTAGGCGAAGGCGTCGAACTGCATCTCCACGACCGGCCGCAGCCCGTACATGGCCATGCCCACCGCCGTGCCGACGATCCCGGCCTCGGCCAAGGGGGAGTCGAAGCAGCGCTCTTCGCCGAACTCGGCGGTGAGCCCGTCGGTCACGCGGAACACGCCGCCGAGCGGTCCCACGTCCTCGCCGTAGACGACCACCGCGTCGTCGGCGGCCAGCGCGTCGCGCAGGGCGCGGTTGAGCGCCTGCCCCAGAGAGACGGTCCCGGCCATGGCTCAGCCCTCCCCGATCTCGGCCAGCAGCTCCCGGCGCTGCCGCTCCAGCTGCTCCGGGACCGCGTGGTACACGTGCGCGAACATCTCCTCGGGCGCCCCCTCGTCCTCCCCGGAGTAGCGCTCCCGGACGGCGGCGGCCACGCTCTCGGCCTCCTTCTCGAACCCGGCCATCGCCGTGTCGTCCAGGGCGCCCTCGGAGCGCAGCAGCGCCTCCAGCCGGATGAGCGGGTCGCGCTCCTCCCAGTGGGCGCGCTCGGTGTCGTCCCGGTAGCGGCTCGGGTCGTCGGAGTTGGTGTGCGGGTCCATCCGGTAGGTGCGCGCCTCGATGAGCACCGGCCCGCCGCCCGCGCGCGCCGAGGCCAGTGCCTCGGAGACCGCGGCGTGCACGGCGGCGGCGTCGTTGCCGTCGATGTGCACCCCGGCCATCCCGTAGCCGACGGCCTTGTGCGCCAGGGTGGGGGCCGCGGACTGCTTGTGCAGCGGGACGCTGATCGCCCACTGGTTGTTCTGCACGAGGAAGACCACCGGGGCCCTCCAGACGGCGGCGAAGTTGAACGCCTCGTGCGCGTCCCCCTCGCTGGTGGCGCCGTCGCCCATCATCACCAGCGCCGCCGCGTCGTCGCCGGCCCGCCGCGCCGCCCAGGCCAGCCCCACCGCGTGCGGGGCGCTGGTGGCCAGCGGGGTGCACTGCGGGGCGCACCGGGTGCTCCGGGGGTCGTAGCCGCTGTGCCAGTCGCCCCGGAGCAGGGTGAGCACCTCGACCGGGTCCACGCCGCGCGCGACCAGGGCGACGCAGTCCCGGTAGGTGGGGAAGAGCCAGTCGCGCTCCGCCAGTGCCAGTGCGCCGCCCACCTGGCAGGCCTCCTGGCCGCGGGAGGAGGGGTACACGGCCAGCCGGCCCTGGCGGGCGAGCGCACCGGCCTGGCGGTCGAAGCGGCGGCCGATGAGCATGCCGCGCAGGAGGGACCGGAGGGTGCCCGGTTCGGGAGTGTCGTAGGCGCCCCCGGCGATCCTGCGGCCGGTCGGGTCGACCAGCCCGACGGGCTCCGCGGAGGGGAGCGGCGGAGCCGATCCGCGTGCGTCATCGCTGCGCTTCATGTCTTGAATATGTGCTTCGTCACCCCATACTGTCCATATCCGGCGGGCGACCGCGGACGAACGGACGCCGGGGGCCGCTCTCTCCGGCCGGACGTCCAGCCGGTCCACGATCTGGACGGTGTGAGGTGAGACACATGGCCGCGGCCCTCGACGACGTGGACCGGAGGATCATCGGCCTCCTGCGCGAGGACGGAAGGATGTCGATGCGCACCGTGGCCGAGCGGGCGCACATCTCGCGCGCCAACGCCTATGCGCGGCTGGACCGGCTCCGCAAGGAGGGGGTCGTCAAGGGGTTCACCGCCGTGGTCGACCCGGAGAAGTGCGGCTACGGGCTGGCGGCCTACGTCTCGGTCGGCATCCGCCAGGAGTCGTGGAAGTCGTTCCGCGACCACCTGCGGCAGATCCCGGAGGTGCACCACGCGGCGCTGGTGTCGGGGGACGTGGACCTGCTGCTGCTGGTACGGGTGGCCGACGCGGCGGCGCTGCGCACCTTCGTTCTGGAGCGGCTCCAGCGCATCCCGGAGGTGGTGAGCACCCGGACGCTGTTCGTGCTCGACGAGATCGACGTGGCGCCGGCGCTGTAGGCGGGAAGGGGCGCCCCTGGCGGGGGCGCCCCGATCCTCCTGTCGCCGGACCCGCCTAACGGGTCACGTAGTAGCTCATGACCGGGAGGTTGGTGGAGGCGCCGGGGGAAACGGGGACGGGGGACGCTGCCAGGCACTTCGGGGCCGCGTTCACGTACACCAGGGAGTCGGTGGCGTTGGTGAACCGCTCCGTCGGCTCCTCCCCGAAGTCCGCGACCGTGTGGCAGCCCATGGCCGGGTTGTCGTGGTGGTAGGAGAAACCGTCGGGGAAGGACCAGAAGACCGGCCCCGTTGCCGCCGCGACGGGCGCCGCGACCGAGAGGGCGAGGGCGGTGGCCGCCGCCGTGGCGGCGGCTGCGGTGGCGATGCGCTTCATATCTGCTCCGATCACTGAGGGAAGTACAATCCTCACTCGTGGTGTCCGCGGCGGGGCGGCGGGAAACCGTCGAACCCCCGGATCGGTGCTCCAGGTGCCGGGAGAGGGGGGAATTGATGTGCTTGGTCCCGGCGAGAAAACGATCCAACGGCGTCGGTGCGCGGTTCGATCGCCGATTCGGGGCCGGGCCTATCCCGACCTCCGGTGTCGGCCGTTTGCCTTCAACTTAACGTGAAGTATGAGGGTGGCCGCATGGCGAACACACACGACGACGTTGTCCTCATGCACAACACCATGCGCATCCACGGCGGCCGCCTGGAGGCGTACCGGAGCGCGGTCGCCCGCGCCGTGGACGTCGTCCGGGAGCACGGGCCGCAGCTCATGGTCGAGGTCTTCATCGACGAGGGACGGCTGCTCGGCCACTCCTTCCAGGTGCACACCGGATCGGAGTCGATCCGCAGGCACATGGCGATGTCCGACCCCTACATCAAGGGGGCCATGGAGCACTGCGAGGTCGTGGACTTCCGGGTCTACGGGTCCGTGGACGCCGACATCGCCGCCCTGCTCCCCGAGGGGGCGGCCGTCCTGCCGCGCTCCACCGGCTTCACCCGCTTCCCCGCGGACGCGGCGGGGGCCGCCGAGCGCGTCTGAACAACGCGCCCGACAGCGCGCCCGGGGACCGGAGGCCGCCCGTCAGGCGAGCCCCGCGGGGTCCTCGGGCAGCGCCTCGTCCAAGGCCGGGGCCAGCGACCGCGCGAACGTGGCGGTCATGTGGTCGTCGTCGCCCATCACCAGCACGTTCCCCAGGACCGCCGGGCACCGCCCCTCCGGGCACAGGTGCCCGGTCAGGTCGACCGGGGCGACGTTGGGCGGCAGGCGGGCGCCCAGCTCCTCGACGGGGGAGCGCGGCGCCAGCGTGGCGTCCCGGTCGACCGCGCAGCCCCGGCGCCCCCGGGCGTCGACGCACTCGGGGGCGTCGAAGTCCAGGCGGGGGGTGTCCCGCACCGCGATCACCCCCACGCCCAGTCCGGCCATCTCCTCCCAGCGGTCCAGGTAGCCGGCGGGAACGCGCTCGGCCCCTCCCCGGCCGGCCCACGCGCTGCGGGTGCCGTTGACGAACACCGCGTCCGGCGGCGCGCCGCGCAGCTCCGCGAGGGCCTGCCGCTTCCACTCCTCGCAGGAGGCGGCGGCCTCCCCGCCGCCGGGCCGCCGACCGGTGCTGAACGCGCACCCGTTCTTGGTCATCACCTCGATGCGCCACCCGCGGGCCTCGGCCACCTCCAGCATCGCCGGGAACCACTGGCCCACGTGCGAGTCGCCCACCATCGCCACCGTGCGCCCGGCCGACTCGGGGCCGAACGCGCACACCACCAGCTCGGGGTCGGTGAGCTCGGCGTTGCAGCCGTTGGTGTGCGTCAGCCACGGATCCACCGGGTCGGTCAGCTCCGGGTAGACCGGCAGCTCCGGCAGGGACGCGGCCAGTCGCGCGTCGTCCACGACCCGCGCGCCGGGGTAGGCGCCGACGTCCTCGGCCTGCGCCGCCAGGCGCTCTCGCTCCGCCTCCAGGCGGGACAGCCACAGCGGGGCGGCCACCAGCACCGGTACCAGGAAGGCCGCCCCCGCTGCCGCGACCGTCCCCGGCCCCGGACGGGCGGGCAGCCGCCGCAGCGCCCCGCCCTCCAGCAGGCGTTCGGTGCCCGCCGCGAGCGCGTAGGACACCGCCAGCACCAGGGCGCCGCCCGCCGCCCCGGCCTGCTCCCGCCCGGTCGCGGCCAGGAAGAACACCAGAACCGGCCAGTGCCACAGGTAGAAGGGGTAGGCCAGCGCCCCCAGCCGCCGCAGCGGCGCCGCGTCGAGCAGCAGGCCCGCGCCCCGCCGCGGCCGCCCGCCTGCGCCCGCCGCGACCACCAGCGCCGCCGCCAGCACCGGCCACAGGGCGATCCATCCGGGGAACATGCGGGCCGCGTCGAGGGCGATCCCGCAGGCCGCCAGCGCCGCCACCCCGGTCCAGCCCGCGGCGGCCCGCAGCCGCACCGGCAGGCGCAGCCGAGGCAGCTGGGCCGCCAGCAGTGCCCCCAGGGCGAGCTCCCACAGCCGGGCGCCGGTGTCGAAGTAGGCCCACCGCTGGTCGGCCGCGGTCGCCTGGACCGAGTAGGCCAGCGACACGGCGGCCACCGCCGCGGCGGTGGCCGCCACCAGCGGGCGCAGCCCGGCCCGCGCGCCCGCCCGGGTCCGGGCCGCCGCCAGGGCCGCGAGCGCGACCGCGCCCGGCCACAGCAGGGAGAACTGGCCCTGCACGGCCAGCGACCAGAAGTGCTGCACCGGACTGGCCTGGGACACCGCGCCCAGGTAGTCGACGGCGTTCGCGGCCAGCTTCCAGTTCTCGTAGTACAGCGCCGAGGCCGCCAGCTCCTCGATCACCTGCGCCCAGGAGGGCCGGGGCAGCAGCGGGACCGCCGCCGCGACCGCCAGCAGCACCACCCCGGCGGCGGGGCAGAGCCGCCGCACCAGCCGCGACCAGAACGCGGCGAAGGGCACCCGCCCCTCCCGCTCGACCGAGCGCAGCAGCGAGGCGGTGACGAAGAAGCCGCTCAGGAAGAGGAAGACGTCCACGCCCCCGGACACCCGGTCCGACCACACGTGGTAGACGGCGACCAGGAGTGCGGCCAGCCCGCGCAGGCCGTCCAGGTCGGTGCGGCGGCCGGCGGAGGGGGCGGGGGCATCGGTCATGGCGAGGAGGGGGAGGGGGCACGGGAGGGGCGCGGGGCGCCAGGGCCACCTTACGTCCCGCCGTGCTGCGGCCGCGGGGCAGGCCGTTCGTCCCCTTGCCTTCAAGTGCACTCGAAGTATTAGTTTCCTCAGTGAGCGGGCGGACACGGAACGCCCCCGTCGACGAGGAGGTCGAGCATGCCCATCGAGCTGAACCACACCATCGTCCTGGCGGCCGACAAGGAGCGCTCCGCGCGCTTCCTGACCGAGCTGTTCGACCTGCCGCCGGCCAAGCCCTTCGGCCCCTTCATGGCCGTGGAGGTCGCCAACGCCGTGACGCTCGACTACATGGACACCGGCGACCCGATCGTGCCCCAGCACTACGCCTTCCTCGTCGGAGAGGACGACTTCGACCGGATCTTCGGGCGCATCCGCGAGCGGGGCATGGACTACTGGGCCGACCCGGCGAAGGCGCGGCCCGGTGAGATCAACCGCAACGACGGCGGCCGCGGCGTCTACTTCGACGACCCCGACGGGCACCGGCTGGAGATCCTCACCCGTCCCTACGGCAGCGGCGGCTGACCGGCGGCGGGGCGCCCGGCCGTGCTCCTCAGCCCACGATCGGGCGCTCCTCGGGGTACTCGAACCGGCGGCCGCGCCGGCGCAGCGCCAGCGCGGTCGCCACGGTGATCGGCCCCAGCCGCCCGGTGAACATCAGCCCGACGATGATCACCTCGCCGGCGGGCGAGAGGTCGCCGGTGATCCCCGTGGACAGGCCCACCGTGGAGAAGGCCGAGATCACCTCGAACAGGATCTGGTCCAGGGTGAAGGGGGTGATCGTCATCAGCGCCATCGTGGCCGAGAAGACCAGGCCGATCGCGAGCAGGACCACGGTGATCGCCTGCTGGATCACCCCCTCGGTGATCCGCCGGTGCGCCACGTGCACGCTCGACTCGCCCCGCACGTTGGCGTAGACGACGAACGCCAGCAGGGCGAAGGTGGTCACCTTGATGCCGCCCGCCGTCCCCGCGCTCCCGCCGCCGACGAACATCAGCATGTCGGTCAGGAACAGCGTCTGGGTGTGCACCTCCCCGAAGGGCAGGGAGTTGAACCCGGCGGTGCGCGGCATCACCGCCTGGAAGAAGCCGGTGAGCACCTTGTCCCCCGCCGACAGCGGCCCCATGGTCGCCGGGTTGCGCCACTCCAGCAGCAGGAAGCCGGCCCACCCGACCACCAGCAGCACCGCCGTGGCCACCAGGGTGATCTTGGCGTGCAGCGTCCAGTGGTGGGGCTCGCGGCCCCGCCGGGCGTGCCGGTACAGCTCCACCCACACCGGGAACCCTAGGCCGCCGGCGATCACCGCCAGCGCGATCGGCACGCAGATCCACGGGTCGGTGGCGAAGGACTCCAGGCTGTCGGAGTACAGGGCGAACCCGGCGTTGTTGAACGCCGACACCGCGTGGAACAGCCCCAGCCACAGTCCGCGCAGCGGCGGCTCCCCGTGGCCCAGCACCATCCGCGCCGCCAGCACCGCGGTCAGCAGCGCCTCGAAGACCACCGTCACCTGCAGCACGCCCACCACCAGCCGGCGCACCTCGCCCAGGGTCAGGCTCTTGGCCTCCGCGCCCGCGCGCAGCTGCATGCGCAGCCGCACCCGCCGCGTCACCAGCAGGCCGAGCACGGTCGCCAGGGTCATCACGCCGAAGCCGCCGACCTGGATCAGCCCGAGGATCACCGCCTGCCCGAAGGCGGACCAGTAGGCCGGGGTGTCCGCCACGATCAGCCCCGTGACGCACACCGCCGAGGCGGCGGTGAACAGCGCGGTCAGCGGCGGGGCCGCGGACGGGCCCGCGGTCGCCGCGGGCAGGCTCAGCAGCGCCGTGCCGATCAGGACCACCGCGGCGAACCCGCCCACCAGCAGCTGGGGCGGTCGGAGGAGGGAGCGCATCCGGCCGAAGGAGGGCGGGGACAGCGTGCGCCGGGCCCGCCGGATTCGGGACCGCAGACTCGGCCTTCGCTCAGCGGGCGGCCACGCGCCGCCGGGCGCCGTACGTGGACTCACCGGGTTTCTCGGTTCCTTCGGATCGATCGCTTCACTGGACGGCGGGGGGCGCGGCGGCCGCCTCCGCGGCGGCCGCAGTGATCCTACGCCCGTCCCCGGACCCCCCTTCCGCGCAGGCCCGCTCCAGCGTGTCGTATTCCGGACATGCCCCGCGGCCCCGCACGGCCGATAGCATCCGCAGACGGGGACGTCCGAGGACCGTCCGACCACAGGCGAGAGCAGCACGAACCGGCGAAGGCACATAAGGGGGCGCATCCATGCCGGGACGCTACGGCGGCGACCGAGGACACGGCGGCCGCGGAGGCGGACGCGGGGGCGGGCGGGGCCGCCCGCCCGAGCCCGGGATCACCGGGGTGCGCGACGCCGCCCGGCTCGCCGAGGAGCTGCAGCGGATGGACGGCGCCTCCTACGGGCGCTACAAGTCCCTCGTCGGCGACTGGGACTTCGGCGACTTCACGCTCAGCGTGGAGAAGGTGCAGGCCGACCCGTTCGCCCCGCCGTCCCGCATCGCGGTGCGCATCCCGGCCCAGGTCGCCGGCCTGCCCGAGCACGCCTGGGCCGACCCGGTGCGGCGCCGGGCCACCGCCGACTACCTGCTGCGGGTGGCGCACCGCGCGCTCAAGGGGGCCCGGCTGCGCATCGACGCCGGCGGCCAGCAGGTCCTGGACCGCGCCTCGGGGCGGATCCACGACGGCGAACTGCAGCTGCGCCTGGGCATCGAGATGCCCGGCCACGGGCGCCGCATCGACGGCCGGTCAGCGCGCACCGAGTTCTGCGAGCGCCTGCCGGAGATGGTGCAGGCGCTGCGCTGGCAGGCCCTGGACACCGCCGAGGCCACCGCCTTCGCCGACAGTGTGGAGGACTCGGCCGCGCTGCGCGCGGCCCTGGCCGACCGCGGGCTGGTGGCGTTCGTCGCCGACGGGTCGGTGCTTCCGCGCGCCAGCGGGGTCAGCGACCGGCCGATGGAGGGCGCCTTCGTCCCGTTCTCCTCTCCGCCGAGCATGCGGGTCGCCATCGGCCTGCCGCACGCGGGCGAGGTGAGCGGCCTGGGCATCCCCGAGGGCATCACGCTGATCGTCGGCGGCGGCTTCCACGGCAAGTCCACGCTCCTGCACGCCCTGGAGCGCGGCGTCTACGACCACGTCCCCGGCGACGGCCGCGAGCTGGTCGCCACCCGGGCCGACGCGGTCAAGATCCGCGCCGAGGAGGGGCGCCGGGTCGAGCGCACCGACGTGGGGGCGTTCGTGCGCAACCTGCCCACCGGTGCCGACACCTCCGACTTCCGCACCGACAACGCCTCGGGGTCCACCTCCCAGGCCGCCAACATCGCCGAGGCGCTGGAGGCCGGAGCGGGGGCGCTGCTGGTGGACGAGGACACCACCGCCACCAACCTGATGATCCGCGACTCCCGGATGCAGGAGCTGGTGCACGGCGACCGCGAACCGCTCACCCCCTTCGTCGACCTGGTGCGCCCGCTCCACCGGGACCAGGGGGTGTCCACCGTCCTGGTCATGGGCGGCAGCGGGGACTACTTCGACGTCGCCGACCAGGTCGTCATGCTGGACGGCTACCGCCCCTACGACGTGACCGAGCGGGCCCGGGCCCTGGCCTCGCCGCGCACCGACGCCGACTTCCCCGTCCCGGCGCGCCGCGTGGTCGACCCGCGCTCGGTGGACGCCACGGCGCGCGGGCGGATGCGCCTCAAGCGGCGCGACATGGACGTGCTGACGTTCGGCGAGAACGAGATCGACGTGCGCGGCCTCACCCAGCTGGTCGACCCCGGCCAGGTCATCGGCGTCGGGCTGGCGATGCGGGCGCTGACCGAGCGCGGCCTGCTCGACGGCGAGCGCACGGTGGCCGAGGCCCTGGACGCGCTGGACGAGCTGCTGGCCGGCGCCGACGCCGACGGCAGCGGCGCGGCCGCGGTGCTGGGCCGGGGCTACCTGGGCGACTTCGCCCTGCCCCGGCGCATGGAGACCGCCGCGGCGCTGAACCGGCTGCGGTCGCTGCGCGTGCGCCGCTCGGGCTGACCCCGAGCCGCCCGGGGCACACGGCCGTGTCGCCCGGGTCGTCTATCCTTGTGCGCGGACCCGGGCCCGGCCAGAGGGCTCCGGGCGGCCCCATCCTTCGGAACGGACTTCGGAACGGAGATCCCCACTGGTGCCCGACCCCGCAGACCTGTACGAGCTCCGCCCCGGCGCCGAGAGCGGCGGCGGTACGGCGATGCTCGTCGTACTCGACGGCTACGTGGACGCCGGCGCGGTGGGCCGGCAGGCGGCCGAGGCGCTGTTCGCCGAGTCCAGCGCGGAGGAGGTCGCGGTGTTCGACCTGGACCGCCTGCTGGACTACCGCTCGCGGCGGCCGGTGATGACGTTCGTGGAGAACGCCTTCACCGACTACAACCCGCCCCGGCTGGCGCTGTACCGGCTGCACGACGCCGAGGGGACGCCCTTCCTGCTGCTGCACGGCCTGGAGCCGGACCACGAGTGGGAGGGGTTCGTCGCCGCGGTCCGCGGGCTGGTGGAGCGGCTGGGCGTGGACCTGACGGTGGGCGTGCAGGGGATCCCGATGGCGGTGCCGCACACCCGCCCGGTGACGGCCACGGCGCACGCCACCCGGCCCGAGCTGGTGACCGGGCACGAGCCCTGGCTCGGCCGGGTGCAGGTGCCCGCCGGCGCGGCGGCGCTGCTGGAGTACCGGCTGGGCGAGGCCGGGCTGGACGCCACCGGGTTCGCCGTGCACGTGCCGAGCTACCTGGCGCAGTCGGAGTACCCGCGGGCCGCCATCGCCGCACTGGACTACGTCTCCGGGGCCACCGGGCTGGTGCTGCCGGTGACCCGGCTGGAGGAGTCCGCCCGGGAGACCGACGCCCAGATCGCCGAGCAGGTCGAGGAGTCCGACGAGGTGCAGGGCGTCGTGGGCGACCTGGAGCGCCAGTACGACGAGTTCATGTCGGCCCGCGAGGGCCTGGGCGCCCAGCGGCTGCTCGGCGGCGACGAGTCCGCGCTGCCCACCGCCGAAGAGCTCGGCGACGAACTGGAGCGCTACCTGGCCGACCGCGAACGCGGCGCGGAGGGGTAGCGGCCCGTCCTGCGGACCGTCCCGGGCGCGCACCGAGAACGAGGCCGCCCGCCGGGGCGGCGAGGGGGAGAAGACCGTGCTGTACCAGCTGCTGTTCCACGCCGTGCTCCGGCACACCGACGCCGAGTCGATCCACCGGGCCGCCTCGGCCGGTCTGCGCGGGCTGGCCGCGGTGCCCGGGGCGGCCGCCGCCGCGCGCACCGTCCTGGGGCCGCGGGAGCCGGAGCTGACCGTCACCGCCTTCGGCCGCCGGTTCCCCGGGCCGCTGGGCCTGGCCGCCGGGTTCGACAAGGACGCCGAGCTGGTGGAGGGGCTCACCGGGGTGGGCTTCGGTTTCGTCGAGGTCGGCACGGTCACCGCTCAGGCGCAGCCGGGCAACCCCGCCCCGCGGCTGTTCCGCCTGGTCCCGGACCGGGCGATCGTCAACCGCATGGGGTTCAACAACCGCGGTGCGGCCGCGGCCGCCGAGCGCCTGCGGGCGCTGCGCGAGCGGCACACCGCCAGGGGGCGGCGCGGCCCGGTGGTGGGCGCCAACATCGGCAAGACCAAGGCGGTCCCCGAGGAGGAGGCCGCCGCCGACTACGCGGCGAGCGCGCGCGAGCTGGCGGGCCTGGCCGACTACATGGTGGTCAACGTCAGCTCGCCCAACACCCCGGGCCTGCGCGACCTCCAGGCGGCGGACCACCTGCGCCCCATCCTGGAGGCGGTGCGCACCGCCCTGGACGCCGAGGGCGCGGGCGCCGTGCCGCTGCTCGTCAAGATCGCCCCGGACCTGGCCGACGAGGACGTGGACGCCGTCGCCGACCTCGCCCTGGACCTGGGCCTGGACGGGATCATCGCCACCAACACGACCGTCTCCCGCGCGGGGCTGGCGACCGGCCCCGAGAAGGTGGAGGCGGTCGGCGCGGGCGGGCTGTCGGGGGCCCCGCTGAAGAGGCGGTCGCTGGAGGTGCTGCGCCGCCTGCGCGCCCGCACCGGCGACCGGCTCGTGCTCATCGCGGCGGGCGGCGTGGAGACCCCCGAGGACGCCTGGGAGCGCATCCGCGCGGGCGCCACCCTGGTGCAGGGGTACACCGGCCTGATCTACGGCGGGCCGATGTGGCCGCGCCGCATCAACCGCGGCCTCGCCCGCCTGGTGCGCCGCGCCGGCCTGCTGTCGGTCGAAGAGGCCGTCGGCGCCGACGCCCCGCAGAGCGCGCCGGCGGCGACGGCCCGGTAGTCCCGTCCGCGCCGGTCCCGTCCGCGCCTCAGGGGGCGGGGAGGGGCACCGCGGTGTCGAGTTCGGCGCCGAGCAGGGGGCCGTCCAGGTGGCCGGCGCGGATGCGTACCCCGGTGACGCGCTCGGCCAGGGCCAGCACCGAGGCCGACGGGTCGTCCGGCTCGTTGCCGGACAGCCCCACCGAGGACATCTCCGCGGCCAGGGCGTCCGGCCGGGTGCCGCGGCGCAGGTGCGGCTCGCGGGCGTCGAAGAAGGTGCGCAGCACGCCGTCGGCGACCCACCGGAACTCATAGCGCCGGTCCAGCAGGACCCGCACCGACACCAGCTCGGTCTGGGCCGACAGCGCCCGGTAGCAGTCGGGGCGGGTCGCCCGGCAGCCGGTCGGCTCCACGACCACGGCCCACCCGTTGAGGGTCAGCGCGTGCGCCGTGGGGGGCGGGCCGTCCTCGCAGCACAGCCCCGCCTCGACGGCGTCGGCGATGGGCAGGGAGCGCAGCCGCTCCTGCGGCGCGCCCAGGCGCCGCAGGGACTCGGTCTTGGTCAGACCGCGAACGTAGGACAGGCAGAACGCCTCGGCCAGGTCGGGCTGGGTCTCCTCGAACCAGGCGTAGTCGGCTGCGCAGGCGCCCATCGACATCTCCCTTTCCCCTGTTCGGGTGGTGCCGTCACCGAACACCTCCCCTGTAGGGGAGGGCTCCATAGGTGTGACGAGGGGCGCATCGCGTCGAGTTCCCCTGCGGAACACCGGGTACCGGACCATTTCAGGCCTCCACCGCTGGGGTGCCGTGGGGCGCGCGGGGGCGCGCCGGGCGGATCTTCTTCACCACGGCGTCCGAGCATACGGCCCCGCCACGGGTGTCGTCGCACGTGGCCGGGGGTCGGGACCGTCGGGTGCGACACATTGCCGCATGGGCCGGGCGTCCGGGCCGCCCGCGGCCGCCCGGGCCCGGGCGTGGCGCGCACCGCGGCGGCGGCCGGAAGCGGCCGTGCCGGGCAACGGCCCCTCTGAACTGCGGTGATGGTGAGCGGCGTTCGGGCGTGCGCCGAGCCGCCCGCCCGATAACGTCTGCGCATCGACTCGGTCGCCCGCAGGACACCCCCGGGTATCGGACGGTCCGTATCCCTCGCCGGGCGCGTACGGAAGGCCCCGAGCCCGTGTTCGGGGCCGGGGCCTGTGGCGGGGGAGAGGGGCCGGGCGGAGGAGGCTAGTCCTTCTCCTCCTTCTCCTCGCCCTTCTTCTCGTCCTTCTCGTCCTCGTCCCCGTCGTCCTCGGGCTCGTCCGGGACTCCGTCGAGGTAGCTCTCGCCCGGCTCGGTCTCGTCCAGGAGCTGGGAGACCGTCACCATCGTGTAGCCCTTCTCGTTCAGCCCCTCCACGATCTCCGGCACCGCGTCGATGGTGGTGCCGTGGATGTCGTGCATGAGGATGATCGCGCCCGGCGCGGCCCCCTTCAGCGCGCGGTCGGCCACCACCGAGGAGTTCCGGTCCTTCCAGTCGTTGGTGTCGACGTTCCAGATGATCTCCGCCAGGCCCAGGTCCTCGGCGACCGAGGCGACCTTGCCGTCGGTGGCCCCGTACGGCGGGCGCATCAGCGTCGGCAGCATCCCGGTCTCCCTGCGCACCAGGCCGTTGACCTCGGACAGCTCGTCGCGCACCTGGCCCTCGCCCACCGAGGTCAGGTCCGGGTGGGTCACCGTGTGGTTGGCGATCTCGTGCCCCTCGGCGTACTCGCGGCGCACGGTGCGCGGGTGCTCGCGCACCGGCTCCCCGGTGACGAAGAAGGTGGCCTTGGCGTCGTGCTCGGCCAGCGTGTCCAGCAGCTCGGGGGTCCGACCGCCCGGGCCGTCGTCGAAGGTCAGCGCGACGCACTTGCTGTCGGGGTCGGAGCAGTCCGCGCCGCCCGCGTCGGGGTCGAACCGCCCCGGGACCCCGCCCGCCGGGCCGCCGTCCTTGGGGGCCGCGGCCTCCTCCAGCTCCAGGCCCGGCGTGACCTGCGTGGCGGTCGTCCGCGCCTGCGCGCCGAAGTCCGACAGCAGCGGCTCGGCGTCCTCGCCGGGGACCACGGCGTGCACCCGCCCCTCGTCGGCCGGGGCCACCTGCCCCTCGTCGAACTCGACCACCAGGTCGCCGTCGGGGTTGAAGCCGACCGAGTCGTAGAGCTCGGCGATGGGGTAGAGCGCCTCCGGCTCCACTCCGTCCTCCTCCAGGCGGTCCTTGACCAGCCCGTCGAGCTCCTCCAGCTCCTTCTGGCCGGCCAGCAGCTCGGTGGAGTAGGCGGTGTGCCCCTCGGCGGTGTCGTACCAGTAGGTGGAGTAGCCGGTGCGCTCCCCGTCGGAGTCCTTTTCGGACAGCTCCAGGCGCACCGCGAGCACGTCCGGTCCGGCGGCGCTCAGCGCGCCCCGCACCTCCAGCGACTCGGCGCCGGGCGCGGCCTCGCGGAAGTCCTCGGCCTCGTCCTCGGCGATGGCGTCCAGCCTCTCGGCGAACGGCTCGGCGCCGGGGACGGTCGGGTAGGCGATCTCCACGTCGACACCGCCCTCGTCCTCGGAGCGGCTCTCCTCACCGAGGCCTTCGACGGTGTCCGGGGCGACTGCGGTCAGGGCGTCGGGCTCGCCCTCGGGGCGCTGCGGGGCCTGCTCCTCCGATCCGCCGGTGTTCTCGCCCTCGCTGGGACTGCAGGCGCAGAGCAGCGTGGCGAGGGCGACCGGGACGGCGAGCACGGCGCGTGCGGAGAACGGTCGGGGTTCGACACGGGAATGGCGGAGCAACGGCCTTCGACTTTCGCTTTATCGGAAGAAGCGGACACAATGGTTGGATCATCGCACCCGACGGCGCGCGGGGTTCCGGGTTTCGGTCACAGGAGGGGAAAACCTCGGGACGGATCGCCCAAGCGGGGTTCCGGGGGCCGGTGGGGGAGGGGGAGGCGGACCCGGCCTCGGGGCCGGAAGGGGTGCGTGCCTATACTTCCACTCGCGGTCGGTACGTGCACGGCGAAACGCCGGGCGTGTCGAAAGAGGGAACCCGGTGCGAATCCGGGACTGCCCCGCAGCGGTGAGCGGGAACGAAAGCCGCCAGGAGCACTGGACGCGGCAGCGTCTGGGAAGCGGCGGCCGGTAGGCCGGCATCCTCCCCGGCAGGGAGGGGGCCACGCCCGTGAGTCCGAATACCTGCCGACCGCCCGTGGGCGCGGCCGCGCCCACGGTGGTCCGTGAGCCCCGAGGGAGGGCGGCGGTCGGCGGGATCGGTCCGCGCTGCGGGCGGCCCCGCCGCGCGCTCTGCCTCGACTCGCGGCCCAACGGCTGATCGACGAGGGAGAGACGAAGCCAGTGACGACGACCGTTCACGGATACCCGCGCATCGGACCGGACCGGGAACTCAAGCGCGCCTGCGAGGCGTACTGGGCCGGCCGGAGCAGCGCAGCCGAGCTGGACGCCGTCGGGGCGCGGCTGCGCCGCGCCGCCTGGGAGGCCTACTCCGAGGCCGGGATCGACGAGATGCCGTCCAACACCTTCTCCTACTACGACCACATGCTCGACACGGCCGTGCTGTTCGGCGCCGTGCCGACCCGTTTCGGGCGCCCCGAGGAGGCCGAGGACCGCGCCACGGAGCTGGACCGCTACTTCGCCATGGCGCGCGGTGTGCAGGAGACCGCGCCGCTGGAGATGACGAAGTGGTTCGACACCAACTACCACTACCTGGTCCCCGAGCTGTCCCCGCACACGGCCTTCCGGCTGGCCGGGGCCAAGCCGCTGTCGGAGTTCACCCAGGCCAAGGGGCTGGGATACCTCACCCGGCCGGTGGTCGTGGGCCCGGTGACCTTCCTGCTGCTGTCCAAGCCGGCCGCCGGCGCCCCCGAGGGGTGGAACCCGCTGGAGCTGCTCGACGGGCTGCTCCCGGCCTACGCCGAGCTGCTGCGCCGGCTGCGCGCGGCCGGGGCCGAGCACGTCCAGCTCGACGAGCCGGTCCTGGCCACCGACCGCGGCCGTGCCGCGGTGGGCGAGTTCGAGCGCGCCTACCGGGTCCTGGGCCAGGAGAAGGACCGCCCGCAGATCACCGTGGGCACCTACTTCGGCCCGATCGGCACCGAGGCCCTGGAGGCGTTCAAGCGCACCGGCGCCGAGCGGATCGCCCTGGACCTGGTGGCCGGGCCGGACACCGCCGAGGAGCTGGCGGCCGTCTCCGGGCTGGGCGACAAGACCCTGCTCGCCGGCGTGGTCGACGGGCGCAACGTCTGGCGCACCGACGTGCGCGCGGCGCTGTCCCGGCTGACCCCCCTGATGGGCCTGGCCCGCGAGGTGGTGGTCAACACCTCCTGCTCGCTGCTGCACGTCCCGGTCGACCTGGACGCCGAGACCGGCATGGACCCGGCGCTGCGGGCGCGGCTGGCCTTCGCCCGGCAGAAGCTGGACGAGGTGGCGCTGCTGGGGCGCGCGCTGAGCGACCCCGACGGCGCCGCGGCCGACCTGGAGCGCGCCCGGGCCGACCTGCCCGAGCCGGAGGGCTTCCGCAACGCCCAGGTGCGGGCCCGCCTGCAGTCCCTGGGCGCGGAGGGCGAGCAGCGCCTGCGCGAGGGCCGCTGGAACAGCGAGGGCGAGCCGCAGTACCTGCCCACCACCACCATCGGCTCGTTCCCGCAGACCGAGGAGATCCGCAAGGCCCGGGCCGAGCACCGCACCGGCGCCATCGGGGAGGAGGAGTACGAGGCCCGGATGCGGGGGGAGATCGACAAGGTCATCGCCCTGCAGGAGGACATCGGCCTGGACGTGCTCGTGCACGGCGAGCCCGAGCGCAACGACATGGTCCAGTACTTCGCCGAGCGCCTGGGCGGCTACACCACGACCGCCAAGGGCTGGGTGCAGTCCTACGGCTCGCGGTGCGTGCGCCCGCCGATCCTCTTCGGCGACGTGCACCGCCCCGAGCCGATGACGGTGAAGTGGGCCACCTACGCCCAGTCGCGCACCTCCAAGCCGGTCAAGGGCATGCTCACCGGCCCGGTGACCATGCTGGCCTGGTCGTTCGTCCGCGACGACCAGCCGCTGGCCGACACCGCCCGCCAGGTGGCCCTGGCCCTGCGCGACGAGGTCGCCGACCTGGAGCGCGAGGGCATCCGGCACATCCAGGTGGACGAGGCCGCGCTGCGGGAGCTGCTGCCGCTGCGCGCCTCCGAGCGCCAGGAGTACCTGGACTGGGCCGTGGGCTCGTTCCGGCTGGCCACCTCGGGGGTGGGTGAGCGCACGCTCATCCACACGCACATGTGCTACTCGGAGTTCGGCGAGATCGTCGGCGCGATCGAGGCGCTGGGTGCGGACGTGACCAGCGTCGAGGCGGCCCGCTCGCACATGGAGCTGGTGGACGACCTGGACCGCTCCGGCTACCGCCGGGGCATCGGCCCGGGGGTCTACGACATCCACTCCCCGCGGGTGCCCTCCGCCGAGGAGATCGAGTCGGCGCTGCGCACCGCCCTGCGCGCGGTCGACCCGGCGCGGCTGTGGGTGAACCCCGACTGCGGCCTCAAGACCCGCGGCTACGCCGAGATCGAGCCGGCGCTGCGGAACATGGTGCAGGCCGCCCGCCGGGTCCGCGCCGACCTGGCCGGGTGAGCCCCGCGCCCCGCTGAGGCACGAGCGGGGCGGTGACCGGAAGGAGAGAACGGGAAAGGGGGTGCGGGCCGGACGGCCCGCACCCCCCTTCTCACACGGGGACCCGCGCTCAGGCGCCGATCTGGCCCAGCGCCTCCTCGCCCAGCTCCGGGACCAGGTCCTTGACGTCGTCGTACTTCAGCGGGGCCGGCTCGCTCTCGTCGGCCTGGTAGCCCGGCGTCATCGTGTAGTCGACGGTCATGACGATGTTGCCCTGGCGCACCAGCAGGGTGGCCACCGAGTCGTTGGTGCGCAGGATCTTCTGCGTGGAGAAGACCAGGGCGGCCTCCTCGCCGACGTCGACCTTCTCGTCGACCTCGTGCACCTCGGTCTCGATGATGTCGTTGCTCTCGTCGGTCGCGCGGTCCAGGCTGCTCTGGAACCGCTCCTTGGCGCCCTCGATGGAGTCCGAGCCGCCGTAGGGCACCTGGTAGGTGACCGAGACGTACCCGCTCTGGTCGCCCTCGCCCTCCAAGGTGTAGGTGCAGTCCGAGGAGGAGTCGGTGAGCGACTTGCTGCCCTCCCGGCCGCCGATGTCGGCCAGGGTCGACTCCGAGAGCGACGCGCACGGGTCCTGGGGGAGCTCGTAGGGGGGCTCGCCCTGTGGGCCGGCCGCCTGGGTCTCCTCGTCCTCCGGGGGCTCCTCGGACGCGGTGGTCTCCTCGGTGCCCTGGGTGGGCTCGCCGCCGCCCTGCGGCTCCCGCCCCTCATCCCCGCCGCCGCGGATCAGCATGAAGACCACGGCGATCACGAGGATCACGATGACGACGCCGCCGACGATGACGATCCACATCCCGGCGCTGCTCTTCTTCGGCGGCGGGTAGCCCGGGCCGCCGGGACCGCCGGGACCGACAGGCCCCCCGGGGCCGTAGGGAGGCTGCCCGCCCGCGTACATCTGCTGGTCCTGAGGGGGGTACTGCGGTCCGGACCCCCCATAGGGGGGCTGAAAGCCGGGCTGCTGTCCGTATGGTCCGTTTTCGCTCATGACTCCCCTCGCCACCTGCGTGACTGAAACTTTTCGTGAGACGCCGGCAGGCGTCCTCACGGTTCCCCATTCCGGTGGGAAACGTGGAGCCGGGCGCCGGGCGCGCCACTCCACGGGCGTCCCTCCGCGACTGGTCTCGGCAGGAGGCGGGCCCCGGGTTCGGCATCCTAGCGTCCCGCCCCCGGGAGGCAGAGGGGCGGAGGCGGGTTCGGGCCGCATCGTCACGGATTCGTGGCGGTTCCGTGCCTGATGCGCCGGATACGCCCCTCGTCCCCCGGTGATCGTTGCCGGAACGAGACCTCTGTCCGCGGGTGCGGCGTTACCGTGGGCCGGTGAGCGATGACAGCGCGAACGGCGGCGGAGGCGCGCCCCGGCACGGGTTCTGGGCGTGGCTGGTCTTCATCCTGGCCGTGGGCGCGGTGCTGGCCCTGGCCGCGGGGTGCATGGCGTTCATGTACGCGCCGGTCTTCGGCGGCTGACCCCGCCCCGCGCGCCGCCGCTCAGAACGCCGCCGCTCAGAACATCGAGATGTGCACGTGGTCGAAGTGGTTCTCGGTGATGGAGCCCCGGTCGGCCATGTCGCGCCAGCCCTCGGAGTCGCGGCGCACGTCCCAGATCTGCTGGCGGTAGATCACGTACATGATCCCCAGCCGTTCGGCGTTGTCCTGCGCCCAGTGGGCGATGTCCCAGCCGTGGTCGATCTGGTCCTGTGAGGGCATCTGCCCGTTCTTGTCGACCATGAAGTCGCAGGCCCGCCCCTTGGGGTGCTCGCCGACGACGTAGCCGCCGTCGGGGCGGTAGCAGCCGTAGCCGCCGTGCTCCTTGTTGTCCCCGAACTTCTCGCGCACCAGGTCGCGCATCTGGCGGGTGCGGGGGGTGAGGCTGTCCGGCGGCCCCATCTCCTGCTCGGGGTGGTCGGCGATGAGCCCCTGGACCTCCTCGCGGCGCTCCTCCAGCTCCTCCAGGTCCTCCTCGACCTTCTCGGCCTTCTCCCGGGCGTTGTCACTGGCCTTCTCGTCGCGCTCGATCGCCTTCTCCAGGTCGTCGATGCGCGCCTGGTGGTTGCCGGACAGGTGCCCGATGATCTGGGCCTGGTCGATCAGGCGCTGGGGGTCCTCCTCGACGAACACGGTCAGCGAGGGCTCCAGGCCTGAGCTGGTGTAGCCGGCGATGGCCAGCTGCCGCACCTGGTCCCGCGCGTCCTCCACCTCCTCGCGGGTGGTGTCCGCGCGCTCCTGGGCCTTCTCGGCGTCCTCGAAGACCGCCTCCATGTCCCGCAGCTCGCCGTTGTAGTCGTCGCTGAGCCGGTCGGCCCGCTCCTGCAGCTCGTCCAGGCTCTCGGCGGGCCGGGGGACCGGGACGGCGGAGGCGGGCGCGGTCGGGGAGGCGGCCAGCAGCGCCGCGGCGAGCACCGCGCCCAGGCCCCTGCGCCTCCCGGCGCGCGGCGCCCCCTCGCGCGGGCAGGGCGGGTCGGGGGCCCAGAAGTCGGCGTAGGGGTCGCCGCCGGTCCGGTCGTCCGCCACGTCCACGCTCTCCTCGGCTGCTCGGTCGGCGGTCCGCGGACCGCGCATGCGCACGACAGACATTAAAGGGAGTTTCGGGCGCGCGCCAACGGAACGCCGGTTTGTGGTGAACCTAACGCACCTTTCGTCCGGTTCGTTCTCGTTTTCTGCCGTCTGATGTGGTTACGTGGGCGGCGTGAACGTCGATGAACTCGCCAGCCCCGCCCTCCGCGCCCTGCCGCGCGGTCGTCGGCTGTGCCCCGGGTGGCACCGTCCGGCAGGCGGCTGTCGCCTGATGCCGGCGTAACCACCCTTTCCGCGACCGGGCCCGGACCGATCTCCGGAGCACCGCGCGTCGCCCCGCTTCCCGCCCCTCCGGTGCCCCATGCTCTGACCTGGGCCCACACGCGCAAGGCCGCTCCGCCGTGCCCGCAGCACCCGGACCGCGGCCCCGCACCGGAGCCGTCCGCCCTCCCGACCGGAGGGCCGAACGCCGAGGAAACCCGTGATCGAAACCGTGGACCTGCACAAGGTCTATCCCGTCGGCAAGCGCAGGGTCGCCGCCCTGGACGGCGTCGACCTGTCCGTGGAACAGGGGGAGGTCTACGGCGTCGTCGGCCAGAGCGGCGCCGGCAAGAGCACCCTGCTGCGCTGCGTGAACCTGCTGGAGCGCCCCACCTCGGGCCGCGTGGTCGTCGACGGGCGCGACCTGACCGCGCTGGGCGCGGCCGAACTGCGCCGGGCCCGGCGCGGCATCGGCATGGTGCACCAGCACTTCGCGCTGCTCTCCTCGCGCACGGTCGCCGCCAACATCGCCTTCCCGCTGGAGATCGCCGGGGTGCCGCGGCGCCGCCGCGCCGCCCGGGTCGCCGAGCTGCTCGACCTGGTGGGACTGGGCGACAAGGCCAAGGCCTACCCCGCCCAGCTCTCCGGCGGCCAGAAGCAGCGGGTGGGCATCGCCCGCGCCCTGGCCTCGGATCCGGCGGTGCTGCTGAGCGACGAGGCGACCTCGGCGCTGGACCCCGACACCACCGACTCCATCCTGGAGCTGCTCGCCGACCTCAACCGCGAGCTCGGGCTGACCATCCTGCTCATCACGCACGAGATGGACGTGATCAAGAAGGTCTGCCACTCGGCCGCGATCATGGCCGACGGCGCCTTCCAGGAGGCGGGCAGGGTCCTGGACCTCATCGCCACGCCCGGCTCGCGCCTGGCCGACGCGCTCTTCCCGCTGCCGCCCACCCAGGCCCCGGACGCGGTCGCGCTGACCTACCCGCGCGCCTATGACGAGCCGCTGGTCTCGGAGGTCACCCGCCGCTTCGACGTGGACGTCAACATCCTGGCCGGCGCCGTCGAGCAGGTGGCCGGCACCTCGGTCGGGCGGCTGAACGTGCAGATCCAGGGGGAGCGCCGCGAGGGCGCGCTGCGCTTCCTCGCCGACAAGGGCCTGCTGGTCCAGGAGGCGGCCCGATGATCGACTTCCTCACCGAGTTCGCCGACCGGCTGCCCGGCATGAGCGAGACGCTCTACTACGGCACGCTGGACACCCTGTACATGGTGCTGTGGTCCACGCTGTTCAGCGTGGCCTTCGGGCTGCCGATCGGGGTCCTGCTGGTCACCACCGACCGCGGCGGCCTGACCCCGGCCCCCTGGTTCAAGGCGCTGCTGGGGGCGGTGGTCAACATCGGCCGCTCGCTGCCGTTCATCGTGCTGATGGTGGCGGTGCTGTCGCTGACCCGCCTGCTCACCGGCACCACGCTCGGGCCCACCGCCGCGATCGTGCCGCTGAGCATCGGCGCCGTGCCCTTCTTCGCGCGCCTGGTGGAGACCGCGGTGCGCGAGGTCGACCGGGGCGTGGTGGAGGCCGCGCACGCCATGGGCGCGCGCAAGACCACCGTCGTCGGCAAGGTCCTGCTCCCCGAGGCGCTGCCCGGGATCATCGCCGGCCTGGTGATGACCGTGGTCGCGCTGGTCTCCTACTCGGCCATGGCCGGGGCGATCGGCGGGGGCGGACTGGGCGACGTCGCCATCCGCGAGGGCTACCAGCGCTTCGACGACTACTACCTGTGGGCCACGGTGATCCTCCTGGTGGTCATCGTCCAGGCCGCGCAGAGCCTGGGCGATCTGGCCATCCGCCGCCTCTCGCGCCGCTGACCCCGCCGCGGCCCCCGCGCAGACCCGACCACACCCGCACACCACCAGCGCTGCACCCGCAGCACGGACAGCAAGGAGACCCGAGGTGCACAGGACCCTGGCGATCATCGGCGCGACGGCACTGGCGGCCACCGCCGCCTGCGGCGCCCCCAGCGAGCGCGCCGCCGAGGACGGCGGATCGGGCGGGGACGCCACGATCACCGTGGGCGCCACGCCGCTGCCGCACGCCGACGTGCTCTCCTACATCCAGGAGAACCTGGCCGCCGAGGCCGGGCTGAACATCGAGGTCACCGAGTTCACCGACTACAACCAGCCCAACGCCGCGCTGGTCGAGGGGAGCCTGGACGCCAACTACTTCCAGACCCGCCCCTTCCTGGACGACTTCCTCGAGGGCAACCCCGACGCCGACCTGGCCTACCTGGACGACGTCCACCTGGAGGCGTTCGGGCTGTACTCCGAGAAGGTCGACGACCTGGCCGACCTGGAGGACGGCGCGCAGATCGGGGTGCCGGGGGACGCGGCCAACATGGGCCGGGCGCTGAAGCTGCTGGAGGACGAGGGCCTGATCACCCTGGCCGGGGACGCCGGGGACAACCCCTCCGACGCCGACATCGAGGACAACCCCCAGGGCCTGGAGATCGTCCCGACCGAGGCGGCGCAGCTCCCGCGCTCGCTTCCGGACCTGGACGCCGCGGCGGTCAACGGCAACTACGCCATCGAGGCCGACCTGTCCTCCTCGGCCGAGGCGCTGGCCTTCGAGGGGACCGAGGACAACCCCTACGCCAACGGGCTGGTCGTGCGCTCGGAGGACGCCGACGACGAGGCCGTGGCCACCCTGAACGAGCTGCTGCACAGCGACGAGGTCAAGCAGTACATGGAGGAGCAGTGGGACGGGGTCGTCATCCCCGTCGGCGGCGCTCAGGAGTGAGGCCGGCCGGGCGCGCCCCGGTCACCGTCCGCAGCGGCCCGCATCCCGTCCGGGGATGCGGGCCGCCGGTGGTGTAACGGTCGCGTAACCGCAGCGGAGCGGGCATTGACGCCGGACGGTGTGACGGCGTCCACTGTGTGGGAGCGCTCCCATGCCGGGGGGAGAGGGGCGCCCCACCCCACAAGCACCCTTGACGAGCGAGGCCGGACATGAGAACACCGGGTACCCCGTACCGTGCCGCGCGTGCCGTGGGCACGCGCCCCGCCCGACCCTCCCTGAGAACCTCCCTGACGGCCGCGGCCGCCGGCGGCGCGATGCTGATGGCCACCGCCTGCGGAGGCGGCGGCGACGACGGCGGAGGCGGCGACGTCACCCTGACCATCGACACCTTCGGGGTGATGGGCTACGAGGCGCTCCTCGAGCAGTTCGAGGAGGAGACCGGCATCGCGGTCGAGGAGCGCAACGTCACCGACCTCGCCGACTACACGCCCCAGCTGCAGCAGAACATCGCCGCCGGGTCGGGGGCCGGAGACGTGGTGGCCATCGAAGAGGCCAACATCGCCCAGTTCCTCGCCCAGGACGACCGCTTCGTGGACCTGGCCGAGCACGGCGCCGGCGAGATGCAGGACGGCTTCCTGGAGTGGAAGTGGGAGCAGGGCACCACTCCCGACGGCAAGATCGTCGGGCTGGGCACCGACATCGGCAGCATGGGCATGTGCTACGACACGGTGCTCTTCGAGGACGCAGGCCTGCCCACGGACCGCGAAGAGGTCGCCGAGCTCTGGCCCACCTGGGACGACTTCATCTCCACCGGTGAGGAGTTCGCCGACGCCGAGACCGGCGCCGCGTTCGTCTCCACCATCCAGCCCTACTTCCGGGCGGTCACCTCCCAGGCCGGAGGCGCGCCGTTCCAGAACGAGGAGGGCGAGCTGGTGCTGGAGTCCAACGAGGACACCCGCGCCTCCTACGACACCGTCGTGTCCATGTCCGACCTGTCGGCGAACCTGCCGATCTGGTCCGACGAGTGGAACTCCGGGATCCAGAACAACGCCTTCGCCACCCTGCCCTGCCCGGCCTGGATGCTCGGGCACATCGAGAACACCGCAGGGGACGCTGGCGCGGGCCGCTGGGACGTGGCCACCGTGCCCGGCGGGGGCGGCAACTGGGGCGGCTCCTTCCTGGCCGTGCCCGAGCAGAGCGAGCACCCCGAAGAGGCCGCGGAGCTCGCCCGGTTCCTGACCGGCCCCGAGGGGCAGCTGGGCGCCTGGAACGAGGCCAACACCCTGCCCTCCTCCACCGAGGCGCTCGAATCCGAGGACGTCGCCGACTTCACCCGCCCCTACTTCAACGACGCCCCGGTCGGCGAGATCTACGCGACCACCGCCATGGAGCTGGAGCCGGTCTACTACGGCCCCGACACCCAGGCCGTCGACGACGCGTTCCGGGCCGCCCTGGAATCGGTCGAGCAGGGCCAGGCCGAGCCGGACGAGGGCTGGGAGACCGCCGTGAGCGAGAGTGAGCGGGCGGCAGGGTGAATCGTCTGACCCGGCTGCGCGCCGCGGTGGACACGAAGGGGGCGCCCTATCTCTTCATCGCCCCCTTCTTCCTCCTCTTCGGCGTCTTCGGCCTGTTCCCACTGCTGTACACCGTGTGGGTGTCGCTGCACGACTGGAGCCTGATCGGCGGCAACGAGGGCTTCGCCGGGCTGGACAACTACGCCCGGCTGGTCTCCGACGCCAAGTTCTGGAACGCGCTCCTGAACACGCTGGGCATCTTCGTCGTGGCGGTGGTGCCCCAGCTGATGCTGGCGCTGCTGATCGCCGACACCCTCAATCGCGCCATCCGGGGCCGAGGCCTGTTCCAGATGGCGCTGATCATCCCCTACGTCACCTCCATCGCCGCCATGGCGATCGTCTTCTCCACCCTGTTCGGCACCCAGTTCGGGCTGATCAACCAGGTCCTCGGGATGGTGGGCATCGACCCGGTCAACTGGCGCGGCGGCCGGTTCTCCTCCTGGGTCGCCATCGCGGTGATGATCGACTGGCGGTGGCTGGGCTACAACACGCTGATCTACCTGGCCGCCATGCAGGCGGTTCCGCGCGACATGTACGAGGCCGCCTCGCTGGACGGCGCCTCGCGGATCCGCCAGTTCCTCCAGATCACCATCCCGATGCTGCGCCCGACCATCCTGTTCACCGTCATCATCTCCACCATCGGCCAGATGCAGCTGTTCACCGAGCCCGCCGTGTTCGACACCGGCGGCGCCATGCAGGGCGGCACACAGGGCCAGTTCCAGACCGTGATGATGCTCGTCTTCCAGGAGGCGTTCCGCTACGGCGACTACGGCTACGGGGCCGCCGTCTCCTGGGTCCTGTTCTGGATCATCGTCGTTCTGGGCGCGGTCAACGCCTTGCTGGCCCGGACCATCAAGGGGGCGCCGTGACCACCCCGACCGCGACCGCAGCGACCGCCCGCCGGCCCGGGTCCGGGCCGCTTCGCCGGCGCCTGCGCCGGCTGCGGCAGGCCTCCCCGCTCACCTACGCCGGCCTGCTGCTCACCGTGCTCGTCTCGGTGTTCCCGCTGTGGTGGATGTTCGTCATCGCCACCCGCACCACCGACGCGGCGGCCCGCTTCCCCCCGGTGCTGACGCCGGGCGACCGCTTCGACGACAACCTGGAGCGGCTGTTCGGGGAGACCTCGGCCAACTTCGGCACGGGGCTGATGAACTCCTTCATCGCCTCGGGCACCGTCGCCCTGTCGGTGGTGTTCTTCTGCTCGCTCGCCGGGTTCGCCCTGGCCAAGCTGCGCTTCAAGGGGCGCACCTTCTTCACCGTGGCCGTGGTGCTGACCATGGCGGTGCCGGTGCAGGTCGGGATCATCCCGCTGCTGGTGCTCATGGAGTGGCTGGGCTGGCGCGGCGAGCTCCAGGCGGTGATCGTGCCGTTCCTGGTCAGCGGGTTCGGCGTGTTCATGATGCGGCAGTACGTCTCCCAGGGCGTGCCCGACGAGCTGCTTGAGGCGGCCCGCATCGACGGATGCTCCACATTCCGCACCTTCTGGAGTGTGGTGCTGCCCGCCCTGCGGCCGGCGATGACCGTGCTCGGCCTGCTCACCTTCATGACGGTGTGGAACGAGTACGTGTGGGCCATCGCCGTGCTCACCCCCGACAACCCGACCGTCCAGTTCTCCATCAACCAGCTCCAGGAGTCGGCCTACGCACGCGACTTCGCGCTGATGTTCACCGGCGCGACCCTGGCCACCCTGCCCCTGCTGATCCTGTTCGTCCTGCTCGGCCGCCAGCTCGTCGGCCGCATCATGGAAGGTGCCATCAAGGCGTGACCGCAACGACGCACACCACCGCCCGGCAGACCGCCCCCGCCGGCGCCGCCGCCCGCTTCCCCGACGGCTTCGTCTGGGGCGCCGCCACCTCGGCGTTCCAGGTCGAGGGCGCCACCGGCGCCGACGGGCGCGGCCCCAGCATCTGGGACGACTTCTGCGCCCGCCCCGGCGCTGTGCTCGGCGGGGACACCGGCGAGCCCGGGGCCGACCACTACCGGCGGATGCACGAGGACATCGCCCTCATGCGGGAGCTGGGCCTGGGCGCCTACCGGTTCTCGGTCTCCTGGCCGCGGGTGGTGCCCGGCGGAACGGGCGCGCCCAACCCGGCCGGGATCGACTTCTACGACCGGCTCACCGACGCGCTGCTCGAGGCGGGCATCACCCCCTGGCCCACCCTCTACCACTGGGACCTGCCCTCGGAGCTGGAGGAGGCCGGGGGATGGCCGGCCCGGGACACCGCGCTGCGGTTCGCCGAGTACGCCGCGGTCATGGGCGAGGCCCTGGGCGACCGGATCACCGACTGGACCACCCTCAACGAGCCGTGGTGCGCGGCCTTCCTGGGGTATGCGGCCGGGATTCACGCCCCGGGGCGGCAGGACGCGGCGGCCTCCCTGGCCGCCGCCCACCACCTGCTGCTCGCGCACGGCCTGGCCGCCCGGGAGCTGCGCCGGGCCTCGGGCGCGCGGGTGGGCATCGTGCTCAACCCCGCCGAGTTCGTGCCGTACCGGCCGGTCCCCGAGGACATCGACGCCGTGCGCCGCGCCGACGGGGTGCGCAACCGCCTGTTCACCGGGCCGCTGCTGCGCGGGGCCTACCCTGCCGACGTCCGCGAGGACCTGGCACCGGTCAGCGACTTCGGGTTCGTGGCCGACGGCGACCTGGAGACCATCGCCGCCCCGCTGGACTTCATCGGGGTGAACTACTACTCGGCCGAGGCCGTGGCCGCGGACCGGGAGGCGGCCGGGGACGCGGCGGCCGGGACGGGGCCGGACCCGGCGCTGGTGGGCACCGCCCCCGCGGTGCTGCTGCCGCTGGGGGACCGGCGCACCGGCATGGACTGGGGCGTGGACCCGCGGGGCATGTACGGGGTGCTCACCCGGCTGGCCGCCGAGGCCCCCGGCACGGACCTGTACGTGACCGAGAACGGCGCCGCCTACCCGGACGAGCTCGGCCCCGACGGACGGGTGCGCGACACCGAGCGGGTGGACTACCTGCGCGACCACCTGCTCGCGGTGCGCGCGGCGGTGCGCACCGGGGCTCCGGTCAAGGGATACTTCGCCTGGTCGCTGTTGGACAACTTCGAGTGGGCCTGGGGATACTCCCAGCGGTTCGGGCTGGTGCACGTGGACTTCGCCACCCAGCGCCGTACCGTCAAGGACAGCGGCCGCTGGTACGCGGCGGCCGCCGCGGCGGGCGCGGTGCCCGCCGCGGAGCCCGCGGAGGGGTGAGCGATGGGCGAGGAGCGAAGGCCGACCCTGGAGATGGTGGCGCGGCGCGCCGGGGTCGGCCGGGGGACGGTGTCCCGCGTGATCAACGGGTCCAGCCGGGTGAGCCCGCGGACCCGGGACGCGGTGCGCGCCGCGATCGCCGAGTTGGGGTACACGCCCAACCGGACCGCGCGTGCGCTGGTCACCCGGCGCACCGACACCGTGGCCCTGGTCGTCTCCGAGCCCGAGGAGCGCCTGTTCGACCAGCCGTTCTTCGCCGGGGTGGTGCGCGGGGTCAGCGCGGTGCTGACCGCCCGCGGGCTGCAGCTGCTGCTGGCCACCGCGCGCACCCCCGGCGACCACGAGCGGCTGGGCGAGTACCTGACCGGCGGGCACGTGGACGGGGTGCTGCTGGTCTCGCTGCACACCGACGACCCGCTTCCGGACCGGCTGGCCGGCGCCGGGCTGCCCGTGGTGCTCGGCGGCCGGCCGCTGAACCCGCCCCGGCACCCGGTGCACTACGTGGACATCGACAACGTCGGCGGGGCGGCCTCGGCCACCCGCCGGCTGGTGGACGGCGGGCGGCGGCGCATCGCCACCGTCGCCGGGCCCGCCGACATGGCGGCGGGCCAGGACCGGCTCCGCGGCCACCGGCTGGCGCTGGCCGAGGCCGGCCTGGCCGATCCCCCCGAGCTCACCGTGCACGGGGACTTCAGCCACGAGAGCGGCGCGCGCGCGATGCGCGCCCTGCTGGAGGCCTCCCCCGACCTGGACGCGGTCTTCGCCGCCTCCGACGACATGGCGCTGGGGGCGCTGCGGGCGCTGCGCGAGGCGGGCCGGCGGGTCCCCGAGGACATCGCCCTGGTCGGCTACGACGACACCGCGGCCGCCGCGCTGGCCGACCCGCCGCTGACCACCGTGCACCAGCCCACCGAGCGGATGGGCGGGGAGATGGCGCGGGTGCTCGCCGACACCGCCATCGACGAGGGGCCCGGCGCGCGCCCGCGGTCGGTGGTGCTGGACACGCGCCTGGTGGTGCGTGCGTCCGGCTGAGCACCGATCGCACCACCCCCTCTGGACTGGCGGTGAGGCGCTGTGCAACGCTGAGCACGCCTCCGCGCACGCCGCGGGAGGGGCGCGCCGCGGAGTCGGGACGAGCGCGGCGCGGGCGACGGAATCCTTGCGGGGGGACGGGCTATGGCGGTTCGGCCTGAGCGCTCACCGGAGGAGGGCCCACGCTCCCGATGCGCGATCGAGCACTGCCGGTGGTGCGCGCGGGAGGGCCCGGCCTGCCGGTTCTGCGCGGGCACCGGCCGGTGGCGCGCCGAGCGCCCGGCGGCCGACGGCGGCGTCGTGGAGTGGACCGTCGTCGAGGAGTCCTGCCGCATGTGCGCGGGCACCGGCAAGGAGCACAACCCCCCGGGCGAGCCGCCGGAGGCTCCCCTGCGCCGCCGCGACCCGGCGGGGCGGTAGGTTCGTCCCGCGGCGCGCGGTGCGCCGCTGCCACGACGACCACGGACGACCACGGGGGACACGTGCGCTGGGTGAGCTACCTTCCGCCGACCGGAGGCGCGGAGCGGGCCGGGGTGATCGACGACGGGTGCGTCTTCGGGCACCCCGGCGGCCGGGAACCGGCCGGCCTGCTGGACGCCGGCGCCGCGGCGGTGCGGGCGGCGCACGACGAGGCCCTGGAGCACCCGGTGGAGATCATCGTGGAGTTCGAGACCCGCCTGTGCGCCCCGGTGCGCCCCTCGGGCCCGGTCGCGGCGGCCGTCGCCGGCGGTCCTCCGCTGGAGATCGCCCCCGGGCTGGTGCGCGGCACCGACGACGGCGTCCCGATGCCCGCGGGGGCGGGGGCGCTGACGGCCGAGCCGGGCGCGGCCGCGGCCGCGGGGGAGTCCGGCAGGCTGCTCGGGTACACCGCGGCCTGCCTGTGGCGCACCGGGGACGGCGTCCCCGCCGCCCTGAGCATCGGGCCGGCGCTGGTGACCCCGGAGGAGTTCGCCGCCGGGATCCCGGTCCGCGTCGGGGCCGAGGTGGACGGCGCGCCCGTCGCCGCGGCCGAGGTCGCCCTGCCGGAGGTCCCCCCGGCACAGGGGGGTCCCGCGCTCGCGGTGTCCCTGGCCCCTGCGACGCGCCCCCTGGAGGAGGGCGAGGAGCTCAACGTGGACGCCGACGTGCTCGGCGTCTTCGAGATCCGCGTGGGCGCCCAGGCCTGAGCGCCACGGTCCGGTCCTGCCTTCCGGCCCTATCCCTCGAACTCCCAGTGCCAGGGCTCGAACCCGTCGCGCGCCCATTCGGGGTTGTGCCAGCCGTGCCCGGGGCCGTGCTCCCGCATCCAGCGGTACTCGGCGGAGCCGTCGGTCTCCACGCCGCCGCACAGGTCGACCGCCAGCCCCAGGCCGTGCGTGCTCGTCCCGGGGGCGGCGGCCATGCCCGCGGCCTTCTCCTCGTACAGGCGGACCTGCTCGTCGATCGGGCGGTAGGAGTCGGCCACGCACATCGGGCGGCCGAAGTGCTCCCGGAAGTCGCCGTCCAGGGCGATGAACGCCTCCGCGGCGTCGGCGCGCAGCCGCTCGCCGGGCTGGGGGAGGGGGCACAGCGCCGACTCGGGGATCCGGCCGTTGGCGTGCGCGGAGGTGTCCCCGCCCTCGCACCGCTCGCCGTCGCCCGGCCCCGAGGTCCGCTGCTGCGCCTGGCCGTCCCCCTCGTCACCCTCGTCACCCTCGTCCTCCGGCTCCGCCCCGTCCGCCCCGTCCGGGTCGGCCTGCGCCCGGCGGGCCTCCTGCTCGCGCAGCTCCTCCTCCAGGCGGGACTGCTCGGCCAGCAGCCCGCGCAGGTCCTCGCGCCGGTCCTCCAGGGCCGCCTCGGCGTCCTCGCGGGTCTCGCGCGCCGCCTCGGCGGCGTCGGCGCGCTCGTCCCGGGCCTTGTCGGCGCGGTCGCTGAGCGTGCCGGCGGCCGTGCCCGCGGCCGCCGCGCGGTCCACCTCGCCCTGGCGCCGCTCGGCCAGGACCGACAGGAACGAGGCCCGGTCCAGTGCCTCCTGGGGGCCGCGCGGGCTGCTCCAGGCCACCAGCGGCCCCAGGTCGGCGCCGGTGTAGGCGGCCACCGCCTGGCCCGCGGCCTCTGCGCGCACCCGCTCCCCGCGCTCGGCGGCGCGGCGGGCGGCCCGCTCGGCCGAGCGGGCCCGGCGCTCGGCCCGCTCCAGCCGCTCGGACTCGTCCATGTGGTCGCGCACCGCCTCGTCGGCCCGCTCGTGCAGCGCGTCCATGTCCGCCCGGACCTCGGCCAGCGCGGCGCGCACCTGCGCCGCGGAGTCCTGCGCGTGCGCCCCGGCGGGCGCCGGCGGGACGGCCAGGACCGCCCCCGCGCACAGCGCGGCCGCGAGCGCACGCGGCGAACGATTCGGACGGTTGTGCCGCCACGACATTGACACTCCCCCCGGAGAACGGCCCCTCCGAGTGACAGAGTGTCATGGCGCAGTGACGTGAACGCGCCTTCCGTCCGGTGTGTTTGAAAAGTTATGAGCCGCCCCCGATCCGGTCCCGCGGCCCGGACGGACCTGCGCGATCACGGGGCCCGGTACGGGTTCCGGGCCGTTGCCGACCGGTAGGGGTCCGGCCCGAAACAGGCGCGGCGGTGGTCGGGGGGAGGTGACGCGGCTGGGCGAATTGGTACGCTGTGCTCCCCAAGTGCCCCATTTCAGATCGTGGTGCACCACGCCTCACCCCCTCATGAGGCGGGCCCCGGCGCGCACGTCCCCCCACCCTCGGCGTCGAGCGGCCGCCGCCGGGTCCCCGCGGACCGGCGGTGTCCACCGGAGTCCCCCTCGCCCCGTCCGGGCGCGGGCCGCCCCCGCATGAGGGCCACGTCCATCACCCGAGGCGGTGAACGAAAGGTTGCGAGGGTCCGTGTCGACACGAGCGGCGAGAACCGAGGCCGACGCCCCGCAGGCCCAGAGCGGCCCGCCGGAGGGTGCGGCTCCCCCCGTACGCGCCGGCCGCTGGTGGGCGCCGCGCAACTGGAGGGTGCGCACCCGCCTGGTCGCGCTGATCGTCATTCCCACCGCCACCGCGCTGGTCCTGGGCGGGCTGCGGGTCGGAGAGAACGTGGGCGAGACCGTCACCCACGACAACATCCAGCAGATGGCGACCCTCGGCAAGGACGTCGTCGGGCTCACCACCGAGCTGGGCAAGGAGCGGCGCGCCGTCGCGGCCTACATCGCCGACGACCGCAACCCCGACGACCGCTCCTCCGAGCTCGAGCGCGAGCTGCAGGAGCAGATCAAGGCCACCACCCGGGCCCAGACCGCGGTCACCGACCGGCTGGCCGGCCTCGGCGACGTCGGCGGCGAGCTCGCCCAGGACCGGCGCGACCGGATGGTCTCCTCCCTGGACGGCCTGGACGGGGTCCGCGACGAGGTGCAGACCTCCACCATCACCGTGCTCCCGGCGGCCACCAAGTACCGCCAGGTGATCAACGCCCTCAACGAGTTCAACCAGACCATCGCCGAGGGCACCGACGACACCGGGCTGCGCGAGAGCGTGCGCTCGATGACCTCGCTCAACCGCGCCCGCGAGCACCTGTCCTACGAGTCGGCGCTGATGCTGCACTCGCTGATCCGCGGATCGATGTCCGGCGGCGTGCAGGAGGCCGTGCAGAACACGCGGTCCCGCTACGACAACGAGATGCAGAACTTCAGCGCCAGCGCCACCCCGAGCCAGCGCCAGATGTACGAGTCCACCTTCACCGGGCTCGAGGTCAGCCAGATGATCACCACCCGCCAGCGGGTGCTGATGCGTGCCGACAACGGCACCGCGCTGACCGGCGGCAGCCGGGCCGACAGCCCCGAGGGCTACGCCGAGGTCTCCGAAGAGGCGCTCTCGCTGGCCCAGGAGGGCGACGACAAGATGGCCGGCCTGGTCATCGACCAGGCCGGCGAGCTGCGCCAGCAGGCGCTGGTGCGGGCGCTGATCGACTCGGCGCTGGTGCTGGCCGTCATCGGCGCGGTCTTCGCCGTCACCTCCATGGTGATCCGCTCGCTGCTGCGGCCGCTGCGCCTGCTGCGCGAGGGCGCGCTCAAGGTCGCCGACCGGGACCTGCCCGACTCCATCAGCCGGATGAAGGACACCACCACCACGCCCGACCGGGTCACGGTGTCCCCGATCGACGTGGGCACCCGCGACGAGATCGACGAGGTCGCCCGCTCCTTCGACGAGGTCCACCGGGTGGCCATGCGCCTGGCCTCCGAGGAGGCGGCGCTGCGCTCCAACGTCAACGCCATGTTCGTCAACCTCTCCCGGCGCAGCCAGACCCTGGTCGAGCGGCAGCTGCGGCTCATCGACGGCCTGGAGCAGAGCGAGCAGGACTCCGAGCGCCTGTCCGACCTGTTCCAGCTGGACCACCTGGCCACCCGCATGCGGCGCAACGCCGAGAACCTGCTGGTGCTCTCGGGCCAGGACAACACCCGCAAGTGGGCCCAGCCGGTCCCGCTGGTCGACGTGCTGCGCGGCGCGGTCTCCGAGGTCGAGCAGTACGACCGGGTGAACGTGCGCGCCCCCTCCGACGTGTCGGTCCTGGGCCGCCCGGTCAACGACGTCATCCACCTGGTCGCCGAGCTGGTGGAGAACGCCACCTCCTTCTCCTCGCACGACACCCAGGTCTCGGTCACCGCGCGGGTGCTCGACGACGGCGGCGCCCGGGTCGAGGTCACCGACAGCGGCATCGGCATGGCCCCCGAGGAGATCGAGGAGACCAACCGCCGCCTGGCCGAGCCCCCGGTGATCGACGTCGCGGTCTCCCGCAGGATGGGCCTGTTCGTGGTCAGCCGCCTGGCGGCGCGGCACGGCATCCGGGTCCGGCTGGGCCAGGCCCAGGGCGGCGGCATCACCGCCTACGCCGACTTCTCCCCCGACCTGCTCATCACCCCGGTCGACCCCGCGGCCCCGGTGTTGCCGCAGGCCCCTGCGGTGCCCGACACCTACGCCGAGGCCACCGCCGCCTTCGCGGCCACCCCGGCCGCGGCCGAGCCGGACGACCCCTGGGGCGCCGACGGCGAGGACCCGCTGCCCAAGCGCCGCCCCGGCGGCAACATCGGCGGCGAGCCGGGCGAGGCCCCCGCCGAGCACCCGCCCTCCGGCGAGGACCTGTGGTCGGCCGGGTGGAACACCGGCCGCGCCTCGGCGGCCCCCTCCACCCCCTCCACCCCCTCCACCCCCTCCACCCCCTCCGAGCCGCCCGCACCGGAGCCGCCGGCCTCCGCGCCGGGGCAGAGCCGCTCGGCCGGGTCGCTGTTCGACCCGACCGGCACCGGGCCGCTCCCGGCGGCACCGCCGCCCGGCCCGGCCGACGACCGGTCGCAGGAGACCCAGCCCCAGCGCGAGTCCCGGCCCTGGCCCGGACCGGCGGCCGAGCCCCCCGCGCAGACGCCCCCGGAGGCGCCCGCCGCCCCCGCCCCGGCGGCCGGATCCGGCCCCGGCGACGGCCACGGCTGGTGGCAGGACCGGCCCGCGGAGGTCGCCGAGTCCTGGCGCGGCACCGAGGACAGCGGCGTCGCCGAGCCCGAGGCGCGCGAGGGGTACGGCTCCACGGCCTACCTGTCCCGCCGCTACGGGCGCGGCCAGGGCGCCGGGCAGAACACGGTGGTCCCGCCCTCGCCGGAGAGCGGGTCGGAGGCGCTGCCGATCTTCGACGCCATCGAGTCCAACTGGTTCAAGCGCCGCACCTCCGGCCCGGAGACCGGACCGATGCCGGCCCACGCGTCCAGGGGCGCTGCCGCCCCGCAGGCCCCGCAAGAGCCGCAGGCCCCCCGGGCCCAGCAGGCCCCCGAGGCCCCGGCCGCGCCGCAGCCCGCCGCCGAGCCGCCGCCCGCGGCCCCGGCGGCCGGAGAGGGGGCACCGGGCCACTCCGAGGACGGCTGGCGCTCCGACGCCGACCGCGGCTGGCAGGCCGCGCGCAGCGCGGCGGAGCCCATCGCGGGCGGGCTGACCGATTCGGGGTTGCCAAAACGCGTTCCCAAGGCAAACCTTGTTCCCGGTACGGCGCCGCAGCCGGAGAACGTCCGGCAGCTGCCGAACCGCTCGGCCGACCGGGTGCGCAACCGGTTCTCGGGCCTGCAGCGCGGGGTCCGGGAGGGGCGCACCCAGACGGGCGAGTTCCACCGCGGCGAGGGCCCCGCCCCCGGGGAACGGCCGCAGGGGGAGCGGTAGTGTTCGTCCCCGCGCCCGCGCATGGCGGCCGGTGCCCGCCCCGGCGGGGCCGCCGGACATCACGGGTGGGTGATGAATTAGCATCATCCGCACTTATCGCGACATTCAGCACCATAAAGTCACTACCGAGCACGACGTGGCCCGGACGGCGGATCCTCCGCCGCGGGGGCCGGGATGGACAGGAGCACTTCGGATGAGTCAACCGGTGAACGAGCTGAACTGGCTGATCACTGACTTCGCCAACCGGGTGCCCGATGTCGCTCACGCGATCGTCGTGTCCTCCGACGGGCTCCCGCTGGCCTCCTCGGCCGGGTTCCCGGCCGACCGGGCCGACCAGCTCGCGGCCATCGCCTCGGGCCTGTCCAGCCTCACCCAGGGGGCGGCACGGGTCTTCGAGGGCGGCGCGGTCGCCCAGACCGTGGTCGAGATGGAGCGGGGCCTCATGCTGATCATGGCGATCAGCGACGGGTCGTGCCTGGCGGTGCTGGCCGCCGCCGAGTGCGACCTGGGGCTGGTGGCCTATGAGATGACCCTTCTCGTCGAGCGGGCCGGCCGGGCGCTGACGCCGGCGGCGCGGACATCGGACATGCACTGAATCCACCACCCCTGATCCACCACCGACAGGAGGATTGTGGTGGCACCTCACAGCAGAGATGCCGGGAGCGCCTCGTGGTTCGGGCAGCAGCCGGCCGGCGCCCCAGCGGCGCCGGGGCCGCCCCCGAGCGGCGTCGACGCCCCACGACCCAGTCAGCAGCCGGGGGAGCGGCAGCCCCCTCCGGCCAACAACTCCCCCAGTTCGCTGGTCCGTCCCTACGCTGTCACGCGGGGACGGACCAAGCCCAAGGCACAGCTGCCGATGGAGGCGCTCATCTCGGCGACCGCCGCGGCACGCGAGGAGATGGCGACCCTGACACCGGAGTGCCAGGCCATCGGCGACCTGTGCCGGGAATGGCGCTCCGTGGCCGAGATCAGCGCGCTGCTGCGGATCCCGCTCGGCGTTGCCCGCGTTCTCGTGGCCGACATGTCCGAGCAGGGGCTGGTGCAGATCCGGTCGTCGCTCGAATCCGACAGCCGGCCCAACGTCAACCTGCTTGAAAGGGTGCTCAGTGGACTTCGCAAGCTCTAGCCCGGCCGAGGAGGGCGGTGCTGCTGCGAGCGCGATGACGTCGGTCAAGATCGTCGTCGCCGGAGGCTTCGGCGTCGGCAAGACCACGTTCGTCGGCTCGGTCTCCGAGATCGTGCCGCTGACCACCGAAGCGGTCATGACCAGCGCCAGCGTGGGCGTGGACGACCTGGCCAAGACGCCGGACAAGCAGACCACCACGGTCGCCATGGACTTCGGCCGGGTCTCGCTCGACTCGGACCTGATCCTCTACCTGTTCGGCACGCCCGGCCAGCACCGCTTCTGGTTCATGTGGGACGACCTGGTCAAGGGCGCGATCGGCGCGGTGGTGCTGGTCGACACGCGGCGCCTGGCCGACTGCTTCCCCGCCATCGACTACTTCGAGGAGGCGCGGCTGCCCTTCGTGGTGGCCATCAACGGCTTCGACGGGTACTACCCGCACGGCGCCGACGAGGTGCGCGACGCCCTCACGCTCAGCCCGCAGATCCCGATCGTGCAGGTGGACGCCCGGGACCGCGGCTCGACCAAGGCGACGCTGATCACCCTGGTGGAGCACGCGATCTCGGTGGGCGACCACGGCGCCGGCCAGGCCGCCTCGACCGGTGGCCAGGGCACCTGGCGCTGACCGTCCGAGGCGGCGGCCGGGGCGCGTTCGACGGACCCGGCTAGGACGCGTCCCCGAGCAGGGCGACGGCCCGCACCGGCGCCCCGTCCCCGGACTCCAGGCGCAGCGGGAAGGCGCAGAAGCGCGCCCCCGGCGCGTCGGCGGCCGCCAGGCCGCGCAGGTTCTCGATCACGGTGCCGCCCGCGCCGAGCACCGCCAGGTGGGCGGACCAGTCCTCGCCGCCCCGCCCGGCGTAGGGCGTCTCGTCCGGGCTCAGCGTGTCCAGCCCCACCGTGCGCACGCCCCGCGCCACCAGGAGGCGGGCGGCGGCGCCGGACAGGTAGGGGTGGTCGTAGTAGGCCTCGGTGCCGTAGTGCCGGTCCCACCCGGTGCGCACCAGCACGACCGCCCCCGGCTCCAGGCGGTCCTCCCACGGCCCGAACGCCTCCGGGCCGATCGGCGTGCGCGGCGCCAGGCCGGTGGCGTCCACCACCACGGCGGGCCCGGTGAACAGCTCCAGCGGCAGGTCGCCCAGCCGGGGCCCGTCGGAGAGGAAGTGGTAGGGCGCGTCGGCGTGCGTGCCGGTGTGCGAGCCCAGGTCCAGGCGGACCGAGTTGTAGCCGTCGGCGGCCAGCGTGCAGGCCGGCGAGACCACCGGCGGGGTGTCGCCCGGGAAGACCTGTGTGCCGGGTCCCACCGGGTGGCTCAGGTCGATGACGCGCGCGCCGCCTGCGGCCGCGGGATCGGTGGCCATGGGGGCTCCCTTCTGTGCTCGGCGGGTATCGTCCGCCCATTCAACAGGGCACCATGGAGGGGATGACTTCCGAACCCGACCCCGGCGCCAACGCGATGACCGACCGGTTCCGCCAGGTCGCCGCACGCGTCCTGGACGCCCTGCTGGAGGACGCCCCGGACCTGGCCGCCGTCCTGGGCGACCCGCGCTTCGCCGGGCGCCTGCTCGACCCCTCCGAGGCCGCCGAGGCCGAGCGCGTCGGCCTGTTCTCCGACGCCCTGGGCGCCCTCGACGAGATCGACGACACCCTGCTGCCCCCCGGCGACCGGGTCGACCTGGAGATGCTGCGCTCGCACGCCGGCTCCCAGCTGTGGCGCGCCGCCGAGCTGCGGCCCAGCGGCTACGACCCGCTGGCGCTGCTGCCCGACGAGGGGATCGCCGCCCTCGCCGCGGCCACCGGCCCCGACCTGGCCGCGGCCCTGGCCGAGCGCTGCCGGGCCCTGCCCGACTTCCTGGAGGCCGCCCGCGAGCGGCTGACCGCCGGGCCCGGGATGCCCCGCCCCAACGCCGAGGAGGCCGCCGGCCGCGCCCTGCGCACCGCTGCGGTGCTGGAGGCGGCGCCCCTGGACGCGGGGGCCGAGCCCGGGGCCGCGCAGGAGCGCGCGGACGCCGTCCGGGCGCTGCGCGAGCACGCCGCCTGGCTGCCGGCCGCCGCCGACCCCGGCGCCGACGCCCGGCTGGGGGAGCGGTCCTACGCGGCCCTGCTCTGGTACGGCCTGGACGCCCAGATCGACCCCGACACGCTGCTCACCCGGGCCGAGAGCGACCTGCTCGCCGCCGAGGAGGAGCTCGCCGAGGCCGCGGACGCCTTCGGCGGCGGGGGAGCCGGCGCCGACCGGATCCTGGACGGGCTGGGCCGCCTGGAGCGCGAGTTCGCCCCGCTGGAGGGGGAGGCCGCGCGGCGGGCCGCCGAGCACGGGCGGGCCTGCGCCCGCGCCCGCACCCGGGACCTGGGGCTGCCCGGCGCCGAGGGGGTGCCCTTCGCGCCCCTGGCGACCCGCGCCCGCGACGGGTCGGCCCTGCGCGCCCCCGAGCTGTACCTGGCCGCCGCCCGCGACGACGCGCCCGGCCGCGCCTACCTGCGCGCCCGGGAGGCCGAGTGCGCCGCCCACGCCCCGGTCCGCCGCGCCCTGCGCAGCGCCGTGTTCGACGCCGGCTGGGCCGCCCTGGCCCAGGGCCTGCTGGACGGGGCCGGCTGGGGGCTGGACGACGGCCGCGCCGAGGCCGCCGTGCGGCTGGTGCACCGCAGGGACCGCCTGCGCACCGCCGCCCGCGCCGTGGTGGACGTGCGGGCGCACGCCCGCGACATGACCGAGGGCGAGGCGCGGGGCCTGCTGGTCGACCGGGCCCGGCTCACCGAGGCCGAGGCGGCCCGCTCCTGGAGGGCCGCCCTGGCCGAGCCGACCCGTGCGGCCGCCGACTACGTGGGCCGCCGCGAGGTGGCCGACCTCGACCGCGACCTGGCCGTGGAGGACCCCCAGGCCGCCCCCGCCGAACGCGCGGCCGTGCTGTCCGCGCACGGCGCGCCCCCGCCCCGGCTGCTGCGCGAGCCGCTGGGCCTGGCCCCGCCGCGGTGACGCCGCCGGGCACGAGGGGACGGGGCGCCGGACTCGCGTTCGCGTCCGCGGGCGCATCCCGCTAGCATCCGCTTGCCCGCCCGGTCCCGGCCCCGACCGGAACCGACCCCTCACTCCCCGGAGCAGCGCCCATGGCGACCGATCTGGTCATCGGTTTCTTCACGCTCACCGCGCTGGAGATCGTCCTCGGGATCGACAACCTCGTCTTCATCTCGATCCTGTCCGACAAGCTCCCCGCGCACCAGCGCGACCGGGCCCGCAAGATCGGCATCGGCCTGGCCCTGGTCGGCCGGCTGGCGCTGCTGGGCTGCATCTCCTGGATCATGGCGCTCACCGAGCCGCTGTTCACCCTCTTCGGGCACGGCTTCAGCGGCCAGTCGCTGATCCTGCTGGTCGGCGGGTTCTTCCTGATCGGCAAGGCGACCTACGAGATCCACGAGAGCCTGGAGGGCGAGGAGGACCACGCCGGCTCCAAGGTGCGCGCCGCCTTCGGCGCGGTGCTGCTGCAGATCGTCGCCCTGGACATGGTCTTCTCGCTGGACTCGGTGATCACCGCCGTGGGCATGATCGGCGACAAGCCCGGCGGCATCTGGGTCATGGTCGCCGCCGTGGTCATCGCGGTCGTCGTCATGCTCATCGCCTCGGGGCCGCTGGCCCGCTTCGTGCAGTCCCACCCCACCGTCAAGATGCTCGCCCTGGCCTTCCTGCTGCTCATCGGCACCACCCTGGTCGCCGACGGGCTGGGCTTCCACGTCCCCAAGGGCTACATCTACACGGCCATGGGCTTCTCCCTGTTCGTCGAGGTCCTCAACATCTTCGCCCGCAAGCGGCGCGCGGCCGCCCGGCCGGTCAAGCTGGCCAGCCGCTACTCCGAGGAGCACGGCGGGAGCACCGGCCCGGCCGGCCCCGAGGGCTCCGACGGCTCCGCCGAGGCCTCCGGACAGGGCTGACCCCGGCGCCGGTGCCGGGCGCCGTCGCCTATGCTGGGGCCGACGGCAGGCGGACGGAGCAGGCGGACGGAGACGGACGAGCGTGCGATGAGCGGTGCTGACCAGGACGTCCAGGACGGGGCGGACCCCGACGGCTTCCAGCGGCTGTGGACCCCGCACCGGATGGCCTACATCCAGGGGGAGGACCGGCCCGCCGGACCGGCCGCCGACGACGGCTGCCCCTTCTGCCGGGCCCCCGGCCTGCCCGACGCCGACGGCCTGGTCGTGCACCGCGGCGAGCACGCCTACACGGTGATGAACCGCTACCCCTACAACAGCGGCCACCTGCTGGTGTGCCCCTACCGCCACGTGTCCGGCTACACCGGCCTGGACGCGGCCGAGACCGCCGAGGTCGCCCGCCTCACCCAGGAGGGCATCACGGCGCTCACCGCCGCCTACGGCCCCCAGGGCTTCAACGTGGGCATGAACCTGGGCACCGCGGCGGGCGCGGGCATCGCCGCCCACCTGCACCAGCACATCGTCCCCCGCTGGGGAGGCGACACCAACTACATGCCGGTGGTCGGCCAGACCAAGGTGCTGCCCGAGATGCTGGAGCAGAGCCGGGCGCGCATCGCCGGGCACTGGCCGGCGCGCTGACGGGCGGTGGTCCGATGGCACCCGTGCTCATCTACGACGGCGACTGCGGGTTCTGCACGGCCAGTGCCCGCCTGGCCGCCGAACGCGTGGCCCCCGGGCTGCGCACCGTCCCGGCGCACCGGGCCGGCCTGGCCCCCGGGCTCCGCGAGCGCGCCGGCCGGGAGGTGCTGCTGGCCCACCCGGACGGGCGCCGGGTCTGGGGCGGCGCCGACGCGGTGGCCGCGCTGCTGGTGGACGGCCCCCGCGCCCCGCTGCGCCCGGTCGGCGCCCTGATGCGCCTGCCCGTCCTGCGCGCCCTGAGCGCGGCCGCCTACCGGTGGGTGGCCGCCAACCGCCACCGGATGCCCGCGGGGACGGCCGCCTGCGCGGTGCCGCGGGACGGCTGACGGGCCCGCCGTCCCCGGGCGGGGCGGCTCGCCGCCCCGCCCCGCAGCCCCTACGATCGTGAGAAGTCATGCTGAGATTCCTGCGTCCCGCGGTCGGCCGGGTCACGCTGCCCATCGGGCGCGCCCTGGCCCGCCTCGGCGTCACCGCGAACATGGTCACCCTGACCGGCACCTTCGGGGCGGTCGCCGCCGCCCTGGGCCTGCTGCCGCTGGGAGAGCTGTACATCGGCGCGGTCGTGGTCACCGTCTTCGTGCTCTTCGACATGCTCGACGGCGCCGTCGCGCGCGCCTCGGGCCGGGAGAGCCGCTGGGGCGCCTTCCTGGACTCCACCCTGGACCGCCTCACCGACGCCGCCGTCCTGTGCGGCCTGGCCGTGTGGTTCTACACCGGCGGCGCCGACCCCCTGCTCGGCGGCCTGGCCATGTACGGCATGGCCACCGGCTTCGCCGTCTCCTACATCAAGGCCCGCGCCGAGGGGCTGGGCGTCAACTGCGACGTGGGGGTGGCCGAGCGCAGCGAGCGGCTGGTCATCGCGCTCACCGCCACCGGCCTGGCCGGGCTGGGCGTGCCGCACGCCCTGGACGCGGGCCTGTGGCTGCTGGCGCTGCTCAACACCGTCACCGTGGCCCAGCGCCTGATCGAGACCCGGGCCCGGCTCACCGAGCCGGGCGGCGGCGCCGGGGCCGGCGACCGGCAGCCCGCGGGCGGCGCCGGCGGGCAGGGCTGAGCGGTGGACGAGCGCGTGTCGGCGGCGGCCTACGCCGCGGGGTGGCGGCTGGTCCGCGAGCTGCCCGAGCGGCCGGGGCGGGCCGCCTTCCGGGCGATGGCCGACCGCGCCTGGCGGGCCCGCGGCCCCGGGGTGGCGCGCCTGGAGGCCAACCTGCGCCGGGTGGCCGGCCCCGCGGCCACCGCGCCCCAGCTGCGCGCCCTGTCCCGCGCCGGGATGCGCTCCTACATGCGCTACTACTACGAGATGTTCCGGCTGCCGGCCATGGACGCCGGCACCGTGCTGGGCCGCACCCGCGCCGAGGGCATCGAGGCGCTGGAGGCGCGGCTGGCCCAGGGGCGGGGCGTGGTCGCCGCGCTGCCGCACATGGGCAACTGGGACCACGCCGGGGCCTGGATGGCGCTCCGCGGCACCCCGCTGACCACCGTCGCCGAGCGGCTGCGCCCGCAGAGCGTCTTCGACCGGTTCACCGCCGTGCGCACCGGCCTGGGCATGGAGGTGCTGCCGCTGGAGCCGGGCCGCGGCAACGGCGCGGTGACCGGGACCCTGGCGCGGCGGCTGCGCGAAGGGCGCCTGGTGTGCCTGCTGGCCGACCGCGACCTGACCGAGGGCGGCATCGGCGTGGAGTTCTTCGGCGAGGCCGCCCGCATGCCGGCCGGCCCCGCCGCCCTGGCCGAGCGCACCGGCGCCGCCCTCATGCCGGTCTCGCTGTGGTACGAGGGCGCCGAGTGGCGCATCCGGGTGCACGGGGAGGTCCCCGTGCCCGACCTGGCCGACCGGCGCGCCCGGGTGGCGGCGATGACCCGGTGCACGGCGCGGGTCTTCGAGGAGGCCATCGCCGCCCACCCCGAGGACTGGCACATGCTGCAGCGGGTGTTCACCGCCGACCTGCACGGCCCGCCGCCCGGCGCGGCCGTCCTGCCGGACGCGGGCCGGGCGGTCCGGTAAGGTGCGCGTGACCGGCGCCCGAGGGCCCGCGGCGCCGGAACGGGACGAAGTCCCCTGGTCGCGGCCGGGGGAGCGCGCCAAGGTGGAACCCCCGTGGTCGGCGGAGACGGCCGGAGGCGGTGATCGGCGATGAGGGTGGGCCTGGTCTGCCCCTACACCTGGGAGGTGCCCGGAGGCGTCCAGCAGCACGTGGGCGACCTGGCCGAGGCGCTGATCGGCCTGGGCCACCGGGTCTCGGTGCTGGCGCCGTGCGACGAGGGCGCCGGGGAGGCGCCGCCCCCGCACGTGGTCTCCGCCGGACGCGCCGTGCCGGTGCCCTACAACGGCTCGGTGGCGCGGCTGGCGTTCGGCGTGCGCGCCGCCGCCCGGGTGCGCCGCTGGCTGCGCGAGGGCGCCTTCGACGTGCTGCACGTGCACGAGCCGGCCGCGCCCAGCCTGTCCCTGCTGGCCTGCTGGGCCGCCGAGGGCCCGATCGTGGCCACCTTCCACACCTCCAACCCGCGCTCGCGCGCCATGGCCGCCTCGGCGCCGGCGCTGCGCACCGCCCTGGAGAAGATCAGCGGGCGCATCGCCGTGTCCGAGGCCGCCCGCCGCACCCTGGTCGAGCACCTGGGCGGGGACGCGGTGCTCATCCCCAACGGGGTGGCGGTGCACCGGTTCGCCGCGGCCGAGCCGCTGCCGGGCTGGCCCGGGCCGGGCGGCGCGATCGGCTTCCTGGGCCGCCTGGACGAGCCGCGCAAGGGCCTGCGGGTACTGCTGGAGGCCTTCGCCCGGCTGGGGCGCGAGCGCCCCGGGCTGCGGCTGCTGGTGGCCGGGCCCGGCGACGCCGAGCAGGCCCGCGCGGCGCTCCCGGCCGGCCTGCGCGCGAACCTGGTGGCGCTGGGCCGGGTGAGCGAGGCCGACAAGGCCCGCGCCTACCGCTCGGTCGACCTGTTCTGCGCGCCCAACCTGGGCGGGGAGAGCTTCGGGATCGTGCTCACCGAGGCCATGTCGGCCGGGGCGCCGGTGCTGGCCAGCGACATCCCGGCGTTCCGCAGCGTGCTGGGCGGGGGACGGGCCGGGGAGCTGTTCGGCACCGGCGACCCCGCCGACCTGGCCGCGCGCGCCGCCGCGCTGCTCGACGCGCCGGAGCGCCGGAGCGGGCTGTCCCGCGCCGCGCAGGAGGCCGTGCGCGCCTACGACTGGCGCACGGTCGCCGCGGACGTGGTCCGGGTCTATGAGACGGTGCAGCCGGCCGGGGCCTCCGCGGTGGCCGCCGACGGCGGGACGGGGGGATAGGCCATGGCCGTGTGGGCGGCCTGGGCGGCGCTGGGCCTGCTGGCCGTGGTCCTGGTCTCGTTCTACGTCTCCTGGCGGGCCGGCCGGCTGGACCGGCTGCACACCCGGCTCGAGACCGCCTGGGCGGCGCTGGACGCGGCGCTGAGCCGGCGGGCCGCGGTGGTGCAGGAGTTCTCCGCCGGCCCCTGGGTGGAGCCGGCCTCGGCGGTGCTGCTGGCCGACGCGGCCGGGGCGGCCCGCCGCGCCGGGGACGCGGGGGCCTCGGGGGCCGAGCGCGAGCTGGCCGAGAGCGACCTGTCGCGGACCCTGCGCGCGGTGCTGGAGGAGCCCGGGCTGGCCGCTGCCTGCCCGGGCGGGCAGGCGGCGCTGCGCGAGGTGGAGGCGGCCGCCAAGCGGGTGCTGCTGGCGCGGCGCTTCCACAACGATGCGGTGGCCCACACCCGCCAGGCCCGCTCCCGGCGGCTGGTGCGGGTGCTGCGCCTGGCCGGCGGGGCGCCCCTGCCGGAGTTCTTCGAGATCGACGACGAGCCCCCGCGCATCCCGGGCTCCTTCGGAGCGCTGTGAGGCGGCCCGCTAGGGTGACAGACTGTCGAAAGCGCGGGGGAGAACGTGCCGTTATGTCCCGAAGCGGGCGTCTTGGGTGAACTACCATGGACCCCGGGGTCCTCGGCGGCGCCCCTCGCGCCCCGAGACCCGACTGACGCATCCTCCGCGCCCCCGCGCAGAACGCGGGCGCCCGCAGAACATGGAGTCCGCCACCGTGGCCAACACCGCTGAGAACGACAAGACGGTCGGTACCACCCGCGTGAAGCGCGGCATGGCAGAGCAGCTCAAGAACGGCGTGATCATGGACGTGGTCACGCCCGAGCAGGCCAGGATCGCCGAGGACGCCGGCGCCGTCGCGGTCATGGCCCTGGAGCGCGTCCCGGCCGACATCCGCAAGCACGGCGGCGTCGCCCGCATGTCCGACCCGGACATGATCGACGGCATCGTCGAGACCGTCTCCATCCCCGTCATGGCCAAGGCCCGCATCGGCCACTTCGTCGAGGCCCAGGTCCTCCAGGCGCTCGGGGTGGACTTCATCGACGAGTCCGAGGTGCTCACGCCCGCCGACGAGGCCCACCACATCGACAAGTGGGCCTTCACCGTGCCCTTCGTCTGCGGCGCCACCGGCATCGGCGAGGCCCTGCGCCGCATCGCCGAGGGCGCGGCCATGATCCGCTCCAAGGGCGAGGCCGGCACCGGCAACGTCGTCGAGGCCACCCGCCACATGCGCTCCATCCGCGGCGAGATCAAGCGCCTGGGCACCCTGGACGAGGCCGAGCTGTTCGGCGCGGCCAAGGAGATGCGCGCCCCTTACGACGTCGTCAAGGAGGTCGCCGAGCTGGGCAGGCTCCCGGTGCCGCTGTTCTCCGCCGGCGGCGTGGCCACCCCCGCCGACGCCGCCCTGATGCGCCAGCTGGGCGCCGAGAGCGTCTTCGTCGGCTCGGGCATCTTCACCTCCGGTGACCCGGCCAAGCGGGCCGACGCCATCGTCCAGGCCACCCTGCACTACGATGACCCCTCCGTGGTCGCCAAGGTCTCCCGGGGCCTGGGCGAGGCCATGGTCGGCATCAACCTGGATGATCTGGAGGACTCCCAGCGTTACGCCGGCCGCGGCTGGTAGCGCGTCCCCGCACCGCCGCACCTGTGAAATGCCAGCCGTCTGCGAGGTCGTCCCCGTGTCCGCACCGTCGTCCGCCGCCATCGGCGTGCTCGCCCTGCAGGGCGACACCGCCGAGCACCTGCGCGTGCTCCGCGGGATCGGCGCCACCGCCGTCCCCGTCACCCGCCCCGGCGAGCTCGACCAGGTCCAGGGCCTGGTCCTGCCCGGCGGCGAGTCGACCACCATGGCCAAGCTCGCCGAGCGCTACGGGCTCCTGGAGCCGCTGCGCAAGCGGGTGCGGGCGGGCATGCCGGCCTACGGCACCTGCGCCGGGATGATCCTGCTGGCCGACCGCATCGTCGACGGTGCCCGGGACCAGCGGACCGTCGGCGGCATCGACATGACCGTGCGGCGCAACGCCTTCGGACGGCAGAGCGAGTCGTTCGAGACCGGCGTCGAGATCGAAGGGCTGGAGGGAGGGCCGGTCGACGCGGTGTTCATCCGCGCCCCCTGGGTGGAGTCGACCGGCCCCGGAGTGCAGGTGCTCGGCCAGACCGCCGAGGGCGGAGCGGCCGGTAGGATCGTCGCGGTACGACAGGGGAGCCTGCTGGCCACCTCATTCCATCCCGAGCTGACCGGGGACGCGCGTATCCACCGACTCTTCGTCGACATCGTGAAAGGAACGGCATGAGCGGCCACTCCAAGTGGGCCACCACCAAGCACAAGAAGGCCGCGATCGACGCCAAGCGCGGCAAGCTCTTCGCCAAGCTGGTCAAGAACGTCGAGGTGGCGGCGCGTACCGGCGGGGGCGACCCCGACGGCAACCCCACGCTCTACGACGCCATCCAGAAGGCGAAGAAGAACTCGGTCCCGCTGGACAACATCGAGCGCGCCCGCAAGCGCGGCTCCGGTGAGGAGGCCGGCGGCGCCGAGTGGCACACCGTCTGGTACGAGGGCTACGCCGGAGGCGGCGTCGCCCTGCTGGTGGAGTGCCTGACCGACAACCGCAACCGCGCCGCCTCCGAGGTGCGCGTGGCGGTCACCCGCAACGGCGGCTCCATGGGCGACGCCGGGTCGGTCTCCTACCTGTTCACCCGCAAGGGCGTGGTGCTCGTGTCCAAGCAGTCCGCCTCCGAGGACGACGTCACCCTGGCCGCGGTCGAGGCCGGCGCCGAGGACGTCAACGACCTCGGCGAGAACTGGGAGGTGGTCTGCGAGCCCACCGACCTGGTCTCCGTGCGCACCGCCCTGCAGGAGGCCGGCGTGGACTACGAGTCCGCCGAGACCTCCTTCCTGCCCAGCATGGAGGTCCCGGTGGGCGAGGACGACGCCAGGAAGGTGATGCGGGTCGTCGACGCCCTCGAGGACTCCGACGACGTGCAGAACGTCTACACCAACGCCGACATCCCCGACGAGGTCCTGGCGAAGATCGGCTGACGCGGCGCCGGCGCGCCGAGGCGCCGAACGACCGGCACGGCCCCGTCGCCCGCGAGGCGGCGGGGCCGCCGCGCGGTGTCGGACCGCCGCCGGCGCCCCGGTGGTCGTATAGGGTCGGTACCCTGCGAACGGGCGTTCGAGAAGGGGGAGCGGGTGCGGGTACTGGGGATCGACCCCGGACTGACCAGGTGCGGGGTCGGCGTGGTGGACGGGGCGCCCGGGCGCCCGCCCGCACTGGCCGCGGCCGGGGTGATCCGCACCCCCGCCGCCGACGACCTGCCCGCCCGCCTGCTGGCCGTGGAGCGCGGCGTGGAGGAGTGGCTGGACGCCCACGCCCCCGACGCCGTGGCCGTCGAGCGGGTCTTCGCCCAGCACAACCTGAGCACCGTGATGGGCACCGCCCAGGCCTCGGCCGTGGCCATGACCTGCGCCGCCCGCCGCGGACTGCCGGTGGCCCTGCACACCCCCAGCGAGGTCAAGGCCGCCGTCACCGGGAGCGGCCGCGCCGACAAGGCGCAGATCGGCGCCATGGTCGCCCGCATCCTGCGGCTGTCCTCGCCGCCCCGCCCGGCCGACGCCGCCGACGCGGTGGCGCTGTGCCTGTGCCACATCTGGCGCGGCGGCGCCCAGGACCGGCTGGCCCGCGCCCGGGCCCGCATTCCCGCACCCGCTCCCAGGAAGGGGACCGCCCCGTGATCGCGTTCCTGACCGGCCGCGTCGCCGCCCGCCAGGCCGGATCGGCCGTCATCGAGGTCGGCGGGGCCGGCCTGCAGCTGCAGTGCACCCCCGCCACCCTGTCCCGGCTGCGGGTGGGGGAGGAGGCCACCGTGGCCACCGCCCTGGTGGTGCGGGAGGACTCGCTCACCCTCTACGGCTTCGCCGACGCCGACGAGCGCGACGTCTTCGAGCGGCTGCAGACCGCCTCGGGGGTGGGGCCCCGCCTGGCCCTGGCGATGCTCGCCGTGCACACCCCCGAGACCCTGCGCAAGGCCGTGGCCACCGAGGACACCGCCGCGCTGACCGCGGTCCCGGGCATCGGGAAGAAGGGCGCCCAGCGCATCGTGCTGGAGCTGCGCGACAAGCTCGGCGAGCCCTTCGGCGGCGACCCCGACGCCCCCGCCGACGGCGCCGCCGGGCCCGCCTCCGCGGCCACCGCCCACTGGCGCCCCCAGGTGGTGGCCGGCCTGGTCAACCTGGGCTGGTCGGCCAAGGACGCCGAGGCCGCCGCCGACGCCGTGGCCCCCGAGGCCGAGGACGCCGCCCCCGACGTGGCCGAGCTGCTGCGCGCCGCCCTGCGCCGGCTGAGCCGCGCCTGAGACCGGGAGCCGGAGCGCGATGAGCGAGAACGAGCCCCACCTCTACGAGCGCGACGTCGTCTCCCCGGAGGCCGGCGCCGACGACCGCGCCCTGGACGGCGCGCTGCGCCCCCGCATGCTGGAGGACTTCGTCGGCCAGGACCGCGTCCGCGAGCAGCTCTCCCTGGTGCTGCGCGGTGCGCAGAGCCGCGGCCGCGCCCCCGACCACATCCTGATGTCCGGCGGCCCCGGCCTGGGCAAGACCACCCTGGCCATGATCATCGCCAACGAGCTGGGCGCCCCGCTGCGCATCTCCTCGGGCCCGGCCATCGAGCGCTCGGGCGACCTGGCCGCGGTGCTGAGCACGCTGCAGGAGGGCGAGGTGCTCTTCCTGGACGAGATCCACCGCATGGCCCGCCCCGCCGAGGAGATGCTCTACGTGGCCATGGAGGACTACCGGGTGGACGTGGTCGTGGGCAAGGGGCCCGGCGCCACCGCCATCCCGCTGGACATCGCGCCGTTCACCCTGGTCGGCGCCACCACCCGGGCCGGGCTGCTGCCCGCCCCGCTGCGCGACCGCTTCGGCTTCACCGCGCACGTGGACTTCTACCGGCCCGAGGACCTGGAGAGCATCGTGCGCCGCTCGGCCGGGCTGCTCGGCGTCGGGCTGGAGCCCGACGCCGCCTGGGAGATCGCCCGCCGCTCGCGCGGCACCCCGCGGATCGCCAACCGGCTGCTGCGCCGGGTGCGCGACTACGCCGAGGTGCGCGGCGACGGCACCCTGGACCGGGACACCGCGCGCGCCGCGCTGAGCCTGTACGAGGTCGACGACCTGGGACTCGACCGGCTGGACCGGGCGGTGCTGGACGCGCTGCTGCGCCGCTTCCGCGGCGGGCCGGTGGGGCTGTCCACGCTGGCCGTCTCGGTCGGCGAGGAGCCCGAGACCGTGGAGGTCGTCGCCGAGCCGTTCCTGGTCCGGGCCGGGTTCATCGCCCGCACCCCGCGCGGCCGGGTGGCCACGCCCGAGGCGTGGGAGCACCTGGGCGTGACGCCCCCGCAGGCGGCCGGCGGATAGGGTTGCAGGGAACACGGGGACCGGCCCGATCGTTCCCCTTCCGCGGCTGAGCGCCGCGGTGACCGTTCGTCAGGAAAGGACGCCCCGTGCAGGGCACAACGATTCTCGCGCAGCCGGCCGAAGCAGGCCTCGGCGGCGGCAGCCTGCAGTCGATCCTCATGATCGCGCTGCTGGTGCTCGTCTTCTACCTGCTCATCATCCGCCCGCAGCAGCGGCGCCGCAAGCAGCAGATGGAGATGCAGAGCCGTCTGGGCCCCGGCCAGGAGGTGCTCACCCAGGCCGGCTTCTACGGCACCGTCGTCGAGGTGCGCGACAGCGAGGTCGAGCTGGAGATCTCCCCGGGCTCGCGCATCCGCATCCTCAAGGCCGGCATCGCCGACGTCGTTCCCGAGCCGGGCGCCGCCGATGACGACACGCCGGTCGAGGACCGCCCCGACTTCCCGGGCAAGGACCCCGGGAGCGGGGACGACAAGGACGACAAGTAGCACCATCCCCGTCCGCCGGGGTGCGGACCCGCCGCCGCGGGCCCGCACCCCGGCCGACGCGCGCCGGAAGGAACCCCGATGCCCCATTCCCCCGCCGACCTGCAGCGCCTCCTCGATGCCGGGATCCGCGACGTCCCCGACTTCCCCGAGCCCGGCGTGGTGTTCAAGGACATCACCCCGCTGCTGGCCGACCCCGCCTCGCTGCGGGCCGTCGCCGAGGCGATGGCCGCGCCCTTCGCCGGGCGGGTGGACGCCGTGGTCGGACTGGAGGCGCGCGGCTTCATCCTGGCCGCACCCGTCGCCCTGGAGCTGGGCGCGGGCTTCGTCCCGGTGCGCAAAGCCGGGAAACTGCCCGCCAAGACCTACCGCGAGTCCTATGATCTGGAGTACGGCAGCGCGACCGTCGAGATGCACGTCGACGCGTTCGCCCCGGGAAGCCGTGTGCTCGTCGTGGACGACGTGCTGGCCACCGGGGGCACCGGGCGGGCCGCGGTGGAGCTGGTCCAGCGGGCGGGTGGTACCGTCGTGGGATTCTCGGTCCTGATGGAGCTGGGCTTCCTCAAGGGCCGCGAGAGGCTGACCGGGGTAGGCGTGCACGCGCTCACCGAGGCCTGACCCGCCTGGCCTGACCTGCGAGGGCATCGCAGGGGGCGGGCATTACACTTGCGGGCATACTTCGACTGCGACGGCGCGTTGGTACCGGTGAGCCGACCGTTCACGACCAAGACGTCCCGGTGGCCGTCGCAGGGGCGGAGCGACCCCGCCCCCGCGGCCCCACCGGTGGAGCCGCGGGAGGGATGCCCATGCCAGGCGAGGCCACCACGCCGACCGAGGCCGTGCCGGAGCGCACCGCGGCAGCCGCCCCCGTCCTGGAGCCGGCGCCCGAGCGGGCACCGGAGGCCGACCGTGCCCACCCGTCCTCAGGCGTGCGGGTCCGCCGCAGACTCGCACGCCTCGGCGCACAACGGGGTGTGACCATGAACCCGGTACTCGAACCGCTGATCAAGACCGTCCGCGCGACCCATCCCAAGGTCGACGTACGGCTGATCGAGCGCGCCTACGACGTGGCCGCGCACTACCACCGGGAACAGAAGCGCAAGAGCGGCGACCCCTACATCACCCACCCGCTGGCCGTGGCCACCATCCTGGCCGAGCTGGGCATGCAGGAGCCGACCCTGGCCGCGGCGCTGCTGCACGACACGGTCGAGGACACGCCCTACACCCTGGAGTCGCTGCGCGCCGACTTCGGCGACGAGATCGCCGAGCTGGTCGACGGCGTCACCAAGCTGGACAAGGTCAAGTACGGCGAGGCCACCGAGGCCGAGACCGTGCGCAAGATGGTCGTGGCCATGGCCCGCGACATCAAGGTGCTGGTCATCAAGTTGTGCGACCGGCTGCACAACATGCGCACCCTGCGCTACCTGCCGCAGCACAAACGGGAGAAGAAGGCCCGGGAGACGCTGGAGATCTACGCCCCGCTCGCCCACCGCCTGGGCATGAACACCATCAAGTGGGAGCTGGAGGACCTGGCCTTCGCGACCATGTACCCCAAGCGCTTCGACGAGATCGCCCGGCTGGTCTCCGAGCGCGCCCCCCGCCGCGACCTGTACCTGCAGGACGTCATCGAGGCCGTCTCGGCCGACCTGCGCGAGGCGCGGATCAAGGCGACCGTGCGCGGGCGCCCCAAGCACTACTACTCCATCTACCAGAAGATGATCGCCCGCAACTGCGGCTTCGACGAGATCTACGACCTGGTCGCGGTCCGGGTGCTCGTGGACAGCGTGCGCGACTGCTACGCCGCCCTGGGCACCATCCACGCGCGGTGGAACCCGGTCCCCGGCCGGTTCAAGGACTACATCGCGATGCCCAAGTTCAACATGTACCAGTCGCTGCACACCACGGTGATCGGTCCCTCGGGCAACCCCGTCGAGCTGCAGATCCGCACCCGGGCCATGCACCGCCGCGCCGAGTACGGCATCGCCGCGCACTGGAAGTACAAGGAGGACCGGGTCTCCGGCAAGGAGAGCCGCTCCAAGGGCACCGGCGACATGGCCTGGCTGCGCCAGCTCATCGACTGGCAGCAGGAGACCAAGGACCCCGGCGAGTTCCTGGAGTCGCTGCGCTTCGACCTCTCGGTGCAGGAGGTGTTCGTCTTCACGCCCCAGGGCGACGTCATCTCGCTGCCGCAGGGCGCCACGGCGGTCGACTTCGCCTACGCCGTGCACACCGAGGTCGGCCACCGCACCGTCGGCGCCCGCGTCAACGGCCGCCTGGTGTCGCTGGAGAGCGAGCTGCACAACGGCGAGACGGTGGAGATCCTCACCTCCAAGGCGCCCGACGCCGGGCCGAGCAGGGACTGGCTCAACTTCGTCAAGAGCGCCCGGGCCCGCAACAAGATCCGCCAGTGGTTCACCAAGGAGCGCCGCGAGGCCGCGATCGAGCAGGGCAAGGACGCCATCGCCAAGGTGATGCGCAAGCAGGAGCTGCCGATCAAGCGGCTCTTCAGCGGCGAGGCGCTGATCGCCCTGGCGCGGGACCTGCGCTACACCGACGTGGACGCCCTGTACGCGGCGGTGGGCGAGGGGCACATCGGCGCCCAGAACGTAGTGCAGAAGCTGGTGGCCTCCCTGGGCGGCATCGAGAGCGCCGAGGAGGACATCGCCGAGTCCTCGCTGCCCACCCGGGCCGCCCGGGAGCGGCGCCGCCGCCCCTCGGGCGGCTCCGGCGTGGTGGTCGAGGGCGACGCGGACGTGTGGGTGCGGCTCTCGCGCTGTTGCACCCCGGTCCCCGGCGACGCCATCGTCGGCTTCGTGACCCGCGGCAACGGGGTTTCGGTGCACCGCAGCGACTGCGTGAACACCCGCGCGCTGGACCCCGAGCGGATGGTGCAGGTGGAGTGGCAGCCCGGCGAGGACGCCATGTTCCTGGTCGCCCTGCAGGTCGAGGCGCTGGACCGGTCGCGGCTGCTGTCCGACATCACCCGGGTCCTGTCCGACCAGCACGTGAACATCCTGTCGGCGACCGTGCAGACCGGCCGGGACCGGGTCGCGCTGAGCCGCTTCACCTTCGAGATGGCCGACCCGACCCACCTGGGCCACGTCCTCAAGGCGGTCCGCGGCGTGGACGGGGTCTACGACGTCTACCGGCTCAAGAACTGATCCGGGGCGCGCCGCCCTTGATCCCTCCCCGCGGCTTGCCAGACTGCGGGCATGAACAAGATCTCACTCGACGCCCTGGCCTCGCGCCTCCAGGAGCGCGCGGCGGGCTCGTCGGCCGGACGCAGCGCCGAGACGGTGGTCGGCGGCCACGAGCGCACGCTGCGCCAGACCCTGATCGCGCTGACGGCGGGCGCCTCCCTCTCCGACCACCCCAACCCGGGCGAGGCCACCGTGCTGGTCCTGCGCGGCCGGGTCCGGATGAGGGCCGGCGGCGACCACTGGGACGCCCGCACCGGCGACGTGCTCATCGTCCCGGACGCGGTGCACGCCCTGGAGGCCGTCGAGGACGCGGCCGTGCTGCTGACGGTGGCCAAGACCTGAGGCCGGGCCCCGCGGCGGGGCCCGGCCCGCCTCAGCTCATCTCCTCCAGCGCCTTCTCGGCCTCCTCCAGCCAGGAGCGGCGGGCCGAGATGGCCTCCTCGGCCTCCCGGACGCGGCGCTGGTCGCCGGCGGTGCGGGCCTTGTCCAGGCGGGCCTCGAGCTCCTGCAGCGAGCCCCGGATCCGGTCCACGGTCGCCTGCGCGCGGGCCCGGGCCTCGGGGTTGGTGCGCTCCCACTCCTTGTCCTCGGCGCGGCGCACCTCCTCCTCGATCCGGCGGAAGGCGCCCTCCAGCCTGTCCCGGGAGTCGCGCGGCAGCGGGCCGGCCTCCTCCCAGGCCTCCTGGTACTCGCGCAGCCGGGCGCGGGCCCGGCGCGGGTCGGCGATCCCCGGCAGCTCCTGCCGGGCCTCCTCCAGCAGCTTCTCCTTGGCCTCGGCGTTGACCCGCAGCTCGGCGTCGCGCTCGGCGAAGACCGCGTTGCGCGCCTGGAAGAAGGTGTCCTGGGCGGCCTTGAACCGGGCCCACAGCCGGTCCTCGCTGGCGCGGTCGGCGCGGCCGCTGGCCTTCCACCGCTGCATCAGCTCGCGGTAGCGCCCCGAGGTGGGGCCCCACTCGGTGGAGCCGGCCAGGGCCTCGGCCTCGGCGACGATCTGCTCCTTGACCTCGCGCACCTGCTCGCGCTGCTGGTCGAGCCCGGCGAAGTAGGCCTTGCGCCGCTTGGAGAAGGCGTTGCGCGCCGCCGACATGCGCTTCCACAGGGCCTGCTCGGTGGGCCGGTCGGCGCGGGGCGCCGCCTTCCACTCGTCGATGAGCTGGCGCATCCGCTCGCCGCCGGACTTCCAGTGCGTGGTCTCCTCGGCCACCCGCTCGGCCTCGGCGACGATGCGCTCCTTGGTGTCGCGGGCCTCGGTGCGCGCCTGCTCCTGGGCCTGCTTCTGCTCCACCCTGCGCTGCTCGGCGCGCTCGGTCAGCGCGTCCAGCCGGCGCATCAGCGCCTCCAGGTCGCCCACGGCGGCGGCGTCGCGCACCGCGGAGCGCAGCTTGTCGATGCTGGACAGGGCCTGGCCCGCGGACAGGTCGGTGGTGCTCAGCCGCTTCTCCAGCAGCTCGACCTCGGTCACCAGGGCGTCGTACTTGCGCCGGAAGAAGGCCAGGGCCTCCTCGGGCGCGCCGGCCTGCCACGACCCGACGACACGCTCGCCCTCGCTCGTGCGCACGTAGACCGTGCCGTCGTCGTCTACGCGGCCCCAGGGGTCCGTGGTCACCGTGTCCTCCAGCTGTAATGGGCCCGGCCGCCGGGCCGGGCGGGCTCGTCGCGGCGGTCGCCGACCGCTGTGACTCTGCACGATATCCCTACACTGTGCCGGTTACCGACGTGGTGGGGGCGGCCTCCGCGGCGGGGCCCGCGGCACCCGGCACGACGTGGACCAATATGGCACCCGCGCGCCGATCGGCAAAGAGCCGAGGAGGCGGGGGTGACCGAATGGTGATGAAGCGGTTCGCCCGCGGCCGGTGCCCTCGGTAGGCTTCCTTCCAGCCCGACCCCTGCCCCACGGACCAAGGAAACGAGGTCGCCGACCGCCGTGCTCATCGACGCCTTCCCCGCCGGACCGCTCGCCGCGAACTGCTACGTGGCCGCCCCGGGCCCGGACGCGGGGTGCGTGGTCGTCGATCCCGGGCAGGACGCCGCGGCCGACCTCGACCGGGTGCTGGCCGAGCACCGCCTGCGGCCCGAGGCCGTGCTGCTGACCCACGGCCACTTCGACCACGTGTGGTCGGCCGCCGAGGTCGCCGACCGCCACGGGGTCCCCGCCTACGTGCACCCCGCCGACCGCGGCCTGCTCACCGACCCCGTCCGCGGGCTCGACCCGGCCCTGGCCTCGCAGCTGTCCGCGCTGCTCGGCGGCGCCGAGCCCCGGGAGCCGCGCGAGCTGCGCGAACTGGAGGCCGGCCCGCTGCACCTGGCCGGCATGGAGATCGGCGTCGAGCACGCCCCCGGCCACACCCCGGGCTCGGTGGTCTTCGCCCTGCCGGGCGGCGACGCGGGGCCCGAGACCCTGTTCACCGGCGACCTGCTGTTCGCCGGGTCCATCGGCCGCACCGACTTCCCCGGCGGCGACCACGCCGAGATCCTGCGCAGCCTGGAGCGGGTGTGCCTGCGCCGCCCCGACACCGCCGAGGTGCTGCCCGGCCACGGGCCGGGCACCACGGTGGGCCGTGAGCGCGCGGCCAATCCGTTCCTGCGCGACATCGCGGCGCGCTGAGCAGCGCACGTCGGGCATCATGGAGGGATCCGCTCCCGCCCGGCGCCCTTCCCCGGGGGAACCGTGCCCCGGCGGGCCGCCACCCACAAGCACGAGTCCAAGGAGAGCCCCGTTGATCCGCACGCATGACGCCGGCGCCCTGCGCGCGTCGGACGCCGGTACGACCGTCGTCCTCGCCGGCTGGGTGGCCCGCCGCCGCGACCACGGCGGCGTCGTCTTCCTCGACCTGCGCGAGGCCTCCGGCGTCGTGCAGGTCGTGGTCCGCGAGGACGACCTCGCCCACGACCTGCGCGCGGAGTACTGCGTGAAGGTCACCGGCGCGGTCCGGGTGCGCCCCGAGGGCAACGAGAACCCGGAGATCCCCACCGGCGGCGTCGAGGTGGTCGCCGAGACCATCGAGGTGCTCAGCGCCTCGGCCCCGCTGCCGTTCCCGCTGGACGGCTCGCAGGAGGTCTCCGAGGAGGCGCGCCTGCGCTACCGCTACCTGGACATGCGCCGCCCGGAGATGGCCGAGAGCCTTCGACTCCGTTCGAAGGCGACCTATGTCGCCCACGAGATCATGAACGAGCACGGGTTCGTCTACGTCGAGACCCCGTACATGACGCGGTCCACCCCCGAGGGCGCCCGCGACTTCCTGGTGCCGGTGCGTCTCCAGCCCGGCAGCTGGTACGCGCTGCCGCAGTCCCCGCAGCTGTTCAAGCAGCTGCTGATGATCGGCGGGATGGAGCGCTACTACCAGCTCACGCGCTGTTTCCGCGATGAGGACCTGCGCGCCGACCGCCAGCCGGAGTTCACCCAGATCGACCTGGAGATGAGCTTCGTCGACGAAGAGGACATCTTCCAGGTCGGTGAGGACCTCTTCGCCCGGCTCCTGGACGAGGTGCGCGGTGTGGAGCTGCCGCGCCCGTTCCGGAGGATGACGTTCGCCGAGGCGATGGACCGGTTCGGTTCCGACAAGCCCGACCTGCGCTTCGGCCAGGAGCTCACCGAGCTCACCGAGTACTTCTCGGCCACCTCCTTCCGGGTCTTCCAGGCCCCCTACGTCGGTGCGGTCGTCATGCCCGGGGGTGCCTCGCAGACCCGCAAGGAGCTGGACGCCTGGCAGGACTGGGCCAAGGCGCGCGGTGCCAAGGGCCTGGCCTACGTGTTGGTCCAGGAGGACGGCACGCTGGGCGGGCCGGTCGCCAAGAATCTCTCGGAGCAGGAGCGTGCGGGCCTGGCCGAGAAGGTCGGTGCGCGGTACGGGGACGCGGTGTTCTTCGCGGCGGGCAAGCGCGGAGAGGCACAGGACCTGCTCGGGGCCGCACGGTTGGAGATCGGCCGCCGATGCGATCTGATCGACCGGTCGAAGTGGGAGATCCTGTGGATCACCGACATGCCGCTGTTCGAGGAGGGGGACGAGCCGGGAACCTGGACGCCGGTCCACCACCCCTTCACGGCGCCGGCCGTAGAGGTGGAGGACACCTTCCAGGACGCCCCCGGCTCGGCGAACTCGCGCGCGTTCGACCTCGTGCTCAACGGCTACGAGCTGGTTTCGGGGTCCATCCGTATCCACCGCGCCGAGATGCAGCAGCGGGTGTTCGACACCATCGGGCTCAGCAAGGACGAAGCCGAGTCCAAGTTCGGTTTCCTCCTTGAGGCCTTCAAGTTCGGTCCGCCGCCGCACGGCGGCCTCGCCGTCGGTTGGGACCGCGTCGTCATGCTCCTGGCGGGCCAGGACACCATCCGCGAGGTGATCGCCTTCCCGAAGACGGCCTCGGGCGGCGACCCCCTGACCGGGGCGCCCACGCCGATCACCCCCGAGCAGAGGGAAGAGGCCGGCATCGACTTCGTTCCCGAGGCGGAGGACGAGGACTGACCCGAGGCCGGGAGCGACGTGGGCCCGCAAGCGCGAAGGCGCTCGCGGGCCCACGTCGTTTCGGACTCCAGAGGGGAATCTGCACCGGCGTCTGTCATAGGGCCGATACCTGGAGTATTGAATTGATCATGGTGGGTGACTTACGTTCGACCTAGTCGAGGAATGAGGAGAGGCCCATGCCGGAGTCCATGACCGTGCGCTTGGAGGGGTATCCGGAGGCGGTCCTGGCACGTGGAAGCGTGCCCTTCGCCGCCACCGCATCGACCACGGCCGCGGAGGTCGTGCGCCATGTCGCCGGCCTCGACGCGAGGCTGGAACGGGCGCTGACCCGCGATGACGGTCGTGTTCGCCAGTCCACCAAGGTGCTCGTCGGCGGGGAGGCCAGGGCCGTCGGCGCGTCCGTGGGAGACGCGCGTGAAGTGACCGTGCTGGCAGCCCTGCCCTGCGACGGCTGAGGGGAGCGATGGCTATGGCGGCCGCGTCGGGGGCGGACTCCGGGTCGGCGTTCATCGACACCCGTTACAACCGACAGGAGCTGATGCCCCAGGTCGGTGCGGAGGGGCAGCGCCGGATCGCGGAGGCCCGGGTGGCCGTCATCGGGGCCGGGGGAGTGAAGGCGCCCCTCCTCTACTACCTGGCCGCCGCGGGGATCGGCCACCTCAGGATCATCGATTTCGACGATGTCGAGCTGTCCAACCTCAACCGCCAGATCCTCTTCACCACCGACGACATAGGGCGGAACAAGGCGAAGTGTGCCAAGAGGCGCCTCGAAGCGCTCAACGATGAGATCGAGATCGAGGCCGTTCCCGAGAAGGTGGACCGGCGAACCATCGGAAGACTGCTGGCCGACTCCCATGTGATCGTCGAAGGAGGGGACTCTCTCGCCGGGAGGCTGCTGGTCAATACGCACTGCCTGGCCGAGGGCGTGCCCATGGTGCACGCGAGCGCCCAGTACAACTACGGCTATGTGCTGACGGTGCTTCCCGGGCGGAGTTCCTGCTTCTCGTGCGTCTTTCCCGACCTGCCGCAGGGGCACGGAGGGAGTGTCCCCGTCATCGGCGTTGCGACGGGGATCGCCGGCTCCCTCGGCGCAGCCGAGGTGATCAAGCTCGTTCTCCGGACCGGTGAGCCGATCACCGACGGGGTGCTGAGTTTCACCGGGTTCCAAGGAGGTTTCCGCTTCGTCCCGGCGCCGAGGCGCCCGGACTGTATGGGCTGCGCCGCCGACGCAGAGGCGTCGGCGGCGGGATAGAGGGACGTCAGGCCGTGGAGTGCTGGGCGTCGGAGAACACGTCGAAATCGAATTCGCCGGCCCGGACGCCCCGGAGGAAGGCGCGCCACTCCGATCGCGTATAGACGTGGGCGGGGCGCTCAGGGTGCTTGGAGTCGGTCACGTGGAAGGCGTCGCCGACCTGTTCGACCTCCACGCAGGCCCCCTGCTGGGTGCTGTAGCTGGACTTGATCTTCACGTGTATGCCTCCAGGTACTCGTGGAGAAGGGACATCGAGTCCTTCGCGCTAAAGGCGAATCCTAGGATCTGCTCGAAGGCTTGCGAGCAGGTCCTCACCTCCGACGCCCCTTCGAGGTAGAGTTCCCCGGCGATCGTGTCCACGTAGGCCACGCGCATGTCCTCACAGTCGAGGAGCATGAAGCCGCCGGCGGCGCCCGGGTTGGCGCCTGCGGAGTAGGGGACGACCTGGATCGTCGTTCGCGCCTCGCCCGCCATGTCCAGCAGATGGCCGACCTGCTCGCGCATGACCTCCCGGCCGCCGACCTCCCTCCGAAGGGCGCCTTCGTCCATGACCGCGATCAGGCGGGGGCGGTCGGTGGCCGAAAAGGCCTCCTGCCTGCCGAGGCGTACTTCCAGCCGACGCTCCACCTCGTCCTCGCCGATCTCCTGTGCGCCGTACCGCAGCACCTGGCGTGCGTAAGCGGGGGTCTGGAGGAGCCCGGGGACGATGGCCTCGTAGGTCCGGATCTCCGAGGCGTCCGCCTCGAGATCGATGATCGCGGCGTACTCCGGCCTGATGAGGTCACGGTAGGGGTACCACCAGCTCGGCCGCTCGGCGAGCCGGTAGAGGTTCATGGTCTCCTCGCGCTCATCCGGCCCCACGCCGTAGAGATCGAAGAGGAGCTGCATCACGCTCCTCTGGGGCGCCCGCTCTCCGCGTTCATAGCGGGCCAGGCTGGATTGGCTCCAGCCGAACTCGCCGACGACGTCGGCCTGCCTCATTCCTGCGCGTTTGCGCAACTCCGCCAAGCGCCGACCGAGCCGTCGACGCCGAAGTCCGACATATGCCACGTAATGCGCACCTCGCAATCACTTCCTGGTTCAGGATATGCGGATTCTGTTCATGTGCTTGTTGTCTGTCATATGACGCAGTAGCGTAGCAGTGTCGATCGTTGACAGGGAGTGGTGCATCGTGACCGCCGCTTACATCATCCGTGCCGTTTCCCCGTCGGGACGCCCGCTTGAAGTTCCCTCCTGTCCGGTCATCATGGTGCACGCGTTCCCGTACGCGGGCCGGCTCCCGGGCCGCTGGGGGCTCCACCCGTGGATGCTCGGCGTGCTGGCCCAGGGGTACGACCTCGGGCTGTACATCGGAGAGTTCGGGATGTTCGATCCTGAGGAGCGGGAATGCGATCCCTGCCTGCGGGAAGAGCGCCTCTACTGGGACGGCCGCCGTGGGAGCCTGTGCGCTGTGCGTGACCTTGACTCGGGGATCGAAGCGGTGCGTGAGGCGCGCCGCCGCACGGACCGCGGGACCGCATCCTGACCCTGCTGACGGGCCAGGACACCATCCGCGAGGTGATCGCCTTCCCGAAGACGGCCTCGGGCGGCGACCCCCTGACCGGGGCGCCCACGCCGATCACCCCCGCCCAGCGCGCGGAGGCCGGCATCGACGCCGTCCCCGGCGCCGAGGACGGGGAGCAGGCCTGACCGTATTCCGGCGGACCTTTCGGGGCCCGCGGGTGCGCACCGCACCCGTGGGCCCCTTCCTGTATGCAGGGGGCCGGAACGCACGTGGAAACGCGACCTTTCCGTGACCTTCCATTGAACTCCTGAATTGTCCGGAAACGGACGTTCGGTCGGGCGTTTTCTCCTCCCGATTCCGGTTCCGTCGGGCCGGTCGGGGCCCGCACGTGCGGCGATGCGCCCCGCCCGGCGTGGGAAAGGCGCGAAAACACCGCCGATTGGCATAACGTGGGGCGTGCCGCGGAACCGCGGGGCGGCGTCCGCCCCGCCCGGCCGGAGAACGGCCCATCCCGCCTCCCGCGGCCGCGAATTCCGGCGCCGACGCCGAACGCCCGACCACCGCCCGGAGCAGCGGCGGCGCGAACGCGGTCCGGATGGCTAAACTGATCCGAATCGGACGTCACGATGCACCTCCGAGCGCCGCGGCCCGGAGGCGTCCGCACCGACACCAGGGATTGAAACAGCACGTGAACCGCACAACCGGCGCAGCGGAGGGGACGGCCCAAGGGCAGCCGGCCCGCGGTGAGGGCGGGGCCCAGGCGGCCTTCGCCGACGCGCCCGCGGCCCTGGCCGCGGTCGAGCGCACCGGCGCGATCGCCCAGGCCAACCGGGCCTTCACCGAGGCGGTCGGCGCCACCGCCGAGGAGCTGGCCGGCCGCCCCTGGCCCGAGCTGCTCAGCGGCGCCGACGCCGGGCGCGCCTGGGACCTGCACCGCGACGCCTTCGAGCGGCACGAGCCTCGGCCCCGCGCGTTGGGGCTGCGGCGCCCCGACGGCGAGTACCGCCGGATGACGGTGCGGGTGCGCGCCCTGCCCGGCGCCGACGGCGCCCGCGGGGCCGCCGCGGCGGTGGTCATGCTCCAGGAGACGGCGCGCGATGAGGAGGCCGTGCGCGCCCTGACCGAGCTGCGCACCGCCGGCTCCGACACCGCCCTGTGGAGCCTGGACCTGCGCACCGGGCGGATGCGCGAGCTGTTCGGCCCCTCCCCGCTGGGGCGGGTGCTCGCCGGGGAGGCCCGCGACCTGGACACCCTGCTGGCCCGGGTGCACCCCGACGACATCGCCCGGGTCCGCGACGCCGTGGAGGCCTCGCACCTGGGCCGCGACTACGAGCAGCGGTTCCGGATGACCGACCTGGTCGGCGACGAGCGGGTGCTGCACGCCAAGGCCCGCTACGTCGAGGGCCCGGCCGGCCCCTGCCTGGTCGGCGTCGTCGACGACGTCACCGAGCACGTGCAGCTGATCCGCCGGCTGGCCGACCGCCGCCGGATCGAGGCCGCCCAGGGCCGCCAGGTCACCGAGCTGGCCGCCAAGCTCGTCTCGGCCACCACCGTGGACGAGGTCACCGGCCTGCTCGCGGAGGAGTTCGTGCCGATCTTCGGCGGCAGCGCCGCCGGGGTGATGCTGGTCGAGGACGGCGTGCTGCGCCCCTACCCCGCCGGGCGGGAGCACACCGGCACCGCCCCGCTCATCGACGGGCGCGACGCCGCCGACGCCGCCTACCCGATGGGCGCGGTGGTCCAGGACCGCCAGCCCCGCTTCTTCGAGAGCCGCGCCGAGATGCTGGAGCGCTTCCCGGCCGTGGAGCCGCTGATGGCCCGCTCGGCCGCCCAGTCCTGGGCCACCGTCCCGGTCTTCGGCGACCGCCGGGTCGCCCTGGGCGTGTGGCAGGTGGCCTGGGACCGGCCGCACCACGCCACCCCCGACGAGCGCGCCCTCATGCTCACCCTGGCCGGGCTGGCCGGCCAGGCCCTGCAGCGGGTCTACCGGCAGCTGGAGGAGCTGGAGCTGGCCGACGAGGTGCAGCGGCGCATGCTGCCCCCGCAGATCCCGCACTTCGGCGACCTGGACATCGCCGTGCGCTACCTGCCCGCCCGGGCCGGCTGGCGGGTCTGCGGCGACTTCTACGACGTGATCCGGCTGACCGGCCGCCGCGTGGGCCTGGTCGTGGGCGACGTCCAGGGCCACGGGGTGGAGGCGGCCGCCGCCATGGGGCAGATCCGGGTGGCCTTCCGGGCCTACGCCACCACCGAGGCCGACCCCGGCGCGGTGCTCGCCGAGACCAACCGGCTGCTCACCGAGACCGGCGAGATCGTCTTCGCCACCTGCGGCTACCTCGTGCTGGACCTGGACACCGGCCGGATGCGCGCCGCCTGGGCCGGGCAGCCCCCGGCCATCATCGCCACCGAGGACGCCTACGAGGCCTGGGAGGTGGAGACCGGCCCGCCGGTCGGCGTGGACGCCGAGAGCAAGTACGCCGTCACCGAGCGGGTGCTGCGCCCGGAGGAGACCCTGCTGATGTGCTCGGACGGCCTCGTGGAGAGCGCCGAGGTGGCCATGGACGACGGGCTGGCCGCCACCGGCGAGGCGCTGTGCAGCATGGGCGCCGACGTGCACGCGGCCGCCACCACCCTGGCCGCGCTGGCCCCGGCCGGGCGCGGCGACGACATCGCCATCCTCATCGCGCGGATGAACCCCGGATGAGCACCTGAGTCCACCCGATACCGTGGAGGCGTGTCCGAAACGCTGTTCGACGACGCCGGAGCCGAGGCCCAGCGCACCCAGGAGCCGCTGGCCGTGCGGATGCGCCCGCGCACCCTGGACGAGGTGGCCGGCCAGGGCCACCTGCTCGGCGACGGGAGCCCGCTGCGCCGCCTGGTCGAGGACGACGCCCCCATGTCGCTGTTCCTGTGGGGCCCGCCCGGCACCGGCAAGACCACCCTGGCCACCGTGGTCAGCCGCGCCACCGACCGCCGCTTCGTGGAGCTGTCCGCGGTCAGCGCCGGGGTCAAGGAGGTGCGCGCCGTCATCGACGAGGCGCGCCGGCTGATGGGCATGCGCGGCACCCGCACCCTGCTCTTCGTCGACGAGGTGCACCGGTTCAGCAAGACCCAGCAGGACGCCCTGCTGCCGGCGGTGGAGAACCGGTGGGTCAGCTTCATCGGCGCCACCACCGAGAACCCGTTCTTCTCGGTGGTCTCGCCGCTGCTGTCCCGCTCGCTGCTGCTCACCCTGGAGTCGCTGACCGACGACGACGTGCGCGGGGTGCTCGAACGGGCCCTGGCCGACGAGCGCGGCCTGGACGGCCGCCACACCCTCTCCGCCGAGGCCGAGGACCACCTGGTGCGCCTGGCCGGCGGGGACGCCCGGCGCTGCCTGACCTACCTGGAGGCCGCCTCCCTGGTCGCGGGCGAGCGCGCCGAGATCACCCTGGCCGACCTGGAGCGGGCCGCGGACCGGCACGCGGTGCGCTACGACCGCTCCGGGGACCAGCACTACGACGTGGTCAGCGCCTTCATCAAGAGCATGCGCGGCAGCGACCCCGATGCCGCGCTGCACTACCTGGCCCGGATGATCGAGGCGGGCGAGGACCCCCGGTTCATCGCCCGCCGCCTGGTGGTGCACGCCAGCGAGGACGTGGGCATGGCCGACCCGGCCGCCCTGCAGACGGCGGTGGCCGCCGCCCAGGCGGTGGAGCTGATCGGGCTCCCCGAGGCGCGCATCAACCTGGCCCAGGCGGTGGTGCACATCAGCCTGGCGCCCAAGTCCAACGCGGTCATCCGGGCGGTCGACGCGGCCGCGGCCGACGTGCGGGCGGGCCGGGCCGGTCCGGTCCCGGCGCACCTGCGCGACGGCCACTACAAGGGCGCCGAGCAGCTCGGCCACGGCGAGGGCTACAAGTACGCCCACGACTACCCGGGCGGCGTGGTGGCCCAGCAGTACGCGCCGGACGCGCTGAAGGACGCCGAGTACTACCGCCCGACCTCCCACGGCGCCGAGCGGCGCTACGCCGAGGTGCTGGAGCGGATCAAGGGGGTCCGCCGCCCCGACGGGCGGCCCGAGGGGTGAGCCGGGCTCAGCCCTCCAGCGGCTGGGGGTAGAGCTCGGTGATGCGCACGATCTCCGGCTCCCCCTCGCCGGTGCCCTCGTCGAACTCGACCTCGGCGATCACCACCCGGCCCCAGCTCAGGTAGTCGGTGAAGTGCGCCCCGTCGGTCTCGTAGGTGCCGCGCCCGTCCTCGATCCACCCGTCCCCGGGCTGGCAGTAGTGCGCGCAGTACACCTCGGCGTCGTCGGGGATCACCGCGGTCTGCGGCTCCGCCCCCTCCGCCCGCCTCCAGTAGGAGCTCCAGTCGTCGGGCGCCAGCATCCCGCCCTCGGGCGGCGGGGCGTCGGCGTCGGCCTCCTCCACCGGGGTGAACACCCAGGGCCCGTCCTGCGGGTCCTCCTGCAGCGTGGGATCGAAGCGCACCGTGGCGGTGCGCGGCCCCTCCTCGGTCTCCACCGGCTCCGACGGCTCGGGGGAGGGCTCGGGCGGCGGCTCGGCCCCGCCGCCGACCACCTCGGCGGCCACCCACGCGCCCCCGCCCACCAGGGCCAGGGCCACGGCGGCGCCGCCGATCAGCAGCGGAACCCGGCCCGGCCGCCGCACCGCCCCGTCGTCCAGCCGGATCACCCGCGGCAGCCGGGCCGGCTCCACCACGCCCTGCCACTCGCGGGAGAGCACCTTGGTGACCGCGGTGCCGCGCACCCCCGCGGCGGCGGAGGCCGCCGCTTGCTCCTCGGCGGCGCCCTGCTCCCATGCGGCGATGGCCGACCCGATCAGCTCCCGGATCGAGGGCCGCTCGGCGGGGTCCTTGGCCAGCGCCCGCTCCACCAGCGGCAGCAGCTCCCGCGGCACCCCCTCCAGCTCGGGCTCCTCGGTCAGCACCCGGCGGGCCAGCACCTCGGGCTCGCCGTGCCCGAAGGGCAGCCGGCCGGTCGCGGCGAAGGCCAGCACCATGCCCCAGGAGTAGACGTCGGCGGCCGGCGAGGGCGGCGCCCCCTGGTGCCGCTCCGGGGCGATCCAGGCCCCGGCGGTGCGCCGCAGCACCTCGTCGTCGCCGGGCAGCGCGCAGTCCAGGATCCGCGGGCCCCGGCTGCCGATGAGCACGTTGCCGGGCTTGATGTCGCCGTGCGGCACCCCGTTCCGGTGCAGCGCCATCAGCCCCTCGGCCAGGCCGGCGGCCAGCGCCAGCAGCCGCCCGGGCCCCATCGGCCCGCGGCGGCGGATGTAGGCGGCCATCGGGATGCCCGAGACGTAGGGCATCGCCAGCCACGGAGGAGCGGCCTCGGTGTCGAAGCGCACCGGCGGCACGTACACCCGCCCGTCCACCGCCGCCAGCGCCTCCAGCCGGGAGCGCAGCTGCGCGCGGGCGCGCGGGTCGTCCAGCCCGGGGGAGTGCAGCACCTTGACCGCGGCCAGCGGGTCGTCGCCGCCCATGGGGTCGACCGCGGCGAACACGGTCCCGGTGCCGCCCGAGCCGATCCGCCCGATCACCAGGTAGGGGCCCAGGCGGCGGGGGTCGGAAGGGGAGGCGGGGCCGAGGTTCGGAGGGACCAGAACGGACATCTCGTTCGGGGAGCGTCGGCTCATGCGGGGGTCCTGTCCAGCCTGTCTCGTGAGGGGGGCGAATGGGGTGCCGCCTCTGATTCTCATGCATAGCGGTCGATCCGTCGACGCGCAGGGGCCGCGCCACGCCCCCGGAGGGGGAGGGCGGGCCGTTCCCGAACGCGATAGGGTCGTCCGTATCCGGCTCCCGGCCCGGCCGCAGGCGGCGCCCGCCCCCGGCCGCGCGGCCCCGTCCCCCCCCGGAGAGCCCCCGACATCCCGAACGCCAACGGAGCCCGCATGCTGACCGGAGGAGAGCTCGCCGCCCTCATCGCCGCGGTGGTCTGGACCGTCCTGGTCGCGTTCCTGTGCGTGACCCTCGTGAAGCTGACCCGCCTGCTCACCGAGGCCACCAAGGTGGTGGCCGACTTCGGCGAGCGGACCCGTCCGCTGCTGGACGACGTCGCGGCCACCGTGGAGCGCACCGACGCCTCGCTGGAGCGCGTGGAGGAGATCACCTCCAACGTCGCCGCGACCACCGAGGACCTGTCCACCATGACCGCTCTCACCCGGTCGGTGGTGAGCGGGCCGCTTGTGAAGATCGCATCGCTGTCCTACGGTGTGCGCCGCGTGATGGGCCAGCGCCGGGCCCTTGCGCTGGTGCGCACCCGCCGCAGGAGGGAGCGCCGGTGACCGGCCGCCTGACCTGTCTCGTCGCGGGCGCCGTCCTCGGCGGGTATGTTGTGCACAGGCTCAACCGCACGGCACGTGCGTGGAGTCCGGGAGGCATCGCCGACCGCGTCGAGGACCGCGTCGCCGACTACCGGGGCGCCCTCCGCGAGTTCAACGAGGACGTCCACGCCGCCACAGAGCAGCGGGAGGCCGAGCTCCTGCGCCTGTACTCCGCCGAGCGGGCGGCCCCCGGCGGCGCGCTCCCCCGCACCGCCCGGGCACAGATCCACACGCACGGCGCGAACGGCGCCCCCGAGACGAAGGACGGCCGCTGATGGAGACGGCAGAAATCGCCCGCCGCTTCCTCGCATTCTTCGAGAAGAACGGACACACCGTCGTCCCCTCCGCGAGCCTGGTCGCCGAGGACCCCACCCTGCTGCTGGTCCCGGCCGGCATGGTGCCGTTCAAGCCCTACTTCCTGGGCCAGCGCACGCCCCCGCACGCCACGGCCACCAGCGTGCAGAAGTGCATCCGGACCAAGGACATCGAGGAGGTCGGCAAGACCTCCCGGCACGCCACCTTCTTCCAGATGCTCGGCAACTTCTCCTTCGGCGACTACTTCAAGGAGCGGGCGATCCCGCTGGCCTGGGAGCTGGTGACCGCGCCCGTGGAGGAGGGCGGCTTCGGCATCGACCCCGAGCGGCTCTGGGTCACCGTCTACCTCGACGACGACGAGGCCGCCGGGATCTGGCGGGACGTGGTCGGCGTGCGCCCCGAGCGCATCCAGCGCATGGGGATGGACGAGAACTACTGGGACATGGGCGTGCCCGGCCCCTGCGGCCCCTGCTCGGAGATCTTCTACGACCGCGGCCCGGAGTACGGCGCCGACGGCGGGCCCGCGGCCGACGAGGACCGCTACATCGAGATCTGGAACCTCGTCTTCATGCAGTACGAGCGGGGCGAGGGGGCCGGCAAGGACTACCCCATCCTGGGGGACCTGCCCAAGAAGAACATCGACACCGGCCTGGGCCTGGAGCGCCTGGCCGCGGTGCTGCAGGGCGTCGACAACATCTACGAGACCGACATCATCGGCCGCGTGCTGGCCAAGGCCGCCGAGCTCACCGGCACCCGCTACGGCGACGACGCCGAGCAGGACGTGATGCTGCGGGTCGTCGCCGACCACGTGCGCAGCGCCGTCATGCTGGTCGGCGACGGGGTCCGGCCCGGCAACGAGAAGGCCGGCTACGTGCTCCGCCGCATCCTGCGCCGCTCGATCCGCAACCTGCGGCTGCTCTCGGGCGACGACGCCTTCCACATGCACGAGCTGACCGCGGTCAGCATCGACGCGATGAAGGACATCTACCCCGACCTGCTCGACAAGGCGCAGATGGTCCACAGCGTCATCGACGCCGAGGAGAAGAACTTCGCCGACACCCTGCGCTCGGGCACCGCCCTGTTCAACCGGGCGGCCGAGCGCACCCGCGCCGCGGGCGGCGCCACCTTCTCCGGCGCCGACGCCTTCCAGCTGCACGACACCTACGGCTTCCCCATCGACCTCACCCTGGAGATGGCCGCCGAGCAGGGCCTGCGGGTGGACGAGGAGTCCTTCTCCTCGCTCATGGAGCGCCAGCGCGAGACCGCCAAGCGCGACGCCAAGGCCAAGAAGCTCGGCAACGCCGACGTCAGCGTCTACGCGCGGCTCCTGGACACCTCCGGCGCCACCGACTTCCTCGGCTACACCGACCAGGAGGGCGAGGCCCGCATCCTCGGCCTGATCGTCGGCGGACAGGCGGCCGACGTCGCCCGCGCCGGCGAGAAGGTGGAGATCGTGCTGGACCGCACGCCCTTCTACGCCGAGTCCGGCGGCCAGCTCGCCGACAAGGGCACCATCACCGTCGACGGCCGCGGCGCGGCCGACGTGGAGGACGTGCAGAAGCCGCTGCCCGGCCTGTTCGTGCACCGCGGCACCGTGCGCTCGGGCGAGCTGGTGGTGGACGACCCCGTGCACGCCGCCATCGACACCGGCCGGCGCGCCTCGGTCTCCCGCTCGCACTCGGCCACCCACCTCATCCACTCGGCGCTGCGCAACGCGCTGGGCGCCTCGACCGGCCAGGCGGGCTCGGAGAACCAGCCCGGCCGGCTGCGGTTCGACTTCACCGCCGACCGGCCGCTGCGCACCGAGGAGCTGGCCGAGGTCGAGGAGGAGGTCAACACCGTCCTGGCCGACGACATCCAGGTCCGCGACTTCCAGACCAGCCTGGACGAGGCGCTCAAGATGGGCGCCCTGGCCATGTTCGGCGAGAAGTACGGGGACCGGGTCCGGGTGGTCGAGATGAGCGACTACTCGCGCGAGCTGTGCGGCGGCACCCACGTGCCCGCCACCGGCCGCCTCGGCGTGGTCAAGGTGCTGGGCGAGTCCTCGGTGGGCTCGGGCGTGCGCCGGATCGAGGCCGCCGTGGGCATCGACGCCTTCCGCCGCCTGTCCAAGGAGTCCATGCTGGTGGGCCAGCTCTCCGAGCAGCTCAAGGCCCCGCGCGAGGAGCTGCCCGAGCGCATCGACTCCCTGGTCTCCCGGGTGCGCACCGCCGAGAAGGAGATCGAGCGGCTGCGCGCCGCCCAGGTGCTGCAGGCCGCCGCAGGGCTGGCCGAGGGCGCCCGCGAGCGCGCCGGCGTGCTGCTGGCCACCCACCGCGCCGAGGACGGCGCCTCCGGCGACGACCTGCGCAAGCTGGCCCTGGACGTGCGCGGGCGCCTGGGCGAGGAGCGGCCGGCCGTGGTCGCCGTCGCCGGGGTGCCCAAGGACCGCCCGGTGGTCGTGGTGGCCGCCAACAAGGCGGCCCAGAGGCGCGGCCTCAAGGCCGGGGACCTGGTGGGCACCGCCGCCCGCGAGCTCGGCGGCGGCGGTGGCGGCAAGCCCGACGTCGCCCAGGGCGGCGGCACCGACCCGGCCGCGGTCGATCGCGCGCTCGGTGCCATCGAAGCGCGCGTCGGAGAGTCCGCCTGACCCTTTTCCAAGGCAGAGTCTCCGTGTAAGGCTTCTCGTCCACCGGAGCCTGCCCGAGCCCCGCCGCGGCGCCCCGGGCGCCGCGGCGGTCCGCTGCCGCGCCCGCCCGACCGGCGGCGCGGTGCCCGCCAGAAAGGAACGAGACGTGACCCCTGCCGCCGCCCCCTGGACCCGCACGGGGGAGCCCGGTCGTTGAGGAACGGCGTACGTCTGGCCGTGGACCCCGGCGACGCCCGCATCGGCGTCGCCGCAAGTGACCCCGGAGGTGTCCTGGCCTCCCCCGTGGAGACCGTCCGCCGCGGCACCGGCGACCTCGCGCGGATCGCCGCCCTGGTGGTCGAGCGCGAGGCGCGCGAAGTGGTGGTCGGCCTGCCCGCATCGCTCTCCGGAACCGAGGGCGCCGCGGCGCGCTCGGCCCGCGCCTTCGCCGTGTCGCTGGCCCGCATGCTGGCCCCGGTCCCGGTCCGGATGGTCGACGAGCGGCTGACCACCGTCACCGCACAGCAGCAGCTGGTCGCGGGCCCCGGGCACGCCAAGCGCGGCGCCCGCGCCGGCCGGGCCCGCCGCGCGGTGATCGACCAGGCGGCCGCGGTGGTGCTGCTGCAGTCCGCACTGGACAGCGAGCGCACCACCGGCCGCCCCCCCGGGGAGATCGTCGAGGTGAGCGGATGAACGGCTACGGACCGGACGGCGACCAGCGGCCCTACGGCGGTCGGCGCGCACGCCCGGAGGGGCCGCGCGAACCCGACCCCCTCACCGACCCCTGGCCCTCGGCGCCGGCCGCCTCCGGCGGCGGCGAACGCCCGCGCCGGGGCCGCCGCCGCAAACCCGAGACCGACCCCGACCTCGTCGGCGGCGCGGTCGCCCCGCCGCCGCGGGAACCCGCGGCCGACTCCGGGCCGCTGCCGGTCGACCCGGGCCCGCAGCGCCCGCGCGGCCGCCGCCGGCGGCGCGAGCCGGAGGAGGAGCGGGACCCCCTGGGACTGGGCGCGGAGCCGCCGGACGACGGCGAGGCCCCGTTCGACCGGCCGCTGCCGCAGCGCACGCTGGACTTCGACGCGGTCCCGGTGACGCGCAAGGGCGGGCGCCGCAGGGCGCACCCCCAGGCCGGCCCCGTGTCCGACCCCGGGCCGGAACCGAGCGGGGAGACAGCGGAACCGGCGGCCGGGGACGGGCCCGACGACGACCGCCCCGAGGCCGACCCGCGCGGGCGCCGGGCCCGCGGCAAGGGGCGGCGCGCGGCCCCGCGCCGCGCCCGGAGCAAGGGCGGCGGCAGGGGCGGCAAGGGCAAGGCCGTCGTGGTCGGCGCCGCGCTCGCGGTCGTCGTGGCCGGCGGCGGCTTCGCCGCCCGCACCTTCCTCTTCCCCGCCGACTACGAGGGCGCGGGCAGCGGGCAGGTGGAGGTCGTCGTCCCCGAGGGCGCCTCGGGGTCCCGGATCGGCGGGATCCTGGAGGACGCCGGCGTGGTGGCCAGCTCCCGCGCCTTCACCAACGCGCTGGACGAGGCCGGGGCGGAGCTGACGCCCGGCACCTACCTGATGCGCTCGCGGATGGGCGCGGGGGAGGCCGTCGAACTCATGCTCGACCCCGCCTCGCGCTCCGAGGTCAAGGTCACCGTCCCCGAGGGCAAGCGGGCCTCGGAGGTCCTCGCCCAGGTGTCGGAGGAGTCGGGCATCCCGCTGGAGGACCTGCAGGCCGCCTACGACGACCCGGCCTCGCTGGGGCTGCCCGACTACGCCGAGCAGGGGCCCGAGGGCTACCTGTTCCCCGCCACCTACACCCTCTCCCCGGACATGGACGCCCAGGAGGTGCTCTCCCGGATGGTGCGCCGGTTCACCCAGGTCGCCGAGGACCCCGGGGTCGACCTGGAGGGCCGCGCCGAGGAGGTGGGCATGGACCCCAACGAGGTCATGGCGGTGGCGGCCATCGTGCAGGCCGAGACCGGCTCGGTGGAGGACATGCCCGACATCTCGGCGGTCGTCCACAACCGTCTGGAGGAGGGCATGGAGCTGGGCATGGACAGCACCTGCTTCTACGTCATCGGCGAGCACGGCATCGCCCTGACCGGCGACCAGCTCGCCGAGTGCAAGGCCGCCGGCAGCGACTACGCCACCTACGGCCGCAAGGGCCTGCCCGCCGGGCCGTTCGTCAGCCCCGGGGAGGACGCCATCAAGGCGGCCCTGTCCCCCTCCGACGAGGACTACCTGTACTTCGTCGCCACCGACCCGGAGAACGGTGTGACCGAGTTCGCCGAGACCCACGACGAGTTCCTGGTGCTCAAGGAGCGGTTCCAGCAGAGCCGGCGGGGAGGGGCCTGATGCGCGCCGCGGTGCTGGGGTCGCCGGTGGCCCACTCGCTCTCGCCGGTGCTGCACCGGGCCGCCTACGCGGCGCTGGGCATCGCGGGGGAGTGGAGCTACGGGCTGCACGAGTGCGGTGAGGACGGCCTGGAGCCGTTCCTGCGCTCCTGCGGGCCCGAATGGGCGGGGCTGTCGCTGACCATGCCGCTCAAGAAGGCGGCCCTGGAGGCGGCCGACCGGTCCGACGAGGCCTCCCGGCAGGTCGGCGCCGCCAACACCCTGGTGCTGTCCGGCGGCGGACGCACGGCACACAACACCGATGTGCACGGGATCGCCGCGGCGCTGTCCGAGGCCGGGGCGGGCGCCCCGCGCACCGCGGCGGTGCTCGGGGGCGGGGCGACCGCCGCCTCCGCGGTGGCCGCCCTGCACCGGCTGGGCGCCGCCTCGGTCACGGTCCTGGCCCGCGACCCCGCCCGCGCCCGGGGGGTGCTGGAGGCGGCCGGGCGCACCGGCATCGCCGCAGAGGCGGCGCCGCTGGCCGAACTCGAGCGCCACCTGGAGGTGGACCTGGTGGCCAGCACGCTGCCGTCCGGGGCCGCCGACGCCTGGGCCGACCGCGTCGCGCAGAGCGGGGCGGCCGTCTTCGACGTGGTCTACAGCCCCTGGCCCACCGCGCTGGCCCGCGCGGCCGCCGCGGCCGGGCGCACCGTGGTCGGCGGCTTCCCGATGCTGCTGCACCAGGCGGCGGCCCAGGTGGAGCTGATGACCGGGGCCGGGCCGGCCCCGGTGGAGGCGATGCGCGCGGCGGGCGAGGCCGAACTCGCCCGGCGGGCGGCCCCCGCGGCGGGGGAATAGCCCCGCCGCTCAGGGCGTTCGTCGGCGTGAGGGGACTCCCCCCCCCGGCAGCGGCCCGGCGGGTCCGGCGGCCCTGGTAGAGTAGGGTCCTGACCTGATCCGGGCGCCCCTGCGGCGCCCGGAGACGCAAGCGGAGGCCGATCCTCCCACCCGTCGGGCACCACTCGTACGGGTTCCGGTCGGCGGGACGGTGCGCCCGCGGGGTCCACGGACCCCGCGCGACGAGCGGTCCGCCGCCCGGTGGATCACCCCGCTTGCCACGGCTGGCGGGGTTTTTCGCTTTCCGCCCCCATCACGGGGCCGCGGGTGGGAACCCCTTCACTACGGAGCACCACGACAAGGCTAGGGAGGGGTCTCATCAGCGCCGAGCCCCGCATCAACGACCGCATCCGGGTTCCCGAGGTCCGACTCGTCGGACCCAACGGCGAGCAGGTCGGCATCGTCTCCGTGCAGGACGCCCTGCGTCTGGCACAGGAGGCCGACCTCGACTTGGTCGAGGTCGCCCCGACCGCGCGGCCGCCGGTCGCCAAGCTGATGGACTACGGCAAGTTCAAGTACGAGTCCGCGGTCAAGGCGCGCGAGTCGCGCAAGAACCAGTCGAACACGATCATCAAGGAGATCAAGCTCCGCCCCAAGATCGACGGGCACGACTACGACACCAAGAAGGGTCACGTCGAGCGCTTCCTCAGGGGCGGGGACAAGGTCAAGGTGACGATCATGTTCCGCGGCCGCGAGCAGTCCCGCCCCGAGCTGGGGCGCCGCCTGCTGGCCAAGCTGGCCGAGGACGTCCAGGAACTGGGATCGGTGGAGTCGCAGCCCAAGCAGGACGGCCGCAACATGGTCATGGTCCTGGGGCCGCACAAGCGCCGCTCCGAGCACAAGGCCGAGGCCCGCGCGGCCAGTGGCGGCAAGACCCGCCGCGAGCAGCGCCGCGAGGAGGAGGCCAACGGCCAGGGCTGACCCGCCCGCCGATGCGTCGGTGCCGGGCCGTCCCCCGGACGGCCCGGCACCCGGCGTGCGCACACCGGTACAACGAGTAGGAGACGACGGCGAGATGCCGAAGAACAAGTCGCACAGCGGTGCCAACAAGCGCTTTCGCGTGACCGGGACCGGCAAGATCATGCGCCGCCGCCCCAACAAGAACCACCTCATGGAGCACAAGGCCTCCAAGCGCACCCGCCGCCTGGACGGCGTGGTGGAGATGGCGCCCGCCGACGCCAAGAAGATCAGGAAGCTGCTGGGCTGAGCCCGGTCGCGTTCGGACGTAGACGAAGCGGTGGCGCGGTGAGCGTCACCGGATACCCTGAGGAGTCACAGTGGCACGCGTGAAGCGGGCACTCAACGCCAAGAAGAAGCGCCGGGTCATTCTCGAGCGGGCCAGCGGCTACCGCGGCCAGCGGTCGCGCCTGTACCGCAAGGCCAAGGAGCAGATGCTCCACTCGATGACCTACTCCTACCGGGACCGCAAGGACCGCAAGGGCCAGTTCCGCCGCCTGTGGATCCAGCGGATCAACGCCGGTGCCCGCGCGAACGGCCTCACCTACAACCGGTTCATGCAGGGCCTGAAGGCCGCCGGCATCGAGGTCGACCGCCGCATGCTCGCCGAGCTCGCGGTCAACGACCCGGCCGTGTTCGGCACGCTGGTCGAGACGGCGAAGAAGCACCTGCCCGCCCCCGCCTCCAAGGCCGCGGCCTGACCCCGGAGCACGGGACCGTGATGGCGAGCCACGAGTACACGAGCGTCCGCTCCCCCCGGATCAAGGGGGCTCGTCGGCTCGCCAAGCGCGCCTTCCGCCAGCGCGAGCGGCGCTTCCTGGCGGAGGGCCCGCAGGCGGTGCGCGAGGCCCTGGCCCGCCCCGGCGGGGTGGCCGAGCTGTTCGCCACCGCCGAGGCCGCCCGCCGCCACGACGACCTGGTCACCGCCGCCTACGCCGCCGAGGTGCCGGTGCACCGGGTCAGCGCGGAGGTGATGGCCGAACTGGCGCAGACGGTCACCCCCCAGGGGCTGGTGGCCGTCTGCCCGTTCGTCGACGTGCCGCTGGAGCGCGTGCGCGGCGCCCGCCTGGTGGCCGTGCTCTCGCACGTGCGCGACCCCGGCAACGCCGGCACCGTGCTGCGCACCGCCGACGCGGCCGGAGCCGACGCGGTGGTCTTCACCGACGCCTCGGTCGACCCCTACAACGGCAAGTGCGTGCGGGCCTCGGCCGGGAGCCTGTTCCACCTGCCCGTGGTGGTGGGCGCCCCGGCCGCCGAGGCGGTGGCGCTGCTGCGCGAGGATGGCGCCGCGGTCTGGGCCGCCGACGGCGAGGGCGGCGCCGACCTGCACACCACCGCCGACGCCGGGGGCCTGAGCGGCCCGGTGGCCTGGGTCTTCGGCAACGAGGCCTGGGGGCTGCCCGCGCAGACCGTGGCCCTGACCGACGGGGCGGTGAGCGTGCCGATCTACGGCGGGGCCGAGAGCCTCAACCTGGCCACCGCCGCGGCCGTGTGCCTGTACACCACCGCCCGTGAGCAGCGCCGCCCCGGCCGGGGCGATGCGCAGAGCGCGTAAACCCCTGCGCGACCCGTGATCCGGGTAGCGCCACGACTTGCCCGCGCCCCTGCCCCAGCCGCTACGCTCGGTCCATCACGGCAGATGACCCTCGGTGACACCGGGGGAGGGCGGCGCCGCCGCCAGGTCGTTGCGAGGGTGCGGGAGGCGGTCGTGGACGGCGACCAGAGGGCGGGGACCGCGGCACCGGCCGCCGTGGCCGCCGACGACCTGCCGGACGGCCTGCTCGTCGCCGACGGCGCCGGGCGCGTGGTGGTCTTCAACCGGATGGCCGCCCGGCTCTGCCGCACCGACCCCGACGCCGCGCTCGGCCGTGACCTGCGCGACGTGCTCCCGCTCGCCGACGCCGACGGCCGCGACTGGTGGAAGTGCTCCGACCCCTACGGCGGCCTGCGCACCCGCACCCGCCAGCCCGAGCGCCGGCTGCACCTGGGCGACGGGCGCGAGGTGCTGATGAGCGCCCGCTACGTGCGCGCCCGCCCGGCCGGGCCGCTGGCCCGGCTGGTGGTCACGCTGCGCGACGCCTCCCCGCGCGAGCGCGCCGACCGCGGCCGCGCCGACCTGGTCTCCACCGTCGCCCACGAGCTGCGCTCCCCGCTGACCAGCGTCAAGGGGTTCACCGCCACCGTGCTGGCCAAGTGGGACCGGCTCACCGAGCGGCAGAAGATCTTCATGCTGGAGACGGTCAACGCCGACGCCGACCGGGTCACCCGGCTGATCACCGAGCTGCTCAGCGTCTCGCGCATCGAGTCCGGCCGGCTGGAGGTCCGCCGCGCCGTGGTCGACCTGCCCGAGCGGGTGCGCAAGGTGGTCGCCGGGCGGATCGCCGGCGGCGAGTCCGCCGACCGGTTCCGGCTGCACGTGGCCGGCGCCCTTCCCGAGCTGTGGCTGGACGCCGACAAGATCGAGCAGATCCTGTCCAACCTGGTGGAGAACGCGGTACGGCACGGCGCTGGTACTGTCACCATAGTGATCGAGCCGCATGAGGAGGGAGCAGCCGTGTCGGTGCGCGACGAGGGCACGGGCATTCCGCCCGAGGCCGTGCCGCGCGTGTTCCGCCAGTTCTGGCGCTCCCGGCGCCGCGGCGGCACCGGCCTGGGGCTGTTCATCGTCAAGGGCCTGATCGAGGCCCACGGCGGCGCGATCACCGTCGGCCGCGCCCCCACCGGCGGCGCGGAGTTCCGATTTACCGTGCCCGCCGGCGCCCCCGAGTTCGCCTGAGCGGACCGGCGCCAGCGGCGGGCCCCACCCCAGCAGTGACTGCTCCTTGTCGGCCAGAGCCCGCCGCCGCGGCGGGCTGCGAGGCGAAAGAACCATGTCTGCACCCAACAACTCCTATGACCCGGTCGAGGTGACGCCCCTCCACCCCGACGAGGTCGCCCAGATGCTCGACGCGGCCCTGGCCGCGATCGCGGCGGCCGACTCCCTGGAGGCCCTGAAGGAGGCCAAGGCCGCGCATGCCGGGGACCGCTCCCCGCTGGCGCTGGCCAACCGCGAGATCGGCGCGCTCCCCCCGGCCGCCCGGGCCGAGGCCGGAAAGCGGGTGGGCGGCGCGCGCAAGCGGGTCGGCCAGGCGCTCAAGGACCGCCAGGCCGAGCTGGAGGAGGAGCGCGACCGCCGCGCCCTCACCGAGGAGGCCGTCGACGTCACCCTGCCCACCGGGCGCGCGCCCCGCGGGGCCCGCCACCCCATCACCACCGTCGCCGAGCGCATGACCGACATCTTCGTGGCCATGGGCTTCGAGGTGGCCGAGGGGCCCGAGGTCGAGGCCGAGTGGTACAACTTCGACGCCCTCAACTTCCTGCCCGACCACCCCGCGCGCACCATGCAGGACACCTTCTTCGTGCAGGCGCCCTCGGGCGGGGAGTCCGGGCAGGTGCTGCGCACCCACACCTCCCCGGTGCAGGTGCGCGCCCTGCTCGCGCGCGAGCTGCCGGTGTACGTGGTCGCCCCCGGCACCACCTTCCGCACCGACGAGCTGGACGCCACGCACACCCCCGTCTTCCACCAGCTCGAAGGGCTGGTCGTGGACGAGGGCATCACCATGGCCCACCTGCGCGGCGCGATCGACGCCTTCGTGGAGTCGATGTTCGGCGGCGGCCTGAAGACCCGCTTCCGGGCCTCCTACTTCCCCTTCACCGAGCCCTCGGCCGAGGTCGACATGGAGTGCTTCGTGTGCCGGGGCGCCTCGGTCGGCGACCCCGACCGCCCCTGCCGCACCTGCTCCTCGGAGGGCTGGATCGAGATCGGCGGGTGCGGCGTGGTCAACCCGCGGGTGCTCACCGCCGCCGGCGTGGACACCGGCCGCTACAGCGGCTGGGCCTTCGGGCTGGGCATCGAGCGCACCCTGATGTTCGCCCACGGCGTCGAGGACATGCACGACATGGTCGAGGGCGACGTCCGGTTCACCTCGGCCTTCGGGATGGAGATCTGATGCGCGTCCCCCTTTCCTGGCTGCGCGAGTACACCGACCTGCCCGAGGGCACCACCGCCCGCTCCCTGGCCGCCCGGCTCATCGAGGCCGGCCTGGAGGTGGAGACGGTCGAGTCCGTCGGCGCCGGCATCACCGGCCCCCTGGTCGCCGGGCGGGTCCTGGAGATCGAGGAGCTCACCGGGTTCAAGAAGCCCATCCGGTTCTGCCGGGTGGACGTGGGCGCGGCCAACGGCACCGGCGAGCCCCAGGGCATCGTCTGCGGTGCCCGCAACTTCGCCGAGGGCGACCTGGTCGTGGCGGCGCTGCCCGGCGCCGAGCTGCCCGGCGGCTTCGCCATCGGCGCCCGCAAGACCTACGGCCGCATGTCCGAGGGCATGATCTGCTCGGCCTCGGAGCTGGAGCTGTGGGAGGACCACGCCGGCATCATCGTGCTGGAGCCGGGCACCGCCGAGCCCGGCGCGGACGCCTTCGGCTTCCTGCCGCTGCGCGAGGACGTGCTCGACATCGCCGTCACCCCGGACCGCGGCTACGCGCTGTCGGTGCGGGGCGTGGCCCGCGACGCCGCGGCGCTCTACGGCACCGCCTTCCGCGACCCGGCCGAGGCCGTCGACGTCACCGCCGCCGCGGGCGGGGGCCACCCCGTCGAGCTCGACCCCGAGCTGTGCCGCAGGTTCGTCCTGCGCACCGCCCGCGGGTTCGACCCGGCCGCGCCCACTCCGGTGTGGATGAAGCGGCGCCTGGCCCTGTGCGGGGTGCGCCCCGTCTCGCTGGCGGTCGACATCACCAACTACGTGATGATGGAGCTCGGCCAGCCCCTGCACGCCTGGGACGGGGAGCGCCTCCAGGGCGCCCTGCGGGTGCGCGCCGGCCGCAAGGGCGAGTCGCTGGAGACGATCGACCACGTCAAGCGGAACCTCGACCCCGACGACATCGTCATCGCCGACGACCGCGGACCGGTCGGCATCGGCGGGGTGATGGGCGGCGCCGATACCGAGGTCGGCGAGGACACGCGGCACGTCGTCATCGAGGCCGGGCACTTCGACGAGGCCCGCATCGCCCGCACCTCCCGCCGCCACCAGCTCTCCTCGGAGGCCTCCCGCCGCTTCGAGCGCGGCGTCGACGCGGCCCTGCAGCTCCGGGCCGCCACCCGCGCCGCCGGCCTGCTGGCCGAACTCGGCGGCGCGCACGTGGAGCCCGGCTACACCGAGGCCGGGCCCGGCACCGAGCCGGGCCCCATCGCGCTGGACGCCGCCCACCCCGGGCGGGTCGCCGGGGTGGACTACCCGCGCGCGGCCGTGGTGCACCGGCTGGAGCAGGTGGGCTGCGCCGTGCGGGCCGACGGGGACGCGCTCACCGTCACCCCGCCGTCCTGGCGGCCCGACCTGACCGACCCCAACGACCTGGCCGAAGAGGTCGTCCGCCTGGAGGGGTATGCGAACATCCCCTCGGTGACCCCGCGCGCCCCCGCCGGGCGCGGGCTCACCCCGTCCCAGCGCACGCGACGCGCCGTGGGGCGGGCCCTGGCCGCCTCCGGGCACGACGAGGTGCTGAGCTACCCGTTCGTCGGCGAGCGCGACCTGGAGGGGCTCCAGATCGAGGCCGACGACCCGCGCCGCACCTGCGTCCGACTGGCCAACCCGCTCAACGAGGACGAGCCGCTGCTGCGCACCACCCTGCTGCCGGGGCTGCTCAAGACCCTGGTGCGCAACGTGGGGCGGGGCATGCCCGACGTCGCCCTGTACGAGACCGGGCCGGTGTACCTGCCCCGGGAGGGCGCGCCCGAGCGCGCGCCGCTGCCGGGGGTGGACCGCGCCCCCACGGCCGAGGAGCGGGAGGCCCTGGACGCGGCGCTGCCCGACCAGCCGCTGCGCGCGGCGACCGTGCTGGCCGGGCGGCGCGAGCCCGCCGGGTGGTGGGGCCAGGGCCGCGAGGCGTCCTGGTCCGACGCCGTGGAGTCGGCCCGGGAGGTCGCCCGCGCCGCCCGCGTGGAGCTGGTGGTGCGCGCGGCCCGGTACGCGCCCTGGCACCCGGGGCGGTGCGCCGCCCTGTACGCGGTCACCGGCGGCGGCGAGGTGCTCGTGGGGTACGCCGGGGAGCTGCACCCGCGGGTGGTGAAGGCCTACGGGCTGCCGCCGCGCACGGTCGCCATGGAGATCGGCCTGGACCCGCTGCTGGAGGCCTCCGCGCCGCCGGCGGCGCCGCGCGTGTCGTCCTACCCGGTCGCCATCCAGGACGTGGCCCTGGTGGTGGGGCAGGACGTCCCGGCCGGACAGGTGGAGGCCGCGCTGCGCTCCGGCGCCGGTGAGCTGCTGGAGGACGTGCGGCTGTTCGACGTGTTCACCGGGGAGCAGGTGGGCGAGGGGCGCAAGTCCCTGGCCTACACCCTGCGGCTGCGCGCCGGCGACCGCACGCTGACCGCCGAGGAGTCCGCGGCCGCGCGCGACGCGGCGGTGGCGGCCGCCGCCGAGCGGACCGGCGCGGTGCTGCGCGGCTAGCGCGACACGCCCGTCTCCCGCACCTGGCCTACGGTCCGGTGCGGGATTTTTTTGGTCCCGTATGCCCTGGTAGGAAGGGGTTTTATGAAACAGGCCGGAGGGTAGCGTGAATGCCTGGCGTAAATCCGGGGAGTATTCCTTGTTTCGTCTCTTGAACCGGGGGCGCGCCCGGCCTTAACCTGCAGGCACCTGCCGCGACCCGGGCTCGCCGGACCCTCGCGGAACAGCTGTTTCACTCGGCGTTCTCGCGTGCTCGCCGCACGCACGACGTGGTTCGGAGGTCGGTTTATGACCGAAACAGTGGTTTCGTTTGCCCGCGACCAGCACACGCTGCGCGAACCCGGGCGCTTCTGGCACACCTTCAGCGATATGCACCGGGTCAGCCAGGGCCCCAAGTTCATGGTCGCCCGCGCCGAGGGCGTGTGGCTCTGGGACGAGTCCGGTGACCGCTACCTCGACGGAACCGCGAGCCTGTGGTACTGCAACGTCGGCCACGGCCGGGCGGAGATCGCCGAGGCGGTGCACCGCCAGATGACGGTGCTGGACGCCTACACCGTCTACAACGACTTCGCCAACGCCCCGGCGATCGAGCTCAGCGAGCGGCTCGCCGCGCACGCCCCGGTGGCCGACCCCCGGGTGATCCTCACCTGCGGGGGCGGGGAGTCCATCGAGACCGCCGCCAAGCTGGCGCGGCGCTACTTCGCGGCGCTGGGCGAGCCCGGGCGCACCCACCTGATCTCGCGCACGGGCGGCTACCACGGCCTGCACGGCTTCGGCACCGGGCTGATCGGCATGGACCGCTTCCGCGAGGGGTTCGGGCCGACGGTGGAGGACGCCTCGGTGGTGCCGCACGACTCGGCCGCCGCCCTGGAGCAGGAGATCCTGCGGGTGGGGCCCGAGCGGGTGGCCGCCTTCTTCGCCGAGCCGGTGATCGGCGCCGGCGGGGTGTACGCGCCGCCGCCGGGGTACTTCGAGGAGGTCTCCCGGATCTGCCGCCGGTACGGGGTGCTGTTCATCGCCGACAGCGTGATCTGCGGCTTCGCCCGGATGGGGGACTGGTTCGGGATCGAGCGCTTCGGCGTGCGCCCGGACATGATCGTCTTCGCCAAGGGGGTGACCAGCGGGTACCTGCCGCTGGGCGGGGTGATCGTGGACGGCCGGATCGCCGAGCCGTTCTGGAGCAACCCGGGCAACCCGTTCCACCACGGCACCACCTACGCCGGCCACCCCTCCTGCTGTGCCGCGGCCCAGGCCAACCTGGACATCCTGGAGCGGGAGGACCTGTTCACCGTGGCCCGGGAGATCGAGGTGCAGCTGGAGTCGGCGGTGCGCACCCTGGAGGACCACCCGCTGGTGGCCGAGGTGCGGGCGGGCACCGGCGTGATGGCGGCGGTCAAGCTCACCGAGGAGGCCGCCGAGCGCGGGGTGACCACCCCCGAGGTGTTCGCCGAGGCCCGCGCGCGCGGGGTGGTGGTGCGCGCCATCCCCGACGCGCTGCTCATCTCGCCGCCCCTGGTGATCACCTGGGAGCAGATCGAGCACCTGGTGGCCACCGTGCGCGGGGCCCTGGACGCGGTCGCCGCGCGGTAGCCGGCGGCAGGTATGCTTTCCACAGAGATATTTCTTAGGAAGAAGTTCATCTGTGGAAAGTGACACACGGGGGACGGACGCGCCCGGCGACGACGAGCTGATCACCGCCTGGGGACTGGTCCACGAGGCGCTCAGGGACATCGACCCGCTCCTGCTCAAGGGCATCGACCCGAGCGGCGGCGACATGGCCGGGCCCTGGTTCGAGGTCCTCGTCCGGTTGCAGCGCTCGCCGGGGCAGCGTCTACCGATGAGCAGGCTCGCCCGCGAGGTGAGCCTGAGCAGCGGCGGGTTCACCAAGCTCGCCGACCGGCTGGCGCACAAGGGCTACCTGGCCCGCGAGGCCTGCCCCACCGACCGGCGGGTGGTCTACGCCGTGCTGACCCCGCAGGGCCGGGCCCTGGCCGACGAGGCCAAGGCCCGCCACGCGGCCCTGCTGCGCGAGCACGTGCTGGCGGTGCTGGGCGCCGACGGGGTCCGGCGGCTGTCCGCCCTGGCCCGCGCCCTGCGGGACGCCGCCCGATAGCCTGGCCCGGCACGGCACCACCCAGGGCTCGGAGGGGCGGCCCGATGAGATTGTTCGCGAGCGCGGCCGAGATGCGCCGCGTCCCCCGGTCGGAGGGGTTCCGCAACGGGGGAGTGGCCTACTGGTACCGCGAGGAGGGGCCCCCGGAGCGGCGCGCACCGCTGCCCGGGGACGCCGAGTACGACGTGTGCGTGGTCGGGGGCGGGCTGACCGGCCTGTGGACCGCCTACTACCTCGCCGAGGCCGACCCCGGCACGCGGGTGGCGGTCCTGGAGCGCGAGTTCGCCGGGTTCGGCGCCGCCGGGCGCGGGGCCGGGCTGGTCACCGCCGGCTTCCCCGGGCCGCGCGAGGAGCTGGCGCGGCGCCGCGGCAAGGGCGCGGTGATCGCCCTGCAGCGCGCGCTCATGGCCGCCGTCGACGAGGTGGTCGCGGTCGCCGAGAAGGAGGACCTGGACGCCGGAGCGGTCAAGGGCGGGATGCGCACCCTGGCCGCCGACGCCGCGCAGCGCGAGCGCCTGGACGCCGACGTGGCCCGCCTGCAGGAGTGGGGGTTCTGGCCCGAGGACCTGCACGTGGACGAGCAGGGGCGCGCCTACACTCCGCACGCGGCCCTGGTGGACCCGGCCCGCCTGGCCCGCGGCCTGGCCGAGGCCGCCGAGCGGCGCGGCGTGGACGTGTTCGAGCGGACCCCGGTCACCGGCGTGGTCCCCGGCGGGCCCGGAGGCCCGTCGGTGACCACCCCCTTCGGCACCGTCCGTGCGCGCAGGGTCGTCCTGGCCACCGAGGGCTTCGGCGGCCCGGGGGCCCCGGCCTGGCCCGCCGAGTCCTGCGCGGTGATCGCCACCGAGCCGCTGGAGGAGCGGCTGTGGGAGGAGATCGGCTGGGACGGCGGCGAGGCCCGGGCGGACGCCGCGCAGCGGCCGGTGTTCGCCCGCCGCACCCCGGACGGGCGCATCGCCCTGGGCGGGCGCGGGACGCTGCCGCGCGGCGGCGCGCACGGGCAGGCGGGCACGGCGCCGCCGCAGGCCATCGCCGAGCTGTGGCGGGCGCTGGCCGGGATGTTCCCGGCGGCCGCGGAGGTCCCCGTCGCCCACGCCTGGAGCGGACCGGTGGGCGCCCCGGCCGACCGGGCCCCGGTGCTGTGGCTGGACGAGGCGACCGGGGTGGCGGTGGCCGGCGGGTACGGCCGCTCCGGCATGGCCCTGGCCAACGTGGCCGGGCGGGCCCTGCGCGACGCGGTGCTGGAGCGGCGCGGCTGGATGGCGCGGCTGCCCTGGTCCGGGCCGGACGAGGCGCGGGTGCCGCGGCTGCACCGGCTGGGCCGGCGGCTGTCCCGCGGCCTGGGGCGGTGAGACGCGCACCACACCGATATTTTATGCAGCCAGTTGCATAAGATTTCAATCATCCGGCATGATGGACCCCGTCGGCGAGGAAGACGCGGATCGGGGGAAGCGCCATGGGGTACACGGCGGCCGTGGCCGGAGCCAGCGGCTACGCCGGGGGAGAGGTCCTGCGGCTGCTGCTGGGCCACCCCTCCATCGAGATCGGCGCCCTGACCGCCGGCGGCAGCGCCGGCACACGGCTCGGCGAGCACCACCCCCACCTGGCCCCGCTGGCCGACCGGGTCCTGGCCGACACCGACGCCGCCGCCCTGGCCGGACACGACGTGGTCTTCCTGGCCCTGCCGCACGGCAGGTCCGCCGAGATCGCCCGCGCGCTGGGCCCCGACGTGCTCATCGTCGACTGCGGCGCCGACTTCCGGCTCACCGACGCCGGCGCCTGGGAGCGGTACTACGGCACCGAGCACGCCGGCGCCTGGCCCTACGGCCTGCCCGAGCTGCCCGGCGGCCGCCGGGCCCTGGCCGGCGCCCACCGCATCGCCGTGCCCGGCTGCCACGTCACCGCCGTCACCCTGGCCCTGCTGCCCGCCCTCGCCGAGGGCCTGGCCCGGCCCGAGGACCTCACCGCGGTCTCGGTCACCGGCGTCTCCGGCGCCGGCAAGGCCCCCAAACCGCACCTGACCGGCAGCGAGACCATGGGCTCGGCCGCCCCCTACGGCACCGCCGGCACCCACCGGCACAACCCCGAGATCGTGCAGAACCTGACCGCGGCCGCCGGCGCCCCGGTCACCCTGTCCTTCACCCCGGTGCTGGCCCCCATGCCCCGCGGCATCCTCGCCACCTGCACCGCCCGCCTGGCCCCCGGCGCCGACACCGCCGCCCTGCGCGCCGCCTACGGGCGACGATACGGGGCCGAGCCCTTCGTGCACCTGCTCCCCGAAGGGCAGTGGCCCGCCACCGCCATGACCCTGGGCGCCAACACCGCGGCCGTGCAGGTCGCCGCCGACCCCGACGCCGGACGGCTGGTCGCCTGCACCGCCCTGGACAACCTGGCCAAGGGCACCGCCGGCGGCGCCGTGCAGAGCGCCAACATCGCCCTGGGCCTGCCCGAGACCGCCGGACTCACCACCGCGGGCGTCGCACCCTAGCGGCCGCCCCGGCACCGCGCCCCATCCACCTGAAAGGTCCCGCCGTGAGCGTCACCGCACCCCGCGGCTTCCGCGCCGCCGGCGTCGCCGCCGGACTCAAGCCCGACGGCGCCCGGGACGTGGCCGTCGTCGTCAACGACGGCCCCTCCCGCGCCGCCGCTGCCGTGTTCACCGCCAACCGGGTCAAGGCCGCACCCGTGCTCTGGTCCCAGCAGGTCGCCAAGGGCGGCCGGGCCCGCGCCGTGGTCGTCAACTCCGGCGGCGCCAACGCCTGCACCGGCCCGCCCGGGTTCCAGGACACCCACGCCACCGCCGAGCGCGCCGCCCACGCCCTGGGCGACTCGGCCGCCGAGGTCCTGGTCTGCTCCACCGGCCTGATCGGCGAGCGCCTGCCCATGCCCGAGCTGCTCGGCGGCGTCGACCTGGCCGTGGCCGAGGCCGCCCGGGACGGCGGGCTGGCCGCCGCCGACGCCATCCGCACCACCGACACCGTCGCCAAGATCGCCTTCCGCCGCGGCTCCGGCTACACCGTCGGCGGCATGGCCAAGGGCGCCGGGATGCTCGCCCCCGCCCTGGCCACCATGATCTGCGTGCTCACCACCGACGCCGAGCTCACCTCCGAGCAGTGCGACCGGCTGCTGCGCGCCGCCACCGCCCGCACCTTCGACCGCGTCGACGCCGACGGGTGCATGTCCACCAACGACACCGTGGTGCTCATGGCCGGCGGCGCCTCGGGCACCGCCCCCGACGAGGAGGAGTTCGCCGCGCTGCTCACCCAGGTCTGCGACGACCTGGCCGGCCAGCTCATCGCCGACGCCGAGGGCGCCACCAAGGCCATCGCCGTCGAGGTGGTCGGCGCCGCCGACGAGGAGGACGCGCTGCTGGCCGCCCGCGCCGTGGCCGGCAACGCCCTGTTCAAGTGCGCCGTGTTCGGCGAGGACCCCAACTGGGGGCGGGTGCTGGCCGCCGTGGGCACCACCGCCGCCGCCTTCGACCCCGACGAGCTCAACGTCGCCATCAACGGGGTGTGGGTCTGCCGCAAGGGCGCGGTCGGCGACGACCGCTCCAAGGTCGACCTGAGCGGACGCGACGTCTCCGTCACCGTCGACCTGTCGGCCGGGGGCGCCGCCGCCACCGTGCGCACCACCGACCTGACCACCGCCTACGTGCACGAGAACTCGGCCTACAGCTCATGAACTCCCGCAAGCAGGCCCTGGACAAGGCCACCACCCTCATCGAGGCGCTCCCCTGGATGAGCCGCTTCCACGGACGCACCGTCGTGGTCAAGTACGGCGGCAACGCCATGACCGACCCCGAGCTGCAGGACCGGTTCGCCGAGAACATCGTCTTCCTGCGCTACGCCGGCCTGCGCCCGGTCGTGGTGCACGGCGGCGGCCCGCAGATCAAGGCCCACCTGGAGCGGGTCGGCCTGGAGAGCACCTTCGCCGGCGGGCTGCGGGTGACCACCCCCGAGACCATGGACATCGTCCGCATGGTGCTGGTGGGCCAGGTGAACCGGGACATCGTCGGCCGCATCAACCGGCACGGCCCCTTCGCCGTCGGACTGTCCGGCGAGGACGCCCGCCTGATGACCGCCGAGCGCAAACCCGCCGTGGTCGACGGCGAACCGGTCGACATCGGCATGGTCGGCGAGGTCACCGGCGTCGACGCCGGCGTGCTGCACACCCTGCTCGACGACGGCCGCATCCCGGTGGTCTCCAGCGTCGCCCGCTCCGGCGAGGGCGTCTACAACGTCAACGCCGACACCGCGGCCGCCGCCCTGGCCGCCGGGCTCGACGCCAGCAAGCTCATCATGCTCACCGACATCGAGGGCCTGTACGCCGACTACCCGGCCTGCGAAGAGCTGATCAGCCGGCTCACCGCCGCCGAGCTGGAGCGGCTGCTGCCCGGGCTGTCCACCGGCATGGTGCCCAAGATGGAGGCCTGCCTGCGCGCCGTGCGCGGCGGCGTCCCCCAGGCCCACGTCCTCGACGGGCGCACCCCCAACTCCCTGCTGCTCGAGGTCTTCACCAACGACGGCATCGGCACCATGGTCGTCCCCGACGACGCCCCCCACGACGTGTTCGGAGGCCCCGCATGACCGCAGAGCGCACCCGCGCCCTCCAGGAGCGGTTCGGCAACGCCCTCATGCCCACCTACGGCGTACCGCCCGTGGCCATCGCCCGCGGCGAGGGCGCCCGCGTGTGGGACGTCGACGGCCGCCCCTACCTCGACCTCATCGGCGGCATCGCGGTCAGCGCCCTGGGCCACGGCCACCCCGCCCTGGTCAAGGCCGTCGCCGACCAGACCGCAGCGCTCGCCCACACCTCCAACCTGTTCCTGCACGAGCGCGAGGTCGAACTGGCCGAGCGCCTCATCGCCCTGCTCGGCGACCCCGGCGCCCGCGTCTTCCTCGCCAACTCCGGCACCGAGGCCAACGAGGCGGCGCTCAAACTCGCCCGCAAGGCCGCCGGCCCCGCCCGCCCCGTCCTGGTCGCCACCGAGAACGGCTTCCACGGGCGCAGCCTGGGCGCCCTTGCCGTCACCGGCAAGGAGTCCATGCGCGCCCCCTTCGGCCCCTACGGCACCGAGGTGCGGTTCGTGCCGCACGGCGACGCCGGGGCGCTGCGCGCCGCCGTGGACGACACGGTCGCCGCGGTCATCGTCGAACCGGTCCAGGGCGAGGCCGGCGTCGTGCCCGCCCCCGACGGCTACCTGGCCGCCGTCCGCGAGATCTGCGACGCCGCCGGCGCCGCCTTCGTCCTCGACGAGATCCAGAGCGGCATCGGCCGCACCGGCCACTGGTTCGCCCACCAGGCCCAGGGCGTGCGCCCCGACGTGCTCACCCTGGCCAAGGGCCTGGGCGGCGGGCTGCCCATCGGCGCCTGCGTCGGCTTCGGCCGCTACGCCACCGCCTTCGCCAAGGGCGACCACGGCTCCACCTTCGGCGGCAACCCGGTCGCCGCGGCCGCCGCCCTGGCCGTGCTCGACACCGTCGAGAACGAGGACCTGCTCGGCAGCGCCGCCCGCACCGGCGCCGCCCTGGCCGAGGGGATGCGCGCCACCGGCCACCCCCTGGTGGCCGGGGTGCGCGGGACCGGGCTGTGGCTGGCCCTGGTCCTGACCGCCGAGCGCGCCGCCGAGGTCCAGGCCCGCGCCGCCGACCACGGCTTCCTCATCAACGCCGTGGCCCCCGACGCCCTGCGGCTCGCCCCGCCGCTGACCCTCACCCCGGAGCAGGCCGCCTCCTTCACCGGCGCCCTGCCCGCGATCCTCGACGAGGTGAACCCGTGATGCGCCACTTCCTCCGCGACGACGATCTGACCCCCGACGAGCAGGCCGCCGTCCTCGACCTGGCCGACGCCCTGAAGAAGGACCGGTTCTCCCGGCGCCCCCTGGAAGGCCCCGAGACCGTCGCGCTCATCTTCGACAAGCCCTCCACCCGCACCCGCGTCTCCTTCGCCGTGGGCGTGGCCGACCTGGGCGGCGCGCCCCTGGTGATCGACGCCCAGGGCAGCCAGATGGGCCGGGGCGAGCCCATCGCCGACACCGCCCGGGTGCTGGAGCGCCAGGTCGCCGCCATCGTCTGGCGCACCTTCGCCCAGGAGGGCCTGGAGGGCATGGCCGCCGCCTCCTCGGTGCCGGTCGTCAACGCCCTGTCCGACCGCTTCCACCCCTGCCAGATCCTCGCCGACCTGCAGACCGTCCGCGAGCGCAAGGGCCGCCTGGCCGGGCTCACCCTCGCCTACTTCGGGGACGGCGCCAACAACATGGCCCACTCCTACCTGCTCGGCGGCGCCGTGGCCGGCATGCACGTGCGCATCGCCGCACCCGAGGGGTACCGGCCCGACGCCGACGTGCTGGAGCGCGCCCGGCGGACCGCCGCGCGGACCGGCGGGTCGGCCGAGGTGCTCACCGACGCCCGCGCCGCCGCCGACGGCGCCGACGTGCTGGCCACCGACGCCTGGACCTCCATGGGGCAGGAGGACGAGGCCGCCGACCGCGTCGCCCCCTTCCTGGACTTCACCGTCGACGACGCCCTGCTGGAGGCCGCCGCCGACGGCGCCGTGGTGCTGCACTGCCTGCCCGCCTACCGCGGCCAGGAGATCACCGCCCCGGTCCTCGACGGCCCCGCCTCGGCGGTGTGGGACGAGGCCGAGAACCGCCGCCACGCCCAGAAGGCCCTGCTGTGCTTCCTGCTGGAGGCCGCGGGGGGCCAGGGGCGGCGACGATGACCGCCGACGGCGGCGCCGCGCCCATGACCAAGGCCGCCCGGCACGCCCGCATCACCGAGGTGCTCACCCGCAACGACGTGCGCTCCCAGGGCGAACTGGCCCGGCTGCTCTCCGACGCCGGCGTGCAGGTCGCCCAGGCCACCCTCTCGCGCGACCTGGACGAGCTGGGGGCGGTCAAACTGCGCACCGCCGGGGGCGACCTCATCTACCGGCTGCCGGGGGAGGGCGGCGAGCGCCTGCAGCGCGCCGGCGCCGAGGGCCTGGACCTGGCCGCCGCCGCGGGCTCGCGCGTCACCCGGCTCGCCGAGGAGCTGCTGGTGTCGGCCGAGGCATCGGCCAACATGGTCGTGGTCCGCACCCCGCCGGGCGCGGCCCAGTTCCTCGCCTCGGCGATCGACCACACCGACTTCCAGGCCATCCTCGGCACCATCGCCGGCGACGACACCATCCTGGTCGTCTCCCGCGACCCCGCGGGCGGCGAGGACCTCGCCTCGGCCCTGCTCCGGCTGGCCGACCGCAAGACCGCACCGAACTGAACCGCACTGGCCCGCACCGACCCGCACCGACCCGCACCGACCCGCACTGACCCGCACCGACCCGCACTGAGCAAAGGACCCGACCGTGTCCGTCACCCGCCTGTGGGGAGGCCGCTTCGCCGGAGGCCCCTCCGAGGCCCTGGCCCGCCTCTCCGACAGCACCCACTTCGACTGGCGCCTGGCCCGCCACGACATCGCCGGATCGCGCGCCCACGCCCGCGTGCTGCACGCGGCCGGGCTGCTCACCGACGCCGAGCTGGAGGGCACGCTGGCCGGGCTGGACCGCCTGGAGGCCGACGTGGACTCCGGCGCCTTCACCCCGGTGCCCGAGGACGAGGACGTGCACACCGCGCTGGAGCGCGGCTTCATCGAGCGCGTCGGCCCCGAGCTCGGCGGGCGGCTGCGCGCCGGGCGGTCCCGCAACGACCAGATCGCCACCCTGGTGCGGATGTACCTGCGCGAGCAGGCCCGCGCCGTCGCCGGCGAACTCCTGGACCTGGTCACCGCCCTGGCCGACCAGGCCGAGGCCAACCTGGGCGTGCCGATGCCGGGCCGCACCCACCTGCAGCACGCCCAGCCGGTGCTGCTCTCCCACCACCTGCTCGCGCACGCCTGGCCGCTGCTGCGGGACGTGGAGCGGCTGGCCGACTGGGACCGCCGCGCCGCCGTCTCGCCCTACGGCTCCGGTGCGCTGGCCGGGTCCTCGCTGGGCCTGGACCCCGAGGCCGTCGCCGCCGACCTGGGCTTCCCCGCCTCGGCGGAGAACTCCATCGACGCCACCGCCGCCCGCGACGTGGTCGCCGAGTTCGCCTTCGCCGCCGCCATGACCGGGGTGGACCTCTCGCGCATCTCCGAGGAGGTCATCCTCTGGGCCACCAAGGAGTTCTCCTTCGCGATCCTGGACGACGCCTTCTCCACCGGGTCGTCGATCATGCCGCAGAAGAAGAACCCCGACGTCGCCGAGCTCGCGCGCGGCAAGTCCGGCCGCCTCATCGGCGACCTGGCCGGCCTGCTCAGCACCCTCAAGGGCCTGCCGCTGGCCTACAACCGCGACCTGCAGGAGGACAAGGAGCCGGTGTTCGACGCCGCCGACACCCTCCTGCTGCTGCTGCCGGCCTTCACCGGGATGGTCGCCACCCTGCGCTTCGACGGCGCGCGCATGGCCGAACTGGCCCCGCAGGGCTTCTCCCTGGCCACCGACGTCGCCGAGTGGCTGGTGCGCCGCCGGGTCCCCTTCCGCGAGGCGCACGAGATCGCCGGGGCGTGCGTGCGCCTGTGCGAGGAGCGCGGCGTGGACCTGCCCGACCTGACCGACGAGGACTTCGCCTCGGTGTCGGAGCACCTCACCCCGCAGGTGCGCGAGGTGCTCACGGTGGAGGGCGCGATGGCCTCCCGCTCCGGCAAGGGCGGCACCGCCCCCGCCCGGGTCCGCGAGCAGCTGGACCGGGTCCGCGCGTCGGTGGGGGAGCTGCGCGCCTTCGCCGAGACCGGCTGAATTCGCCGAACGCCCCTCCCCGGAGGCCCCCATGCGGTAGCGTCCTGAGTCCGTGGGCACCACGGGTGGCCACCCCTGTGCGGATCGTGAAGGCGCCGATCCCGCAGGGGGGCCGACGCGCAGCCCGCACGGGGGAGGAGACCGATGGGGCAGTCGGGGGGCGCCGATCGCGGCATCAGGGCGCAGCTGAACAGGATCGTGCTGATCCCCAGCGTGACGTTCCTGGCGCTGTTCGCGGTGCTCAGCGCGGTGACCCTGACCCAGGCGGTCTCGCTGCGGCTCGCCTCGCGCGATGCCCGCGAGGCCGTCCACCTGCAGCAGGTCCTGACCGAGCTGCAGCGCGAGCGGCGCCTGGCCGCCGAGCACCTGGCCGACCCCGGCCCGGGCGCGCTGGAGGCCTTCCGCCGGCAGACCGAGACCACCGACGCGGCCGTGGAGCGGATGGAGGAGTCCGGGGCCCGGTTCACCGGCTCCCGGCACGCCTCGGTCGCCGAGCGCGCCTCCTCCTTCCAGGCCGCCCTGGGCGGCCGCGGCGAACTGCGCGACGGCGTCACCGCCGGCGACCTCGGCGCCTCGGCGGCCGCGGCCGACTACGCCACCGCCGTCGACCGCGGCGTGCGCGTCTACGACGCCGTGGGCCGCACGGCCGCCGACGGGCCCTCGGCGGCGGCCGCCGCCGACGCGGTCGCGCTCATGCGCGCCCAGGAGCGGTTCTCCCGGGCCGACGCCGCGGTCAGCGGCGGCGGGGACCCGGAGCGGGCCGCCGCCCTGGTCGACGGCGCCGCCGCCCGCCTGGAGGAGACCGGCCCCGCGCTCACCGGGGAGGCCGCCCGCTCCTATGCCGCCCTGGACGCCCTCCCGGCCTGGGAGCGGATCCGCGGCGCCGCGCGGGCCTCCCGCACCGCCGACGACTGGCGCGCCGCCGCCGACGAGGTCGAGGAGGCCATGACCGGTCTGGCGGCGGCCCAGAGCGCCTCGGTCGTGGCCCGCACCCGCGACGCCTCCACCCTGATGTTCAGCCTCGCGCTGGGCGGCGGGACCATGGCGCTGTTCGCCGGCACCCTGGCCTACGGGGTCGCCTCCCGCTCGGCCGGGCGGCTCATCGGACGGCTGGCCCGGCTGCGCGCCGAGACCCTGGAGCTGGCCCGCACCCGGCTGCCGCGCATCGTCGCCCGGCTGGAGCGCGGCGAGGCCGTCGACCTCGACCGCGAGGTGCGCCGCCTGGACCACGGCGACGACGAGGTCGGCCAGGTCGCCGAGGCCTTCACCATCGCCCAGCGCACCGCGGTGCGCGCCGCGGTGCGCCAGGCCGACCTGCGCGCCGGGGTCAACCGGGTCTTCCTGGGCATCGCGCACCGCAACCAGTCGCTGGTCCAGCGCCAGCTGCAGCTGCTGGACCGCATCGAGCGCGAGGAGGAGGACCCCGACCTGCTCGAGGACCTCTTCCACCTGGACCACCTGGCCACCCGGGGCCGCCGCAACGCCGAGAACCTCATCATCCTCGGCGGCGGGCGGCCCGGCCGCCGGTGGCGCAGCCCCATCCCGCTGGTGGACATCCTGCGCGGCGCCATCTCCGAGACCGAGGAGTACGCCCGGGTCGAGCTGCGGGTGGTGCCCGACGTGGCGCTGTCGGGCGCCGTGGTGGCCGACGTCATCCACCTGGTGGCCGAGCTGGTGGAGAACGCCACCGCCTTCTCCCCGCCGCACACCTCGGTGCACATCCACAGCGAGCTGGTGCCCAAGGGCGTGGCCGTGGAGATCGAGGACCGCGGACTGGGCATGGGCGAGGAGGCGCTGGCCCGGGCCAACGCCACCCTGCGCGAGGCGCCCGAGTTCGACGTCATGGCGCTCAACCAGGACCTGCGGCTGGGCCTGTTCGTCGTGGCCCGGCTCGCCGCCAAGCACGACGTCCACGTCCAGCTGTGCCCCTCGCCCTACGGGGGCACCCGCGCCGTGGTGCTCGTCCCCGCGGCGCTCATCGCCGAGCGCCCGGCCCCTGAGCGGCGCCCGGCCCCGACCCGCCCCGCCCCCGACCTCCTGGCCGGCGCCCCCGCGCCGGCGCCCGCGGCACCCGCACCCGCTCCCCCCGCAGCCGAGAACGGCCGCCCGGCGCTGCCCAAGCGGCGCCGCCAGGCCGGCCTCGCCCCGCAACTGCGCGAGGACCCGGCGGAGCCCCCCGCCGGGCAGGCCGCGCCCGCCCTGCTCGGGTCCTCGCCCGAGCGGGCCCGCGCGGTGATGAGCGCGTTCCAGAAGGGGACCCGGCTCGGCCGGGAGGACGACCACACGGGAGAGAGCACGCAATGACGGTGTACGACCACAACGCGGCCGGGGACCTCAACTGGCTCCTGGACGACCTGGTGGACCGCACGGTGGGCGCCGAACACGCCATCGTGCTCTCCGCCGACGGCCTGCTCATCGGACGCTCCCGCGGCCTGGGGGCCGAACAGGGCGAGCACCTGTCCGCGGTCGCCTCCGCCTTCCAGAGCCTGGCCCGGGGGACCGGGCGGCGGTTCGGCGGCGGCGCGGTCCGGCAGACCGTGGTGGAGATGGAGCACGCCTACCTGTTCGTGACCGCCGCGGGCGAGGGCGCCTGCCTGGCGGTGCTGGCGGCCGAGGACGCCGATGTGGGCCTGGTCGCCTACGAGATGAACATGCGGATCAAGCGGGTGGGCCAGTTCCTGACCTCGGCCCCGCGCTTCCCCGAGTCGGTGCCCGCGGGCGGCGGCTCGTGACCCCGGCGGCCGGGCGCCTGGACGGGGGCGCCGGGCCGCTGGTGCGGCCCTACACCATGACCGGGGGGCGGACCCGCCCCGCGAGCGGCACCGGGCTGGACATGATCACCATCGTCGTCGCCGCCCGCCGGCGCGTGGACTGGTCCCGGCTGCAGCCCGAGCACGCCCGGATCCTGCGCCGCTGCCGCACCCCCGTCTCGGTGGCCGAGCTCTCGGCCCAGCTGGACATCCCCATCACCGTGGCCAAGGTGCTGGTGGGCGACCTGGTCGCCGCGGGCGACGTCGCCGCCCGCGCGCCCGCGCCCGCGGCCGACCACCCCGAAGCCCACGTTCTCCAGGCGGTACTCGATGGCATCCGACGGTTGTGACACCGACCCCGGCGACCTGCCGGTCGCGGTCAAGATCCTGGTGGCCGGGGGGTTCGGCGCCGGCAAGACCACCCTGGTCGGGTCGGTCAGCGAGATCGCCCCGCTGAGCACCGAGGAGGTGATGACCGAGGCCGGAATGGGCGTGGACGACACCGACGGGGTGGAGCACAAGACCACCACCACCGTGGCCCTGGACTTCGGGCGCATCACCATGAGCGGGAACGTGGTGCTCTACCTGTTCGGCACCCCCGGCCAGGGCCGGTTCTGGTTCATGTGGGACGAGCTGGCCGCCGGGGCCCTGGGCGCGGTCGTGGTCGCCGACACCCGCCGCCTGGAGACTTGCTTCCCCGCGGTGGACTTCTTCGAGCGGCGCGGCGTGCCCTTCGCCGTCGCGGTCAACCAGTTCGACGGGGCGCACCGCTACACCGCCGAGGAGGTGCGCGAGGCCGTGGACGTCGAGGCGCACGTGCCGGTGGTGCTGGGCGACGCCCGTCTGCGCGAGTCCGGCAAGGAGGTGCTGCTCTCCCTCGTCGAACACGTGATCCGGCGCCGCAGCCCGGCGTTGAGCGGGTGAGCTGTAGCATAGGGCTCCCCGACCGCACACGACTCGTTAGCATCTCTCGCGTGAATCCTGACAGTATGCAGAATCCGGATAGACTCCCCCCGCGTGATCTGCCCCGGCGCCGCTCCGGCCGGCACCGCGATCCGCTCTCCTTCGACAGCTGGGTCGGCACCCCCGGCTGGTGCTCGCCGTGCCCGGCGGCACCGACGAGGCCGCCGAGATCGGCGCCCAGATCGCCGACCTGCTGCGCTCCTACCGCCCCGAGGTCGAGATCCGGTTCGGCTGCGCCGACGGCGGCCCCTCGCTGCACGAGGCCATGGAGGGCCTCACCCCGCGCGAGGAGACCCCGCTGGCCGGCATCGTCGTGCCCCTGGTGACCGGCCCGCACGAGCCGACCGCCCGGGCCGTGGCCGAGGCGGCCCGCGACACCGGCGCCGACGTGCGGGTGACCGAGGCCCTGGGCCCGCACCCGATGCTCGCCGAGGTGCTGCACCTGCGCCTGGCCGAGGCCGGGTTCGTGCGCGCCGACCGGATGCGCCTGATCAGCGTGGTGGCGCCGAGCACCAGCATGACCGACGGCGTGGTGGTGGGCTCCACCGGCGGTGCCGAGGCGGCCGGTGCCGCCGGGGTGACCGCGGTGCTGCTCGCCGCCCGGCTGGGCATCACCGTGCTGCCCGCCGACATGGACGACGACGCCGCGATCGCCGACGCCTTCGGGCAGCTGGCCGACGCCGGCTGCGCCCGCCCGGTCCTGGCCCCCGGCGTGATCGGCCCCGAGCTGCCCGAGGGGCGCGTGGCCGAGCTGGCCGAGCGGAACGGGGCCCGGTCCAGCGCTCCGCTGGGCGCCGGCTCCACCCTGGCCAAGATCGCCGCGCTGCGCTACGCCGAGGTCCTCAACAGCGTCGGCGTGCAGACGCCGCCGAGCGTGGACGACCTGCCCGCCCCGGTGGGCTCCCGGCACCGCCCGGAGAGCTGACCCCTCGCTCACGCAATGTGAGTGAACGACAACACAGGGCATCGCCGTTTCGGTACCCTCCTCCCACGGGCGCGCCGTCGGAGGAGGGGGACCCATGGCCGCGACGCCGCAGCGGCGGACCATCCGCGGGCAGCTGGCCCGCATCGTGCTCATCCCCAGCGTCTGCTTCCTGGTGCTGTGGACCGCCATGACCGCGGCCGGTGCCGTCCAGGCCGGCTCCATGGCCGCCGCCGTCGGCGACGGCCGCGCCGGCACCGCCGCCTTCACCCGGCTCGCCGAGGACCTGCGCGAGGAGCGCCGGCTGACCATGGTCCGCCTCGGCGAGCAGGACCGGGAGGACCAGGAGGACGCCGCCTCCTCCGGCGAACCGCTGGCCCGCGCCCGCACCGCCGTCGACCGGGCGCTGGAGGCCGCCGAACCGCACGCCGAACGGCTCCGCTCGGGCGCCGACCGGGACGTGCTGCGCGGAGCCGCCCGCTTCGACGGCCGCGGCGAGGGCGCCCCCGAGGACCTGGCCGCCCTGCGGTCGCGGGTGGACGACGGCGCCGCCACCCGGGCCGGGGCCCTGGAGGCCTACGACGGCCTGCTGTCGGCCCTGCGCACCCTCGACGCGGCGCTGCTCGGCGCCGCCTCCGAGGACGCCGACGGCACCGCCGCCGGCCTGGCCCGCACCCTGGCCGGGGTGCGCGAGGAGTACTCCCGCGCCGAGGCGCTGCTCGCCGGGGCGATCGCCGCCGGGGGCATGGACTACCAGGAGACCGCGCACTTCACCTACCTCACCGCCTCCTACCGGGACGCACTGGAGCAGGCCGAGCCCGACCTGCGCGGCGCCGCCCTGGACGCCTACACCGACCTGACCTCCGGGCAGGACTGGGTCCGCACCGAGCGGCTCAGCCGCGGCGTGGTCACCCGCCCGCCCATCTCCGCCGACGACGCCGCGCTCGGCCGCGCCGCCTGGAACACCGGCCTGGAGGTGGGCGCGGACGAATGGGAGCGGGCCGCGGGCGGCGCCGGGCAGGGGCTGAGCGGCCTGGTCCGGACCCAGCGCGCCGCCGTCTACGACGCCGCCGAGACCGCCGCCCACACCCGGATCGGCCTCAGCATCGCCGGGGCCGTGCTCACCCTGGCCGCCGGCGCCGCCGCGATCATCGTCGCCGGCCGCTCCTCGCGCCGCCTCACCGAGCGGCTGTGCCGGCTGCGCACCGAGACCCTGGCCGTGGCCGACACCCGCCTGCCGCGCATCGTCTCCCGGGTCCAGGAGGGCGCCCGCATCGACCTGGGGGAGGAGCTGCCGCAGCTGTCCTACGGCGGCGACGAGATCGGCGAGGTCGCCGACGCCTTCAACACCGCCCAGCGCACCGCCGTGGGCGCCGCCGTCAAACAGGCCGAGATCCGCGCCGGGGCCAACCGCGTCTTCCTCGGCATCGCCTACCGCAACCAGGCCCTGGTCCAGCGCCAGCTGCGCCTGCTCGACGAGATCGAGTACGCCGAGGAGGACCCGCGCACCCTGGACAAGCTGTTCCGCCTGGACCACCTGGCCACCCGGGCCCGGCGCTACGCCGACAACCTCATCATCCTCGGCGGCGCCCCCTCGGCCCGCCGCTGGCGCGAGCCCATGGCCCTCGTCGACGCCCTGCGCGCCGCCATCTCCGAGACCGAGGACTACCAGCGGGTCCGCCTGAGCTGCGCGCCCGGCCCGCCGCTGCGCGGCACCGCCGTCGCCGACGTGGTCCACCTGGTGGCCGAGCTGGTGGAGAACGCCACCCAGTTCTCCCCGGCCGGGGCGCCGGTCGACGTCACCTGCGGCCCCGCGCCCGGCGGGCTGGCCGTGGAGGTGGAGGACCGCGGGCTGGGCCTGACCCCCGAGGGGTACGCCGTCGCCGAGCGCACCCTGGTCCAGGCCCCCGAGTACGACGTCATGGCGCTGCAGGACGAGCCGCGGCTGGGGCTGTTCGTCGTCGCCCGCCTCGCCGCCCGGCACGGCATCGCGGTGCGCCTGGCCCCCTCGGCCTACGGCGGCGCCCGCGCCACCGTGCTGGTGCCCTCGGCGCTGCTGGAGGAGGCGGTCCCGGCCGGAGGGCACGGCGGTGGACGGTGACCCCGGCCCCCTGGTCGACCCGGGCCCGCTGCTGCGCCCCTTCGCCCTGCGCGCGGGGCGCCCGCCCGAGCCCGCCTCGCCGCGCCCCAGCGGCCGCGCCCCGGCCGGGCCGCTCACCGCGGTGCGCGCCGCCGACCCCGCCGACGCCGGCACCGAGCCCTACCCGGAGCCGGCGGCGGTGCTGCGCGCCTGCGCCCGCCCGCGCCGCGTCCTCGACCTCGCCGCCGACCTGGGCCTGCCACTGGGCGTCGTGCGCCACCTGGTGCGGGACCTGACCCGGGAGGGCCGCCTGGTAGAGTGCCCGCCCCCGACCGCCGACGACCGCGCGGTCCTCGAACGGCTCCGCGAGGGACTACGGGCGCTGTGAGGCCGCCAGGAGCCCCCTCATGCCCGACCCCGCCCCGCCGATCCGCCCCGTGCACGCGGCCGCCGCGGTCCTCGCCGGCGCCGCCCTGACCGCGGCGGCCGGCCTCGCGGTGCCGGACCCGCTCCCCTTCACCGCGACGGTGCTGCAGCGCGAGACCTCGCCCGCCGTCTACCGCCCCTTCGGCGAGGCGGGCGACCCCGAGCCGGTCGAGGTGCTGCTCGTGCGGACCCTGTCGCTCTCCGGCGCCGACCACCGCCTGCGCCTCGGGCACGACGCCGACGCCTACTTCCACGAGGTGACCGTTCCCGAGGCCACCGGATCCGACGGGCCTCCCGGGATCGCCTCCGTGGACTGGGGCGAGGAGGAGATCACCGTCCGCCTGGAATCCGGCCACGCGGTCGGGGTACCGGCCTCCTCGGCCGTCGGACACCGCTGATTGCTAGCGTGGCGCGGATGAGCGGCGGACACATCGGCATCATCGGCGCGGGGATCGTCGGCCTGGCCCTGGCGGAGTGGATCGTGCGGGAGCGCCCCGGCGCCCGGGTCACCGTCCTGGAGAAGGAGGACCGCGTCGCGGCCCACCAGACCGGGCACAACAGCGGCGTGGTGCACGCGGGGCTGTACTACAGGCCCGGCTCGCTCAAGGCGGCGCTGTGCCGCCGGGGCACCGGGCTGCTGCGCGACTACTGCGCCGAGAAGGAGCTGCCCTACGAGGAGGCCGGAAAGGTCCTGGTCGCCCGCGGCGCCGAGGAGGAGGCGCGGCTCGACCGCATCGAGCGCACCGCCCGCGAGAACGGGGTGCCCGGGGTGCGCAGGCTCGGCCCCGACGGGCTGCGCGCGATCGAGCCGCACGTGCGCGGCGCGGGCGGGCTGCACTCCCCGCACACCGCCGTCACCGACTTCGTCGCGGTCGCCGAGTCCCTGGCCGACGACGTGCGCCGTGCCGGAGGGCGGGTGCTGCTCGGGCGGCCGGTGATCGCGCTGCGCCAGGGCGCCTCCGGGGCCGAGGTGCTCACCGGCGACCCGCACGGCGAGCGCCTCCGGCACCGCTTCGACACCCTGGTGGTCTGCGCGGGGCTGTGGACCGACCGGCTGGCCCGGATGGCCGGGGCCGGGGACGACCCGCGCATCGTGCCGTTCCGCGGCACCTACCACGAGCTGGTCCCCGAGCGCCGGTACCTGGTGCGCGGCCTGGTCTACCCGGTCCCCGACCCGCGCTACCCCTTCCTCGGCGTGCACCTGACCCGGCACGTCCACGGGGAGGTGACCGCCGGGCCGAACGCGCTGCTGGACCGCGCCCGGCTGGGCGAGACGCTGCGCTGGCCCGGCTTCTGGCGCCTGGCCCGGCGGCACTGGGCGATGGGCGCCGCCGAGACGGCGGTGTCGGCCTCGCCGGCGGTCTTCGCCCGGCAGGCCCGCCGGCTGGTCCCCGGGATCACCGCGGCCGACCTGCGCCCCGCCCCGCCGGGCGTGCGCGCCCAGGCGCTGGGCCGGGACGGCGCGCTCGTGGACGACTTCGTGCTGGAGACCCACGACCGGATCGTGTGCGTGCGCAACGCCCCCTCGCCGGCGGCCACCTCCTCGCTGGCGATCGCCGAGTACCTGGGGGAGAGGGTGGTCCCCGGATCCAGACCTGATCGGCGACGTGTTGCGGACTGACCGAAACCCGGCTCGAAACGCGAGAAAGCCGTAGTCGTAGGCAATTCCGACCTATGCCCCCGATCACCCCAGAGCGACCGGAACCGGTGTTGCGGACGGCGCCGCGCGTTGCTCGGCGCCGCCCCGGACCGGTCTGACCAGCACTGATCCGAGGCGGTCGTGGTTTCGGGCGTCCGCAGGGGGCCCACCCGCCGACGGTCCGGCCGGGCCCCGCCGACGGGCGCGTGGCGCGCATCACACCCTCACACGCGATCGCACGGTGCGTAGTCAGTGATCATGGTCCGTGGCCCCCGGGTGGTCACCGTGCCGACGACCCCCGGGGCCGCCGCGCCCGGATCCGGTTCCCCCTATCGCGACCGGCGCGGGGCGGTCCCGGGCCTTCAGCAGTGCGGGCCCGGGGGCCCCTGCTTCCGCGCAGGCGCTCACTCGCGCCCTCACGCCGGGTAGCCGCCGGTACCGGCGGAGAATCCGGTCGATGCGCTGGTGGCGCCGCCGTTACAGTGGACGCGTCACCTGGACGATTCGAGCGACGGAAGTAGACAGTGACCGACATCATCGACGAACTCGAATGGCGCGGCCTGTTCGCGCAGACCACCGACCTTGACGAACTTCGCAAGGCGCTCGCCGATGGCCCGGTCACCCTCTATTGCGGCTTCGACCCCACCGCCGGGAGCCTGCACGTCGGACACCTCACCCAGATCCTGACGCTGGCCCGCTTCCAGCGCGCGGGGCACCGCCCGATCGCCCTCGTCGGCGGCGGCACCGGCCTCATCGGCGACCCCAAGCCCAGCGCCGAGCGGAGCCTGAACTCCGAGGAGACCATCGCCGGCTGGGTGGACACCATCGGACGCCAGCTGTCCGCCTTCCTGCGCTTCACCCCCGAGGGGCGCAGCCCGGAGCCCACCGACGCGATCCTCGCCGACAACGGCGAGTGGCTGCGCTCGATGACCGCCATCGAGATGCTGCGGGACGTCGGCAAGCACTTCAGCGTCAACCAGATGCTGCAGCGCGAGACCGTCAAGGCCCGCCTCGACGGCGACGGCATGAGCTACACCGAGTTCAGCTACGTGCTGCTCCAGTCCTACGACTACGTGCAGTTCTACCGGCGCCACGGGTGCACCCTGCAGATCGGCGGCAGCGACCAGTGGGGGAACATCACGGCGGGCCTGGAGCTCATCCGCCGCATGGACGGCAACGAGCCGCACGGCCCGGCGCACGCGCTCACCACCAACCTGCTCACCAAGGCCGACGGCACCAAGTTCGGCAAGACCGAGGGGGGCAGCGTCTGGCTGGACCCCGAGCTCACCACGCCGTACGCCTTCTACCAGTTCTGGTTCAACACCGACGACCGGGACGTGGCCCGGTACCTGAGGGTGTTCAGCTTCCGCTCCCGTGAGGAGATCGAGGAGTTGGAGCGCCAGACCGAGGAGCGCCCCGCGGCGCGCGCGGCCCAGCGCGCGCTGGGCGAGGAGCTCACCACGCTGGTGCACGGCGAGGAGGAGTGCCGGAAGGTCGTCGAGGCGAGCCAGGCCCTGTTCGGCCGCGCCGAGCTGTCGGCCCTGGACGCCAGGACGCTGGACGCGGCGCTCGCCGAGGTGCCCCGGGCGGCGGTCGCCGAGGTCGGCGACGGGATCGCGCTGGTGGACCTGCTGGCCGAGAGCGGGCTGGTCCCGAGCAAGTCGGCGGCCCGCCGCGCGGTCCAGGACGGCGGGGCCTACCTCAACAACGAGAAGGTGACCGACGTCGACGCGGTGCTCGGCGCCGGCGATCTGCTGCACGGCCGGTACGCGGTGCTGCGCCGCGGCAAGCGCAACGTCGGCGGCGTGGTCGTGGGCTGAGTCGTGGGCTGGGTCGTGGGCCGGGTCGTGGGCCGGCCCGGGCCGCTGCACGAGAGGCGTCCTCCCGAAGGGGAGGGCGCCTCTCCGTGCTTTCGGGGATCGCCGGGGCGGGTGGCTCCAGGGGGGAGGGCTCCAGGGGCGGGAAGGTTCTCGGCCCGTCCGGTGTTTAGACGTGACGGAGGCAGGGGAGGAAGACCCCTGCAACCAACGACGACCTACCGCGCGGCCCGCAGTAGCGGTGTTGCGCGAGCTCGGAGGCGGAGGCCCGCCGGACCCGGCAGGGCCGATTTGACGTCTCTGTGCGCGGAACCTATCGTGATCTAGCCGAGCGGGACGGCGGCCCTCTACAGGGACCGGAACCGGACCGCTTCCCTTCCAAGACGACGTGGCTCGGGCATCGATCCGGGGCTGCTAGTCTGTTTCACCGGTTCTCCGGCCGGGTGAAATCCGGGAAGGAACCACGCGAATGTGTCGGAAACGGCACGCGGGAACGCCGGTTCGGCGCCACCGGAAAGCGTGGTAAATTCGGAGAAAGCGGAAAGTCGCCTCTAGCGGAAAAGCGGTCGGACCGGTGAACGGTCCGGGGCTTG
>NZ_ANAS01000008.1:0-54576 GCF_000341205.1 Nocardiopsis baichengensis YIM 90130 | reverse complement strand
CTCAGCGGCCCCGGTAGCACCATCATCCACCAACAGATCTCGGGGAAACCGGCCTTATCAGGGCACTCATAAAGCCGACTTCCCCGAGATCAACGCGGGCTCGGTGCGACGCATGCGCCGTTGCGGAGGGACCGGGCGCGGCCGACGCGCCGAATGGCCGGGGCGCCCCCTTCTGAGCTGCGGAGAGGCTGCCGCGCATGGTGCGCACGGGAGCATTGCGATCGACGGTCCCCTCGAAAGGGGAACCGCACGGCGTTCTCGGAACGCCGCTCGCCTTCTTTTTCGGTCGTTCGATTCCCATATTTCCCGAACGGCGAATTCCGGGACGACGCCCTCCGGCCGGGTCCGGCCGTCCCCGCGACGCGGTCGTCGGGGCACGCGGTGAGAACGGCGGAGCCGACGGGCGATAGCATCGCCGGGTCGCCCTTTCCCCTCCGATCGCGCCGCCGGGCGCCTGGTCCGCCGTGCCCGGGACTCCGAGGGAGGGGACGGGGCCGGTGGAACCACGAGAACCTCGGGATCACGGGAACGGACGCAACGACGCAGATGGAATCCGAAACGACCCAAGTCATGAGCAGGACCGGCGAATTCTCGACCGTCCTGAACTGGGAGGCCTCCACCCGGAACCGGCTCGCGGCGGCCATCGACCGCTTCTCCGGTCCCCTCGCCGACCTGGTGGAGCGCGACGCCAACGAGGGCGACACCCGGATGCTGGTCACCGACTTCCTCAGTTACGGGCTCAACTTCAGCAAGTACGAGGAGATGACCACCGAGTACCGCAACAGCGGCGACTCGATCGACTACGCCCTCAAGCTCGACGACGAGCTGTTCGCGCCCATCGAGGTCAAGCGCTGCGGCCAGGACCTGGACGCGCGCAACATCCAGCAGGCGCGCCGGCTCGCGATCGAGGAGGGGGCCGAGTGGATCATCCTCACCAACGGCCGCGCCTGGCAGGTGTACCACCTGCGCTCGGAGGGGGACGACGCGCCGCGCACGGTCCGCATCATCGACGTCGACCTGATGGACGAGGCGGAGGAGGCGCACACCCGCGCCGTCGACGCCCTGTTCCACATCACCCATGAGGCGATCGAGCACGGCCGCCTGGAGGAGCTGCGCAAGTGGCGTGAGGCCGTGGAGCCTGCGCCGCTGGCGGAGGTCCTGGTGTGCGCACCCGTCGTCGAGGCGATCCGCTCGGAACTGCGGGCACGGACCGGCCACGCAGGCCACATCGGGGACGCCGACGAGGTGCGCCGCTCGCTCGCCGAGAACGTCATCGCCCGCGGACTGGCGCCCGACCTGGAGGAGGACGCCGAGGCGTAGGCCGACCGGCACCGCCCGGCGCCGCTCCCGGCCCCCGGAACAGACCCCGGAGCGGGCCCCGGGCCGCCGGCGCCCCGTTCCTCGGGCGAGGGACCGGGCGCCGGGCCGGGCGACCGGCGTCGCCCCTCCCTACCGAAGTCCCCGCGCCCGCGGACCGGTATCGGCCACGGCCGCGGTCCTGCGCCGGGCGGGGGCCCCGGGGGTACGTTGGAGCCCGGACCGCACCCCGCCGAGAGGACGATCATGCCCGACTCCGTTTCGCGCCGCGGTACCACCGCCGACGCCCTGATCCGCTCTGCCCCGACCCTCCAGGTCCTCGGGCGGCTCATCGATCAGGCCGGACGCCAGAGCGGGTCCGAGGCGGTCTTCGGCCCCGCCATCGAGCACGACGGCGCCGTGGTCGTCCCGGTCGCCCGCACCCGCTTTTTCTTCGCCTTCGGCGCCGGGACCAGCCGCGCGTTCCGCATCGTCGGCGACGGCGGGGGCGGCCAGGGCTTCTCCAAGACCGAACCGGCCGGGTACCTCCTCATCCGCGGCGACGACGCCGAGTTCCGACCGGTGCGCCAGCCCGCGAAGGCACTCGTCCTGCCGCTGGCGGCCATCGCCGCCATGGCCTCGGTGAGCATCGTGCGCTCGGCCATGCGCCGCAAGCGCCGCGCCGAGACCGCCAAGGCCCTGGCCGAAGCGGCCCAGGTCCGCCGCCACGGCCGCCAAGACGGCGATTCCCCGGCGCGCACGCAGGAGGAGACCGGGGCACGCGCCTGAACCGAGGCGGGCCGTCGCGGGCGCGTCCGGTGTACACGGCCCCGGCCCTGCCTCCGGGCAGGACGGCCTTACGGGCCCGCGCGTTCGGGAACGTGCGACCGATGGGCGACCGGGCACCGGCCGAGCGCGGTGCGGCGTACCGGCGGCGCGTTGAGAGGACCGCCTGCGAACGGTCGGACCACAAGCCCCGTCCGTGAGCGGAGACGGTGCGCGCCCCCGGGGAGGAGATCGGGTCACACCCACTTGGCCGCCCGGCGCTGGGCACTCAGGACCTTGGGGTACACCTCCACCAGTTGGTCCGAATGGGTCGCGCTCCGCGCCACCCAGGACCACTCCCGGTAGTCCTCCATCAGGTCCGCGTGGGCGTGCAGGTCCTCGGGCGCCCACGGACGCCCGCGTTCGAGGAGCGAGCGCAGGCGACGCAGGGCGGCGTCCAGCCTGCCGCGCATCACCTCGTACCTGAGGCGCTCTTCGTTATCGGCGTTGCGGAACGCCCAGGCGGCGCTCCGCTCCCCCGCCGCCCGGAGCCTGTCCTGCAGCCGAAGTGCGAGCCGTCGCATACGGGGATTCTGCCCGGCGTGCCGCGCCCCTACATGGTCCATGGGAGAACGCTGAACCGGCTGCGGACACGGCGTAGGGCGGCCATGACGGGTGTGCGGCGGTGCACCCGAACGGCCTCGGCCCGGGGCGGTGGTGCGGGCGCCGAGCGTGAACGGGAGCGCCGCGCCGCCCGCGCCCCCCGGGCCGGACTCCCGTTGATCTCGGGGAAGTCGGCCTTATGAAGGCCCACTTGAGGCCGAGTTCCCCGAGATCAACGACGCAGGGGCAGACAGGGGGAGCCTCGGACAGGGCCTAGTACTGCACCGTCAGGTCGGCCGAGGACTCGGCGAACCTGCAGCTCCCAGCGGGGCCACCCATCGACGCCGTCGAGGGGCGCGCTCACCACGGACCAGGTCCCGGGGTCCGCCTCGGGGAAGTGCCGTCGCAGTACTAGGTCCTGTCCGGAGTTCAGCGACGCAACGCCGAGTGGGCGCCCCCCGTCGATGATCTCGACGAAAGTGCTGTCATTCCGGCGGATTCGGCACCACTTTCGTCGAGATCAACGCCTGAGACGCCGGGCGGGGGAACTCCATACAGGACCTAGTCGACATCGCCGAGCCAGGGACCGCCGCCGTCGCCCAACGCCGTCTCCATGAGCTCCCCTGCCCACGAAGGCGGCTCCACCGCCCCCAGCGCAGCGGTGAGGAGCTCCGGCGCCGTCCTCCCCGGCAGGTGCGTGTGCTGCGCCACCGCCTCCACGAGCCCGTCCAGCGCCACCAGGCGCACCGCCCGCGCGTAGGGGTCCGCGGCCCCGCCCGCGTCCGCCTCCTCGGCATCGAGCGCGTCGTTCGCCTCCGCCAGGGCCCTCTTCCCCGCCGGGGTCACCGGCGCCAGGCGCTCCGGCCCGGCGAGGCGGTCGATGAGCAGGACGGCCCCGATGATGAAGAACAGGACGGCCATGCCCCCCGCCGGTCCCGCCCACCACCGCTCCCCCTCCGGGGACACGGCCCCGGTCAGTGCGCCGGCGAAGAGCAGCGCCACTGCCAGCACCCCGGCCACCGCCATGCCGAGCCATCCGACCCGCAGGACCGAGCGCCGGCGGGTCAGGGCCTGGAGGACCTCCGCGTTCCCCAGGAAGTACCCGTGCCCGGTCACCGCCGCGCGCGCACGGGCCGAGACGTCCTCCTGCTCCAGACGGCGCAGAAGCCGCTCCAGCCCCATCGGCCCTTCCGCGCCCAGGCAGGCCAGGGCCGCCCGCGCCTCCGGGGACGGCTCGGGCGTCGAGGCGCCCGTCCCGGGCTCCGGCTCCATGCCCGGCTCCGCCGCCGTCTCGGCCGCCGACTCCGCCAGACGCCCACTGCCGTCGACGGCCGCCCGGCCGCCGAACACGGCCTCGGCGACCGCCGTCTCGGCCGTCCGCCACGCGCCTCCGGCCAGGAAGGCGGCCTCATGGACGCCGAGCGCCGCCGACCGCCCCTGCGGACCGCCGGGCTCCCCGTCACCGGGTTCACCGCCCCGGCCTCCCGACCGCTCCCCTGCCAGGACGTGGGCCCGCCGGACCCGGTACAGCGCGAAGGCCGCGAACACCGACCCGGCCACGAGCATCAGCACGGGATAGAGAGCCGCACCAGGGGCCTCACCGAGCACTCGTCCCTCCCCTCCCGCCGGTCACCGGCTTGACCGCGATGACCCGGCGGAGATCGTGTACAGGGGGAACGCTACCCTCGCGGCCGGATCTCGCCTGCCGCGATCTGCTCCGCGTAGTGGCACGCGACCCGGTGGCCCTCGCCGACCGTCCTCAGCTCTGGGCGCTCGGTCGCGCAGCGCTCCTCCTGCCGCCAGGGGCACCGCGTGTGGAACCGGCACCCCGGCGGAGGGGCGGCCGGGGACGGCAGGTCCCCCTGGAGCAGGATCCGCTCCCGCGTGTCCTCCACCTCCGGGTCGGGCACCGGGATCGCCGACACCAGGGCGCGCGTGTAGGGGTGCAGGGGGGCGGCGTGCAGGGAGTCGCTGTCCGCCTCCTCGACCAGCGCCCCGAGGTACATCACCCCCACCGTGTCGCTCACGTGCCGCACCACGGCCAGGTCGTGGGCGATCACCAGGTAGGTGAGTCCGCGGTCCCGCTGCAGCTCCTCCAGCAGGTTCAGCACCTGCGCCTGGATCGAGACGTCCAGCGCCGACACCGGCTCGTCGCAGATGATCAGGTCGGGCTCCAGGACCAGCGCCCGGGCGATCCCGATGCGCTGGCGCTGGCCGCCCGAGAACTCGTGCGGGTACCGGTTCAGCGCGCGCTGGGAGAGCCCGACCGCCTCCAGTGCGTCGAGCACCATCCCCCGCCGCTCGGCCCTCCCGGACCCGACGTTGTGCACCTCCAGCCCTTCGGTGAGCAGCGACTCGATGTTCTGCCGGGGATCGAGACTGCCCAGCGGGTCCTGGAAGACCATCTGCGCCTGCCTGCGGCGCCGCCGCATCTCCTCCTCCGGCAGGTGCGCCAGGTCCACGCCGTTGATCCACACCTCCCCGTCGGTCACCGGGACCAACCGCAGCACCGCGCGCCCCAGCGTGGTCTTCCCGCACCCGGACTCGCCCACCAGCCCGTACGTGGTCCCCGCATCGACCTGGAGCGAGACCCCGTCCACCGCGTACACGTGCCCGACCGTCCGGTCCACCAGCACCCCGCTCTTGATCGGGAAGTGGACCTTGAGGTCCTTGATCTCCAGAAGGCTCATCGGTCCTCCCCCTTGGGCGCGGACGGTTCAGGGGCCGCAGGGGACTGCTCCGCGGATACGGCCGCCGCGTCCGTGCGCACCGGGTGCACGCAGCGGAACCGGTGGCCCGCGCGCTCTCCGCGCATGTGCGGCGGCCCTCCCAGGCAGTCCTCGGCGTAGTTGTCGCATCGGGGCGCGAACGCGCACCCGTCGGTCCAGTCGATGGCGTCGTTGACGGTCCCCCTGATCGGCGTGAGGGGCACGTCCCGCGAAGCGTGCAGGCGCGGGATCGAAGCGAGGAGCCCGGCGGTGTAGGGGTGGGTGGGGGCCCGGAAGAGCTCGTGGCGCTGCGCGCTCTCGACCACCCGGCCCGCATAGAGCACGTTGATCTCATCGCACAGTCCGGCGACGATCCCCAGGTCGTGGGTGATCATCAGCAGGGCGGTGCCCTCCTCGGTGACCAGCTCCTTCAGCAGTTCGAGGATCTGCGCCTGGATGGTCACGTCGAGCGCGGTGGTCGGCTCGTCGGCGATCATCAGGCGGGGCCGGCAGGCGACCGCCATGGCGATGAGCGCGCGCTGGCGCATCCCCCCGGACAGCTCGTGGGGGTACTCGCGCAGCCGGCGCCCCGGGTCGGGGATGCCGACGCGGGCCAGCAGGTCGGCGGCGGCCGACCGGGCGGCCCCGCCCTTGAGGCCGCGGTGGCGGACCAGGATCTCGGTGACCTGCCGCCCGATCGGCACGACGGGGTTGAGCGAGGACAGCGGGTCCTGGAAGACCATCGCCAGCTCCCGCCCGCGCAGGTCCCGCATGCGCCGGGACGGCAGGGACAGCAGGTCCGCCTCCGTGTCCCCGCCGCCCGGCCGGAAGCCGGCCCGGCCCGCGACCCGGACCCCGCGCGAGGGCAGCAGGCCCATCAGGGCCAGCGAGGTCACGCTCTTGCCGCACCCGGATTCGCCGACCAGGCCCACCACGCTCCCCTCGTCGAGGGAGAAGGAGATGCCGTCCACCGCCTTGACGTCCCGCCGCCGGCGCTGCGTGAAGGTGACCGAGAGATCGTCCACGGCCAGAAGGGGTCCTGCGGGCATCTCAATTCCTCAGTCTCGGGTCGAGTGATTCTCGGAGCGCCTCGCCCATGAGGGTGAATCCCAGAGCGGTGACGATGATGGCCAGCGCCGGGTAGACGGCCAGCTGCGGAGCGCTGCTCAGGAAGCGCTGGGCGTCGGCGAGCATGGTCCCCCATTCGGGGACCGACGGGTCCGGGTTGCCCAGGCCCAGGTACGACAGGGCCGCCGCGTCGATGATGGCGGTGGCCAGGCTCAGGGTGAGCTGCACCAGGATCGGCCCCATGGAGTTGGGGAGGATGTGCGACAGGGCGATGCGGCGCCGGCGCGCCCCGATCGCGCGCGCCGCCAGGACGTAGTCGCGGCTCCCCTGGGCGATCATCGCCCCGCGCAGCAGCCGGGCGAAGATGGGCACCTGCGCGGTGCCCACGGCGATCATGACGGTGACCAGCCCCTGTCCCAGCAGGGCCGCGATGCTGACGGCCAGCAGCAGCGAGGGCAGCGCGAGCATCATGTCGACGAAGCGCATGAGCACGGCGTCGACCCGGCGGCCGACCGCCCCGCCGAGCGCGTAGGAGGCGCCGGACAGGCCGCCCAGCAGCGCCCCGGCGGTGAACCCGAGCCCGGCGGCCACCACGCCCACCAGCAGCGTCTGGCGGGCCCCGATCACCATCCGGGAGAACTGGTCGCGGCCCAGGTTGTCCAGGCCCAGCCAGTTCTCGGCCCGCGGTCCGACGAACACGTTCTGGTTGGGGAAGACCTCGTCGCCCCAGCTCTGCTCGGTCGGGCCATAGGGCGCGATCAGGTCCCCGAGGACGGCCACCACGATGAAGACCGCCACCACGGCGGCGCCGGTGATCGCCATGGGGTTGCGGCTCATCCGGGCGAAGGCCTCGCGCCAGACGCCGCGCCCCTCGGCCTCCTCTCGGCGGGCCGCGGTCAGCTCGGAGAGGCGGTCGATGCGTTCGGTCCTGGCCGACATCAGCTCACCCGCACTCTCGGGTCGAGGAGGCTGTAGGAGATGTCCACGATCAGGTTGATCAGCACGTACAGGGCGGCGATGATCAGGATGAACCCGAGGAGGACCGGGTAGTCGCGGGTCTGGGTGGCCGAGTAGATGAACTGGCCGATGCCCCCGAAGGCGAACACGCTCTCGGTGAGCACCGCCCCCGCCAGCAGGGCGCCGCTGAGCAGCCCGATCGCGGTGACCACCGGCAGCATGGCGTTGCGCAGCACGTGCCGGCCGCGCACGGTGCGCCGGTGCAGGCCCTTGGCCTCGGCGGTGCGCACGTAGTCCTCGCCCAGCACCTCGATCACCCCGGCCCGGGTCATCCGCACGATGACCGCCAGCGGGATGCTGGCCAGCGCCAGCCCGGGCAGCACCAGGTGCATGAAGGCGTCCCAGGCCGCGTCCCACTCCCGGGTGGCGATGCCGTCCACCACGAACAGTCCGGTGATGCGGGTGGCGTCGATGCCCGGCGTCTGGCGGAACGCCGAGGGGAACACGCCCAGCTGCTCGGCGAAGACCAGCTTGAGCACGAAGGCCAGGAAGAACACCGGCGTGCAGATGCCCACGAGCGAGCCGCCGACGACCAGCGAGTCCAGCGCCCCGCCGCTGCGGCGCGCGGCCAGGTAGCCCAGCGGGACGCCCGCCGACACGGCGATGATCATCGCCATGACGGCCAGCTCGACGGTGGCGGGGAACTTCATGGCGAACTCGGTCAGGACCGGGCGCCCGGTCTGCAGCGACTGGCCGAGGTCGCCCTGGAGCAGCCGCCCCAGGAACGCCCCGTACTGGACGATGACCGGGTCGTCCAGGCCCATGGCGCGGCGCAGCGCCGCCCGCTGCTCGGCGGTGGCGTTCTCCGGGAGCAGGGCGTACTCGGGGCCCCCGGGGAGCGCGCGCACCCAGATGAACAGAAGGATCGAGAGGCCGAAGAGGGTGGGAACGGCCTGCAGGACACGTCTGACGATGAAGCGGAGCACCTCGGTAACCGCCTGCCTGTCCGGGGCCCGCCCGGCCGGGGTCCCCGTCCGGGCGGGCGCTCTCGCCTGGTGGTCGCTTGGTGTCCGGCGCGGCGGCCCTCAGGCCGCCGCGCACGCCCTCACTTGAAGGACGCCTGGTCGAACTGCTCCTGGGTCAGGGGGCTGACCGGCGGGGGTTCGACGTCGGGCGAGAACACGATCGACGGAGGTGAGTGCGAGATCGGCAGACCCGGCAGGTAGTCCATGATCACCTCGTTGGCCTCCTGGTAGAGCTCGGTGCGCTTGTCGGGGTCGGGCTCGGAGGCGACCTCCTCCATCACGCTGAAGACCTCGTCGTCGCGGAAGCCCCAGGCGCTGTCGTAGCCGCCGAACCAGGTGCCGAGGAAGTTGTAGGCCTCGTTGAAGTCGCCGGTCCACCCGAGCAGGTACAGGCTGCAGTTGCCCGAGTCGGTGTGGGGGATGTACTCGTCCCAGGGCTTGGAGTCGGCCTCGATGGTCAGCCCGACGTCCTTCAGGTCGGACTGGATGATGTCGAAGATGTCCTTGGGGGCGGGCATGTAGGGGCGGGTGACCTCTGTGGGGTAGCAGAAGTCGATGGTCATGTCCTCCTGCCCGGCCTCCTCCAGCAGCTCCCGGGCGCGGTCGGGATCGTGGTCGTAGGTCTGCACGTCGGGCGACCAGCCGTCGACCGTCTCGGGGATGAACTGGCTGGCCACCTCCCCGCCTTCGGGCAGGATCGTGTCGACGATGCGCTGGCGGTCCACGGCGTGCGCGAGGGCCTGGCGCACCTGCGGGTCCTCCAGCTCCTCGGACGCCTCCTGGTTGTAGGCCATGTAGAGGACGTTGAACACGTCCCGCACCGGGACCTGGAAGCCCGCCTCCTCAAGGGGCTGCACGTCGGCCGGCGCGACCAGGTCGTAGCCGTGCACGTCCCCGGCCTCCAGGGCCTGCCTTCGGGCGTTCTCCTCGGAGATGGTCTTGATGATCAGCGTCTTGATGTTCGCCGGCTCGCCCCAGTAGTCGTCGTAGCGCTCCAGAGTCACCTCGCGCCCGTCGTGGTCCCACTCGGAGTAGGTGTAGGGCCCGGTCCCGGCGATGACCCCCGCCTCCTGGCTGTAGTCGGGCAGCACCGGTGCGCCCTCCTCGCCGCCGACCTCCTGGCCGGCGGCCTCCTCGATGGAGGCGGGGCTCATGATGGCGAAGGAGGACAGGGAGAAGGCGCCGGGGAAGACGGCCGAGGGCTCGGTGACGCGGATGACCGCCGTCAGCTCGTCCTCGGCGGTGCAGGAGTCGTAGATGGACTCGGGCAGCTCATCGTCCTCGTTCTCGGCGAAGCCGCCGAAGACGTTCTGCCAGTAGTAGGTCTGGTTGCTCGACTGGTAGTCCCCGGTGAACCCGTTCCAGCGGTCGAAGTTGGCGCAGACCGCCTCGGCGTCCAGGGACGCGCCGTCGTGGAAGGTCACCCCTTCGCGCAGGTGGAAGGTCCACTCGGTGCCGTCCTCGGACTGCTCCCAGCTCTCGGCCAGCCCGCCCTGGATCTCGGTGCCGCCGGGCTCGTGCTCCAGCAGGGTCTCCATGACCTGGCGGGTGACGCGGAAGGTCTCGCCGTCGTTGGCCAGGACGGGGTCCAGGGAGCGGGGGTCGCCCGTCCCTGCGAAGATCAGCGGCCGGGTCTCGTTGGGGTCGCCACCGGCGTCCCTCTCGCTCTGGGCGCACCCCGCGGCCACCAGGGCCAGGGCCGCCGCGGCCGCCGCCGGAGCGAGGAGCCGCCCTTTTCTCCTTGTGATCACTGTCCACCTCGTCAGGGGGGGGTCGGTGGCACTGCGACTGCTGGCACGAACTTTATTGCTTTCGCCCCTTATTTCAGATCCCGTAATGGATCGTCAACGGAACCGTGTCCGTTCCGCGCCATGGCGGCGCACCCGATAGGAGAACTTTTCAGCATTTTGGCGCACCGATCGGAGTTTGTGTCGCGAGTGACGGCGGTGGCCATTGTTTAATGAGTGATGGATTTCCCTTTGCCTCTCACTCGGACCCGAATGTCACCTCGACCGCGCATCCGCGCATGTCTCTCCCTGTTCACCCGGCGACAGACGCTTCGACCGTATTCTGCCGTTTTCCGGCGACATATGCCTCGATGTTCTCCCGTGTCGTCGTCAGGATCCTCCGCACCGCCTGCCGGGTGTCGAACCCGCTGTGCGGTGTGACCAGCACGTTCCTCATGCGCAGCAGGATGTGGTCGGCCAAGAGCGTGCGCATGTCCCGGTCCCGGCGCGCGGCCAGGGCGCGCAACAGCTCGGCCTCCTCCCGCAACCCGGGTTCGGCTTCGAGCACGTCCAGGCCCGCCGCGGCCACCCGCCCTGCCGCCTCTTTCCTGCGGTTCGGGCCCACTCCGGGCGCCGTCGGAACGGCTCGTTCCCTCCCCATGACGGCCCCCCTTCCCCGAACGTCCCGAGAGTGAAGTTTCGGCAGTCCGCACGGGGAGTTGATTTCCGCTGACAAGACGTAACGGGATGGCAAAGTTCGGGAGGCCCTGAAGCGCGATCCGGCGGCGGGAAAGCACAATCGTCCTGTCAGACGGTCGCCTCGAACCGTCATCCCCGCCGACCGAGAGGACACCGATGGCAGTCCCCCGCGCATTTACCCTGCGCGCCGTCGCCGCGGCATTCGCCGCGGCGGTCGCCGTCCCCATGGCCGCCGCCCCGGCTCAGGCCGACACCCTGCCCCCCGAGGAGCTCCGGAGCATCACCGACCGGCTGGTCTTCGAGCACACCCTGGACGAGTTCATCGCCGTCAGTGACCGACGCCCGCACGAGCCCCAGCTGGACTGGTCCAACGACGGGTGCAGCATGTCGCCGGACGAGCCGCTGGGCTACGACTTCAACCCCGGCTGCGTCCGCCACGACTTCGGCTACCGCAACTTCAAGCTCCAGCAGCGCTTCGACGAGGCCAACCGGCTGCGCATCGACAACGTGTTCCGCGACGACCTGTACGGGATCTGCGACGGCGACTGGCTGTGCCGGGGCGTGGCCGACATCTACTACTCGGCGGTCCGCGGGTTCGGCGGCGTCGCCTCCGACCTGGACGACGCCCTGCAGCGGGGCGATGTCGAGGAGAAGACCGAGCGGTTCCTCGCCACCGCCGAGCGGGCGGAGGAGGCCGGCTCCACCGGCGAGGCCCGGCGGCTCATCGCCGAGTTCGAGGAGGAGACCGGCGTGGACCTCGAGAGCGGGGCCGTCCCGACGGGCTGAGCCTCACTTGGCCTGGCAGCCCGGACACCAGTACAGGGTCCGGGCCGCCAGGTCCGCCGAACGCACGGGCGTGCCGCAGACCCGGCAGGGCTCGCCCGTGCGGTAGCAGACGTAGAGGGTGTCGGGGCGGGGCACCGGCCGGGCGTCCGGGTCGGGCCGGTGCTCGGGCCGTGTGGTGATGATCAGGCCGTCGCGCACGCCGTCCCGGAGCAGGCCGCACAGGTCCGCCCAGAGGGCCTCCCACTCCCCGGGGGTGAGGTCGCGGCCGGGCCGGTAGGGGTCGATCCCGGCGCGGAACAGCGACTCGGCGCGGTAGATGTTGCCGATGCCGGCCACCACGTCCTGGCGCATCAGCAGGGTGGCGATGGGCGACCGGGAGCGCGCCACGGTCCGCCAGGCCCGGTCGGGGTCGGCGTCGGCGCGCAGCGGGTCGGGGCCCAGCCTCTCCTGGACCCCGTGCTTGTCCTCCTCGGTGATCACCTCGCAGGCCGAGGCGCCGCGCAGGTCGGCCCAGCCGTCGGCGGTGACCAGGCGGACCCGGACCGCGCCCACCGGCGGCGGCGGAACGGCGTAGCCCTCGGTGTCCCGCTCCAGCGGGCACCCGCCGGCCCCGGCGGCGCGCGGCGCCCCCAGGTGGCGCTCGCCGTCGGCGTCGCCGAAGGTCCAGGCCCCGTACAGGCCGAGGTGGACACGGAGCCACTCACCGGTGTCGAACCCGAGGAAGAGCTGTTTGCCGTGGGCCTCGGCGCCCTCCAGCACCCGGCCGTCGATACGGCGGGCCCCGTCGGCGAAGCGCCCCTGCGGGCTGGTGACCCGCACCCGCGCACCGCCGTAGTGCTCGGTGAAGTGCGCCGCCAGGCGGTGCAGCGTGTGGCCCTCGGGCACCCCGCGCCCCCTCGTGTCGTGATCCGTGGGTCCCGCGGCACCCGGCACCGGTCGGCCGACCACGGGAGGGGCCGCGCAGGCGCGGCGGCCACCGGAATCGCACTCTATACGCCGGACATGCCCGCTTCAGGCGCCCGCCGACCGCGCCGGAAGAGCGACGGCCCCCAAAGAACCCGCGGGGACGCCAGTCCTGCGGGCCTGTGGGGCCGGGGCGGAGGGGCGGCGCCGGTGTCCGTGCGAGTGGTGGGAAGTGGCCGGCGCCCCGCGGCCGGGCGGCACGACGGAGGCCGGTCCCGGAGGCGCCCCCGTGGTGTCCCGACGGCGCCTCCTCCCAGCCGGATGCCGAACCTGTCGGAAGTCGCGTGGCGGGGAAGCGCCTCAGGCCGCCGGGCCCGAGACAGGCGGACAGCCCTGGGCGGGGTCCGTGCCAGGACGTCTGCCGGGGCCACAGGCCACTGATCGGCGCGATGCGCCGATCAGCCCGGCCTCCGCGCGGAACGGGCGCGAACCATGGCGTCCGTCCTCCCACCCACCGGACTTCCGAACGGCCCGGCAAGCCCAGCGCTGAAGTGGTCGGGGGCGTGGAGGAAGGAACGCCCGCGGCCGGACGGCGCCTCTTCCCAGGCTCCTGGGCGGACGAATCGCCACCGCCGATGCTTCAGACGGGGCCGATGCTTCAGACGAGGGCGGCGCTTCAGACGGGGTGGAGCGGCCGTTGCCTCCCGCCCTCTCCCTGGGCCATGGCCGTGATCTCCTCGGCCACCGCGGCGGGGTCCTGCAGGCACCTCCAGGCCGGAACGCACACCACCGGTCCTTCGTACAGCCCTTCCAGCATCCGCCCCCGGCGCAGGAGGCGGCGCAGCTCGGCCCCGTTCCTCGCCTGGTCGACCAGGACCAGTGCCGAGCCGCTGCGGGTCCGCACGCACAGGTCGCCGCGGTGCCCCCGCACCGAAGGCGCGGGCACGGCCTCGGCGGCGCGCTCCTGGAGTGCACGCTGCAGCACGCGCACGGCCGGGGTGGACGCGTCCTGCACCGCCTGCACCTCCTCGTCCCGGCCTTCGGACTCCGCCCAGCGGCACAGGTCGCCGCCGATCCCGCTCTGGCGCGCCCAGAAGGCCCGGTCCCCCACGGCGATCAGCCGCATGCGGGTGCGTGTGAGGGCGGTGGTCCACAACCGCGCCGACGCCTTCGGCCCGCCGGCGACCCCGGTCGCCGACACCACCATGACGTCGACGGTGCCGGCGTGCTCGGAGCGGAAGTGCTCCGGTCCGCCCACCCGCACCTGGCGGGAGAGGTCCTGGCGCTCGACCAGGCGGCGCAGCAGCGACCACTGGGCCTGGTGCGGAGCGACCACCCCGAGCCGCAGCCCGCGCGGCAGGCCGCCGTCCAGCTGGCGCAGGAGCACCGCCGCCCGGTAGGCCTCGTCGCGGTTGACCGCCGAGGCGCCCGGCAGGGGCTCGCACCGGCCCGGCGCGTGCCGCCACTCCACCGCCGGACCGGTGACCTCGGGCAGGGTGCGCGGGTCGGTCAGCACGTGCACGCGGCCGCCGTAGCAGTGCCGCGAGGCCAGGCGGGCGATCTCGGGGCGGGCGCGGTCGTGCTCGTCCAGGCGCAGCCGCGCCCCGTGACCGCCCTCGGCGGAGGCGGCGCAGGCGGTGTAGGCCGAGGCGCCGTGGCCCAGCCCCCACCGGCGCAGCCACTCCCGCCCCGTCCCCGAGGCCGAGCGGGCGGCCTCCTCGTCGTCGGGCTCCATCAGGCGGACGGGCTCCGGCTGGGCGGGGTCGCCCAGGACCAGCGCCCTGCGGGCCCGGTAGAGCAGCGGCAGCAGCCGGGCCACCGGGATGCGGTCCGCCTCGGCCACCACGACCAGGTCGAACAGTCCCGGGGTGCACGGCAGGGCGTGCGCCGCGTCGGCGCGCACCGACCAGGCCGGTACGGCGGTCAGCAGGTGCCCGAGACCAGGGCGGCGGGAGGAGTCGTTCCAGTTCAGCGCCTCGATCCGGGTGGCGATTGCGGAGCGGGCGCGCGCGGCGCGGCGCACCGCGGCGCTCTCCAGGTAGGCGGCGCCGGAGAGCAGGTGGCAGGCGAGGGCGGCGTCCAGGTCGGCGGCCAGATCGCTCAGCGGGGCCAGGCGGCGGCGCCGGTCGAGGCAGGTGCGCCACTCGCTCTCCAGGGCCGCGGCCCGGGCCAGCCGGTCGAGGTTCTCCGGGGCGGGGTCGACGCCCAGCTCCCTGCGGATGGCGGAGCGGTGGGCGCGGGCGGCCATCCCGGCGCCCTGGGCGCGTTCGGCGCGCCGCTGCCACGACTCGGGCTCGCCGGTGTCGACGGTGAACAGCGCCCCGGGGTCCCACCCGGCCTCGGCCAGGCGGCGCCGCTCGGCGCCGAGAAGCGCCAGGGCGTGGCCGCCGGCGGCGACCGCGTCCATGGCGCGCCGGGCCTCCTCGGCGCGGGCCCAGTCGTCGCGCAGGCTCTGCCGGTCGCCGACGGCGTCGGGCGGGTCCGCGCACAGCGCCGTCTCGGTGACCTCCGCCAGCGTCCGGGACTCCTCGTCCGCGGGGCCGCCGACCGGCAGCACCCGGTGGGCCCGTCCGGGGGCGCCGGCGATCAGCGCCGGGAGGCGGCCGTCGGGGGCGGCCACCAGCACGCTCTGCCCGGCGGCGCAGGCGGTGCGCACGGCGGTGTCGGCGACCTCGTCGGCGCCGGTGCCGGGCGGTGCCGCGGCCACGGTGAGGGGGCGGCGCATCGCGGAGGCGACGACCGCGTGGTGGGCCTCGGTCAGGCGGTGGGGCGCCACGGGCAGGACGGGCTCCTCGCGCGCGCCGGCGCCCTGCAGGAGCGCGGCCAGGGCGGTGGTCCCGGCCTTCTCAGGGCGGATCCCGGCCCCCTCGGGGTCCAGGTCGGCGACGAGCCCGGCGCCGGGGGCGGCCGGAGCATCGGCGCGGGTGTCCGGATCCGTTCCCGCACGGAAGAGCAGGGCGATGTTGTGGGCGCCCGGTCGCAGGTCGGCCAACGGCATGACGCCGCGCAGGCGGGCGGGGACGACGTCGTCGACGCGGTCGATCTCCAGGCGGGACAGGATCATGCGCGCTTTGGCCTCCAGGTCGGTGATCCTGGGCGCACGCTCCTGGCCCCCGTCGTGGTCCCCCAGGCCGGGGTCCGATCGGCCGCCGGCGGCCCCCTTGGAGGCGGTATCACCTTTCGCCGCGCGGACGATGCGGCGGAACTCGGCCAGCTCCTCTTGGGTGTCGATCCCGAGCCGACTCAGGAGTGCGGGGTTGACCTCGGGCCGTGAGGTGAGCCGGACCCGCGGGCGGGACGGGTCCTGGTCCGGCAGGGGTTCGGCGTCGGCCACGAACAGGGGTGCCGCGCGGCGGAGGCCGCGAGTGGACCCGTCGGCGCTCCCGGCGCTCCCGGCGCACTCCGTGCTCTCCGTGCCTTCGGGATACTCCGCGTCCTCAGGGGCACCGGGAAGGATCACCAGCGGGTAGCCGTAGCGGAGCCGCCCGCCGCCCGAGGCGTCGAGCGGGGCCGCGGCGCCCACGGGGACGTCGAGGACGCTGCGCTCCCCGGTGAACAGGACCTCCTCGCCGCCCGGCAGCGCCGCCCAGGCCTCGGGGCGCAGGGCGTCCAGGTCGACGAGGTGTCCGAGCACGTCCTCTCGTTCGGCGCAGGCCCTGTGGTAGGCGGCCAGGGCGGCCAGACGTCCGGCCGTGGTCTCGGGCCCGCGCACGGCCGCAGGGGTGACCCGCGCACCGGGACCGACCCTGTGCGCGGGCCGCGTGGGCCGCGCGGGCCGTGCCGTCGCGGTGCAGCGCTCCTCCGGTTCCGGAGCGGCGGGGGTCTCGGGCAAACGGGGTTCCTGCACGCCCTCCCCGGAGGGCGGTGCGACGTCCACGACCGGACGGGCGGGCTCGGCGGGCCCCTCACCGGGATGCTCGCGCAGGGACGGGTCGGATCGGGGGACCGCCACGTCACACCTCACGTATTCGATGGCATTTCGGGCGCTGCCGGACAGCGACCACGAGATTACTCAGGGCTATCGTCTTCATTCTGCGGCATCCCGTGCTCCTGCGCAGGAAGTCCGGAGAATTCCCTCCCCTCCCCCTCCCCGCCGCCCACCTGGGGAAGGGGCAACGACGGCGTGGCAGGTACCCCGCTCACGCCTGCTTGCCGGGCGGCGGGCCGCCGGAGTGCCAGGGGGAAGGACGGCGACGACGAAGCGCGGCGGTCCCCCAGGGCCGCCGGTCGGCCGCCGGGCCACAGCGGTACCGGCGATGAGCGGCGACGACGGCGGAGCTGGTGCCCCACTCATGGACCCCGGCCGGGCACCGGCCCGCTGGAGTGCCAGGGAGATGGCGGCAACGAGGAAGCGCCGCGGGTCCCCGGGGCCGCCGGTCGGCCGCCGGGCCACTCGCGGTCCGGCAACAGCAGCGGCAACGACGGAACGGCAGGTACCCCGCTCACGCCTGTCGGCCGGGTGCCGGGCCGCCGGGGCGAAGGGGGGAAGGCGGCGACGACGAAGCGGGGCGGGTCCCCGGCGCCGCCGGTCGGCCGCCGGGGGCCTGCCGTCTCGGAGGGCCCCTTCCTTTTCGCGTTCCGGGCATACCGGGCGCACCAGGCGGCGACAGGCCATCGAGAGTGGTGATATCGCCACCCAATTGCACATTACGTGGCGATACCACCACTCACGATGGAGAACACGCCCTTCCGGTCCGGTCTCCGGCGGGCACGGCCCGCCGGGCGCCCCGATTGTCCGGATCCAAAGGGGATGCGGGCCTCGCGCGCCCCCGGCGCGGCCCCCGGTACCGGGCAGGCGTGCGGCGGCGGCCAGACCAGAACGAGATTCGGTACCCGACACCCCCTCTACCGGCACACCGGACCCGATTGCAGCACCCTCGGTCACTCCGCGTAGCCGGGAAGGGGGCGACACCGGCACAAGGCCCGGCACGACCGGGCGCCCCACCCCTCCTCCGCCGCCCCACTCCCCTCGACGGGCGGACGAACATGGGCAATACGGGCACGGCCGCACCGAATCCCGTTCTGGTCTGGCCGGGATCGCACCCAGGGGCCGCCCTAGGGCGTCGATCAGCGCACCTCCGCCCGCCTCACCCTATGACGGTGCGTATTCCCGCAGTTCACAAGGGGGCCACTGATCAAGGGGCGCCCAGCGCGGGCCGGGCGGGGCGCCGCGAGCACGGACGGGAAGCGACCGGCCCCGACCGCGAGCCCGGCCCGGACCACCAGAGGCCCGGCTGCCGACCGCCGCCCCTGAGGAACGGGCCCCTTCTCGTCGTCGCTGCCCATCCCCCTGCACCCCGGCGGCCCGCCGCCCGGCCGACAGGCGCGAGCAGGGTATCCGCTGGGCCGTCGCCGCCTCCATCCCGCACCACCGACCAACCGGCAGCCGACCGGCGCCCCCGGGGAACCGCCCATCCTCGTCGTCGCCGCCCCTCCCCTGCACCGAAGGGCCCCGCCGCCCGGCAAGCAGCCCCGAGCGGGGAACCAGCCGTCCCGTCGTCGCCGCTGTTCCCGGACCGCGAGAGACCCGGCGGCCGACCGGCAGGCCAGGGGAACCGCCGCGCCCATTCGTCGCTGCTCATCGCCGACACCCCGGCGGCCCGCCGCCCGGCAGGCAGCCCCGAGCGGGGCACCAGCCGTTCCGTCGTCGCTGCTCATCGCCGGTACCGCAGCGCCCCGGCGGCCGAGGGACAGGCGGGCGACAGCACCGGGGAACCCTCTCGCCGTCGCCTCCCAAAGACCAGGAACCAGGGACCACCGGGGACCCGGCACCCGGTGAGCAGGCAGCCGGAGCCGGGTGCCTCCCCCTCCTCGCCCACACCTTCACCTCTTGGCGGCGTCCTCCAGAAGCCTCAGGGCGATCCACAGTTCGGTCCTGTAGTCCGGGTCCGACAGATCCCCCGGCAGGAGCTTCCGGATCCGGTTGATCCGGTAGCGCAGTGTGTGCCGGTGGATGCCCAACTGCTCGGCCGCCGCGTCCCAGCGGCCCGCCGCGGACAGGTAGCCGCGCAGGGAAGCGATCAGGTCCTCTGACGAGCGCTGCTCCAAGAGCGGCGCCAACACCTCGTCGGCCATGCGTCTGCCCGCCCGACCGTCCAGGAGGCCGAGGAACCCTCCCGCAAGCTCCGAGGCCCGCACCAAGGCCCTGCCCTCCCCTGCGGCCGCCTCCAGGGCACGCTCCGCCTCGGCCCGGGCCGCCGGCAGCCCCTCCAGCGCGGAGGGACGGCTCACCCCGACGCTCCCGGCCACCGCCTCGGCCAGCGCCTCCCCCGGGGCCGCCGACTCCGGACCGACCAGCACGGTCCTCCCGGCGATGCGTCCGGTCAGGCACCCCCGCGGAGCCCGGAAGGGGATCTCCTCCCCCTCCTTCTCCTCCCCGACAGGCGCCTCAGCCAGGGCGACCACGACAGGCGGGCGGGGCAGCGCCGCGCTCAGGCGATCCGCGTGCCCCTCCCTGAGGTCCAACTCTCCGTCGAGCAGCGCCTCCAACACCCCGGCGGCGAGTTCCCCCTCCTCAGGCACCCGGTGTTCCAGCTCCAGGGACATCAGCGACGCCGCCGCGTTCACCAGGGTGCGTTCGTCGGCGCCGAGCCCGTGCGCCGCCCCCACCGCAAGGAAGCCGCGCACGCGCCCGCCCACCCCCAACGGTTGGAGGGAGATGCTCTCCCCCCGGGAGGACACCGACGCCCCCGAGGGGCGGCGCGCCGCACGGAGCCGGGAGACTTCGCCCGTGAGTTCCCCCGCGCGCGCTGCGGCGTCCTCCGGGGCCGCGTGCCGCGCGCGCCCGTCGGGGTCGAGCAGCAGAACCCACCAGTGGGACGTCCCCTCTGCCCTGGAGCGCCCGGCCGTCCCCTTCGCCAGTTCCGCACTCAGGCGCTCCACCACGGCCCGGTCCCCGCGCAGCGCCGCCTGGGTGAGCCTGCGCTGGGCCGCGAACGCCTGGGTCAGACCCTCGTACTCCTCCTGGGCGAGCAGGCGCGACACCTCCTTGCCCACCGCGATGAAGGGGGTGGGCCCAGGCACCTCGATCAGCGGCAGACCTGCCCGCTCGGCCGCCGCGACCAGGGCCGGGGGGACGTGCTCATGGGCGACCCCGCTGCCGAACCCCAGCCCCGCGGCGCCGCTGGCGGCGAGCCTGCGGGTGTAGTCGGCCAGGTCGGCCTCCTCGCCCCCGCCCTCGGGCCAGCGGATGCCGGTGGTCAGCACCAGCTCTCCGCCCTCCAGGTAGGGGGTGGGGTCGGTGAGCTCGCTGATCGCGACCCAGCGCACCGGACGCCCCTCGGCGTCCGGGCCGCCGGCGCGCAGCCGCAGCCCCAGGCGGGGCGTCCGCAGGACGGCACCGAGTGTGGGAGGCACGGCTCCCCCTCTCCAGAATGGCCAATTCCGTCCCGCGATTTTATCCGGATGGGCGCGGGTCCGCCCCGCCGCTCCTCCGTAGGGTCGTGGCGTCGCACCGGTCGTCGGCGACCGGCGCCGGACCGTCCGGCGCGCAGGGGCGCGCCGCCGAGCAGAAGAGGGAGGACGGCACCCATGTCCAGCACCGAGGTCGCGCAGGCCCGGCGGATCGTCACCGAGATCCCCGGCCCCAAGTCCCAGGCGCTCCAGGAACGCCGGAAGAAGGCGGTCGCCCAGGGCGTGGGGAGCGTCCTGCCGGTCTACGTCCAGCGCGCGGGCGGGGGCATCGTCGAGGACATCGACGGCAACTCCCTCATCGACTTCGGTTCGGGCATCGCCGTCACCAACGTCGGCAACGCCGACCCACGGGTGGCCGAGCGCGCGGGCGAGCAGCTCTCCCGCTTCACCCACACCTGCTTCATGGTCAACCCCTACGAGGGCTATGTGGAGGTCGCCGAGGCCCTCAACCGGCTCACCCCGGGCGACCACGAGAAGCGCACGGTGCTGCTCAACAGCGGCGCCGAGGCCGTGGAGAACGCGGTCAAGATCGCCCGCAGCGCGACCGGCCGCCAGGCCGTGGTGGTCTTCGACCACGCCTACCACGGGCGCACCAACCTCACCATGGCGCTGACCGCCAAGAACATGCCCTACAAGCACGGCTTCGGGCCGTTCGCCGGCGAGGTCCACCGGATCCCGATGGCCTACCCCTACCGCTGGCCGACCGGCCCCAAGGACTGCGGGCGCGAGGCCGCGGCGCAGGCGATCGACCAGATCACCAAGCAGGTCGGTGCGGAGAACGTGGCCGCGGTGCTGATCGAGCCGATCCAGGGCGAGGGCGGGTTCATCGTTCCGGGCGAGGGCTTCCTGCCCGCGCTGGCCGAGTTCTGCGGCGACAACGGCATCTCCTTCATCGCCGACGAGGTGCAGACCGGCTTCGCGCGCACCGGCCGGATGTTCGCCTGCGAACACGAGGGCGTGGTCCCCGACCTGATCACCACCGCCAAGGGCATCGCCGGCGGCCTGCCGCTGGCCGCGGTGACCGGCAGGGCCGAGCTGATGGACGCGGTGCACGGCGGCGGCCTGGGCGGCACCTACGGCGGCAACCCCGCCGCCTGCGCGGCCGCCCTCGCCTCGATCGAGGCCATCGAGTCCGACGGCCTCGTCGAGCGCGCCGGGGCCATCGGCGAGCGGATGCTCACCCGCCTGCGCGCGCTGGCCGAGCGGCACGACATCATCGGCGACGTGCGCGGGCGCGGCGCGATGGTCGCGATCGAGCTGGTCCAGGGCGCGGACGACACCACCCCCAACGGCGAGGCCATGGGCCGGGTGGTCTCCTACTGCCACCAGCAGGGCCTGGTGCTGCTCACCGCCGGGACCTACGGCAACGTCATCCGGATGCTGCCCCCGCTGGTGATCGGCGACGACCTGCTCGACGAGGGGCTCTCCATCATCGAGGAGGCCTTCGACCGCCTCTAGCGGCGGACGGCCCCGCGCCGTCTCCGGGCCCGTACCCCTCCCGTGGGGTGCGGGCCCGTCGCGGTAGAAAGGGGAGTCGGGACGGCCCCGGCGTCGGAGGAGGCGGCATGGTGGACGTGGCCATCGGGCAGTTCGCGCCCGGCGAGGACAAGCGGCGCAACCTGGACACGGCGCGCGCTCTGGTGGGCGAGGCGGTGGCGCGCGGCGCGCGGGTGGTGCTGCTGCCCGAGTACGCGATGTTCACCGCGCCCCGGACCGACCACCGGTTCGTCGACTCGGCGGAACCCCTGGACGGCCCTTTCCCCTCCGGGATCGCGAAGCTGGCCGCCGAGCACGGCGTGCACGTGGTCGCCGGCCTGAACGAGTCCCTGCCCGCCGCGCCCGGCCGGTTCTCCAACACGCTGGCCGCTTTCGGGCCGGACGGCGCGGTGGAGGCGCGGTACCGCAAGCTCCACCTCTACGACGCGTTCGGCGCCCGCGAGTCCGAGGTGGTCGAGCCCGGCGCGATCACCGAGCCCGAGACCTTCACCTGCGACGGCGTCGTCTTCGGCCTGCAGACCTGCTACGACCTGCGGTTCCCGGAGGTGACCCGGCGGATCGCCGACGCGGGGGCCCAAGCGCTGCTGCTGGCCGCCGAGTGGGTGCCGGGTCCGCTCAAGGAGGACCACTGGACGACGCTGCTGCGGGCCCGGGCGGTCGAGAACACCCTGTACGTTGCGGCGGCCGGCCAGAACGCGCCGACGGGGGCCGGCAACAGCGCGATCGTCGACCCCATGGGGACGCGGATCGTCGCCCTGGGTGAGGAGACCGGGGTAGCGGTCGGCCGTATCAGCGCCGAACGTGTGGCCCAGGTCCGGGAGAAGAACCCTGCCCTCGGCCTCCGCCGGTTCACCGTGGTGCCGCGCGACCCGGATCCCACCCGGTAAAAAACCGGACAAAAGAAAATATTCACCGGGAAGCCTTGGCCAAGTCTTCCCGTGATGACTACCAAGAGTTAAGCTGCATGGGCTTAGAGTCACAGAAAACGGCCTGAGCCATTCCGGTCGCAGACCGTTTCTGGTTGAATAAGAGCCGATCTCTATAGGTCCGCCAGACTGTCCTAAACCACGGGGGGAGATGGGACGTTGAGCGGTCTGAGCATTGTGCCCCGACTGGGGGCCGCCGCCGACACAACCGACATCTACACGTTCGAACCGGAACTGCTGAGCACCGCGCAGTGCATGGGGGACGCCTGCGCCATCTGCCACGTCCGATGGCCGCGGCCGCGCCGCGCGCTGGGCGCCCTGCCCGACGGGAGCGAGGTCTACGGCTGCGACGAGTGCGCGGGCATCGCCGCCGCGCACGACGCGCGCGCCGGGGAACCCGAGCTCGCGGTCCGCTGACCGGGCCGCACCGACGAGCGCTCCTTCTCCGGAAGGACCGTCCCGGCAACACCGTCCGAGGGTCGCCGAAGGCGGGCGCCGCCGGGCCAGGGTCGTTCAAGGCCGGGCGGACGGATCAAGGGTCGACGAAGCGTCGACGAAGCGTCGACGGGACGAACGGGGAAGGTGGGTGCTCCGGGGCCAGGGGGAGAACGGCCCCGGAGCACCCGACGCGCTCGCTTTCCGTGGGGGGAGGAGGGGAAAAGAGCGCATCTCCCGGTGTGGTCCGCGGTCCGCCCGCACGGCGCGGCCGTGCGCGGCCGTGTGAGGTGAACCTTTCCCCACGATACTCCCTGTAGCGGCCGCCCGACCTTGGGTAGGGCGATTCCGTCGGTGAACGTTGGAAAAGGACCGGACCGCATCCCCGAGGCGTCTCGGGAACGCGGCCCTGCGCGCGCGTAGACGAACGACGGCCGGCGCCTCTGGGCGCCCGCCCCTCCTCACCCGCTGGTCGGGAACCCCAGGTTCACCCCGCCGTGCGAGGGGTCGAGCCACCGGGAGGTGACGGCCTTGGTGCGCGTGTAGAAGTGCACACCCTCCATGCCGTGCGCGTGGGAGTCGCCGAACAGCGACTCCTTCCACCCTCCGAAGGAGTAGTAGGCCATCGGCACGGGGATCGGCACGTTGATGCCGACCATGCCCACCTCCACCTCGTTCTGGAAGCGCCGCGCCGCACCGCCGTCATTGGTGAAGATCGCGGTCCCGTTCCCATAGGGGTTGGCGTTGACCAGCTCCAGCGCGCTCTCGTACGAGGGCACCCGCAGCATGCTGAGCACCGGACCGAAGATCTCGTCGGTGTAGCAGCCCATCTCCGGAGTGACGTGGTCCAGGAGCGAAGGGCCGAGCCAGAACCCGTCCTCCCCGCCGCCCAGGACCGGGTGCACGCGCCCGTCGATGGGCAGCGACGCCCCCTGGCGCACCCCGGTCTCCAGGTAAGAGGCGACCTTGTCCCGGTGCGCGCGCGTGACGAGCGGGCCCATCTCGCTCCGGTCGTCGTCGCCGGGGCCCACCTTCAGGTCGGCGACGCGGGTGCGGATGCGCTCCAGCAGCTCGTCGGCGACGGAGTCGATGGCGACCACGGCCGAAATGGCCATGCACCGCTCCCCCGCCGACCCGAACCCCGCCGAGACCGCGGCGTCGGCGGCCAGGTCCAGGTCGGCGTCGGGCAGCACCACCATGTGGTTCTTCGCCCCGCCGAGCGCCTGCACCCGCTTGCCGGTGCGCGCGGCGTTCTCGTAGATGTAGCGGGCGATGGGGGTGGAGCCGACGAAGCTCACCGCCTTGACGTCCCGGTGCTCCAGGATGCCGTCCACGGCCTCCTTGTCGCCGTGCACGACGTTGAAGACACCCTCGGGGAGCCCGGCCTCGGCCCACAGCTCGGCGATGCGCACCGAGGCCGACGGGTCCTTCTCACTGGGCTTGAGGACGAAGGTGTTGCCGCAGGCGATGGCCACCGGGAACATCCACATCGGCACCATGGCCGGGAAGTTGAACGGGGTGACCCCCGCGACCACGCCCAGGGGCTGAAGGATGGAGTAGGCGTCCACGCCGCTGGAGACGTTCTCCGAGTACCCGCCCTTGAGCAGGTGCGGGATGCCGCAGGCGAACTCCACGACCTCCAGGCCGCGCTGGACCTCCCCGGCGGCGTCGGAGACGACCTTCCCGTGCTCGGAGCTGATCAGCCGGGCCAGCTCGCCGGCCTCGGCCTTGAGCAGCTCGCGGAACCGGAAGAGCACGGCGACGCGCTTGGACAGGGAGGTGTCCCGCCAGCCGGGGAACGCCGCCTTGGCCGCCGCGACGGCCGCGTCCACCTCCGCGCTGCCGGCGAAGTCCACGGTCCCTGAGACCTTGCCGGTGGCCGGGTTGTAGATGTCCCCGCGGCGGTGCGCCCCGCCCTTCGCGGGGCCCCCGCCGATCCAATGGGTGACGTGCTTGCTCATCTGCGTCCTTCCGAATCCACGATGCCTGGGTGTGCGTGGGGCGGGCGTCAGGCGCGCGCGGCGGCGTCCACCGCGCGGACCGCGTCGATGACGGCGTCCCGCCCCTCGTGCGCCTCGTCCTCGCTGAGGGTGAGCGGCGGCGCCATCCGCAGGACGTTGCCGCGCAGGCCGCCCTTGCCGATGAGCAGCCCCCGGCGCCGCGCCTCCTCCAGCACCCGGGCGGCCAGCGCGGGCGCGGGCTCCCCGGTGGCCGGGTCGACCATGTCCACGGCGAACATCAGCCCCTTGCCGCGCACCGCCCCCACGGAGGGCAGCTCGGCCAGCCCGGTCAGCCCGCCCAGCACGGCCCGGCCCAGCCGGTCGGCGGCGGACTGCAGGTCGTGGTCGAGGACGTAGTCGACCACGGCGTTGGCCGCGGCCATCGCGACCGGATTTCCGCCGAAGGTGGACAGGCCGTTGGCGGGCAGGGCGTCCATCAGGTCGCCGCGGGCCACGACGCCGCCGACGGCGAAGCCGTTGCCGAGCCCCTTGGCGAAGGTCAGGGCGTCGGGCACGACCCCGTGGTTGCCGATGCCCCAGAAGGAGGAGCCGGTCCGGCCCCACCCGGTCTGCACCTCGTCGGAGATGAGCAGCGCCCCGTGCTCGTCCAGGACCTCCTTGTAGGCGGCGAGCAGCCCGTCGGGCGCCATGGTGAAGCCGCCCACGCCCTGGACGGGTTCGGCGATCAGGCACGCGGGGCTCCCGGCCACGGCGGTGGCCAGCACGTCCTTGAGGTCGGCGACGCAGGCCGCGGTGTAGGCGGCGTCGTCCATGCCCCGGAAGGCGGGGTGGTCGCGGTCGGTGCCGTGCAGGTAGTGCACGTTGAGCGGGGACAGCGAGGAGTTCTTCCACGCCCGGTTGCCGGTGACCGCGACGGCCCCGAAGGAGCGGCCGTGGTAGCTGTTGCGCAGGGCCAGCACCTGGTCGGTGCCGCGCGCGTGGGTGGCCAGGAGCAGCGCGGTCTCGTTGGCCTCGGTGCCGGAGTTGGTGAAGAAGACCTTGGCGTCGGGGATCCCCGACAGCCGGGCGGTCTTCTCGGCCAGCTCGACCTGGGAGCGGATCAGGTAGAGGGTGGAGGTGTGCACCACGCCGCGGGCGATCTGGCGCTCGACGGCCTCGCGCACCTCGGCCACGTCGTAGCCGAGCATGTTGGTGAGGATCCCGGCGAAGAAGTCGAGGTAAGTGTTCCCCTCGGCGTCGGTGACGCGGTTCCCCTTGCCGGAGACGATCTCCATGGGGTCGTCGTAGTTGAGGGCGAGCCAGGAGGGCATCACGGCGCGGTGGCGTTCGTGCAGTTCCGACATGACCTCAGTCTCACCCCCGGCGGGCCGCTCCACCAGCGCCACACTGTCGGTTCCGGGGACGCGGATCTGACAGTCCGTCAGGCGGTTCCGGCCCGGAGACCTTCCACTCTGTAAAGACGGAACCGCCTTCGCCTGACACTCCGCCCCGAACCGGGCCGTAGACTTCTCGTGTGCTCCCCACGCTCGCCGAAGTCCTCCGCATCCCCGTCGTCCAGCGCGCCCGCCCCCGCGTGGTGGTGGGCGAGGACCTGCTCGGGCTGACCGTGCGCTGGGTGCACATCGCCGAGGTCACCGACCTGGCGCACCTGCTGCGCGGCGGCGAGCTGGTGCTCACCACCGGCATCGCGATGCCCGACGCCCCCGAGGAGCTGCGGCGCTACGTCGAGGACCTCGCCTCGGTCGGGGTGAGCGGCATCGCCGTCGAGCTCGGGCGCAAGTACGGCGCGGAGTCGGAGCTGCCGCGCGCGCTGCTGGAGGCAGCGCGCGAGGCCCGCATCCCCGTCATCGCCCTGGACCGCGAGACCCGCTTCGTGGAGATCACCGAGGCGGTGCACGTGCGGGTGGTCAACGAGCAGCTCGACGAACTGCGCGAGTCCGAGCGGCTGCACGAGGTCTTCACCCGCCTGTCGGTGGAGGGCGCCCGCCCCGAGCACGTGCTGCGCGAGGTCGCCCGGCTCTCCGAGTGCCCTGTGGTGCTGGAGAACCTCAACCACCAGGTCCTGCTGTGCGAGCTGGCGGGAGAGCAGCCCGAGACCGTGCTGGCCTCGTGGGAGGGCCGCTCGCGCACGGTCCGCGGCGGCGGCCGCACCGTGCACGACTCCACCATGGGCTGGCTGGTGACCATGGTCGGCGCGCGCGGGCAGGACTGGGGGCGCCTGGTCCTGATCTGCGGAGCCTCGCCCTCCCCCCGCCAGTCCATGCTGCTGGAGCGCGCCGCCACCACGCTCGCCCTGGGCCGCCTGCTGGAGCGCCACCAGGAGAGCCTTGAGCGCCAGACGCACCGCACGATCATCGCGGGCATCGTCGACCGCTCCTACTCCGACCCGCAGGAGGCACTGGTCCGGGCACGGGCCGTCGGCGTCCCGCTGGACGGACGCTCGCTCAGCGGCCTGGTGCTGCGGCTTCCTGAGAGCGGCACGGGCCTGGCCGCCCAGGCACGCCTGTCCGACACCGCCGAGGCCACTGCGCGCGCGTGCCGCGAGGTCCGCCTGCCCGCGCTGGTCGGCTCGCTCGACGACGTCCGGGTCGGCATCCTGCCGGCGCTGCCCCAGGGGCAGGACCCCGAGCCGCGCCTGCAGCGCCTGGCCGAGCGCGTGCGGGAGCTGGTCGGCACCGGGCCGGTGCTGGCCGCCGGGTCGCCCACCGACGACATCCGCGAGGTGCGGCGCTCCTTCCTGGAGGCCCGGCAGGTGGGCGACGTCGCCCTGCACCGGCCCGAGCGGCGCCTGCTGTACCGCCTGCCCGACCTGCACCTGCGCGGCCTGCTCCACCTGTTCCGCGACGACGAGCGGCTGCAGACCTACGTCGAGCGCGAACTGGGGCCGCTGCTGGCCTACGACGCCCGGCACGGCAGCGACCTGACCGACATGCTGCGGCACTACCTGGAGTCGGGCCGCAACAAGGCGCTGGCCGCCTCGACGGCGCACCTGTCCCGCCCGGCCTTCTACGAGCGGCTGCGCCGTGTCGCCCGGGTGCTCGGCGCCGACCTGGACTCGGTGGAGACCTGCCTGTCCCTGCACGTGGCGCTGTTGTCCCTGGACTCGGTGCGCGACCGGCTGCCCGGCGAGCCGTCCTGAGTCGGCGCGGAACCGGCTCGCCCCCGGCTCGGCTCCGGCGGGGCGGTCCGGAGGGCGGCGCCCCATGCACTAGCGTGGATTCCGTGCCCCCGAGGGGCCTTCCCCACCGATTCCCGTGCCCCGCCGCACGGCCACCCGCGATCACGCCAGCGGAGAAGCATGTGAGTGACGAGCAGCAGGACAGCGCACCGGCCGTCCGGCGCACCCCCGCGGCGCCCGTGCTGGACGAGACGGCCAAGCGCATCATCGAGCAGCTCCAGGAGGACGGCCGACGCTCCTACGCGGCGATCGGCAAGGCGGTGGGGCTGTCCGAGGCGGCCGTGCGCCAGCGGGTGCAGCGGCTGCTGGAGACCGGGGTGGTCCAGGTCGTCGGGGTGACCGACCCGATGATGCTGGGCTTCAGCCGCCAGGCGATGATCGGGGTGCGCTGCAACGGCGACCTCAACCGGGTGGCCGACGAGGTCGCCGCGCTCGACGGGTGCGAGTACGTGGTCATCACCGCCGGCTCCTTCGACCTGCTCGTGGAGGTCGTGGCCGAGGACGACGAGCGGCTGCTGGAGATCCTCGGCTCGATCCGGGCGGTCCCCGACGTGGTGGGCACCGAGAGCTTCCTGTACCTGAAGCTGCGCAAGCAGACCTACGCCTGGGGCACCCGCTGAGCGCCTCCCCCGCGCACCGGGGCGCCCGGTGTTCCCGGACCGCCCCTCACCCCGGCCAGAGGCTGTGGGCCCAGGACAGCGCGCCCGGTGCGTAGACCACCAGCAGGAAGCGGGCGAAGCGGGTGGAGGCGGTCACCGCGCAGAACACGTCGACGCGCATGCGCACCGTCCCGGCGAACACGCACACCACCATCAACGGCGGAACGCTCACCAGGGACGACAGGCCCAGCAGGCCCGCCGCCCACCACGGGCGCTCCTCGCCCTTGCGGCGCCACCCCTCGACGCGCTCGCCCCACCTGCCCTTGGGCCGCTCGGTCCGGCGCTTGAGCCAGCCGACGTCCAGCGCCCCGCGCGCGGCCCCGTAGTAGGCCAGCTTGCCCGCCGTCTGGCCGACGGCGGCGGCCGCCGCCATGGCCACCAGCCCCGCGTCGCCCACGACCACGGCGGCACCGAGCAGGTACAGCTCGATGTTGAGCAGCGGCACCAGGGCCGCGACGGCCCCCGCCGCCAGTGCCGTGAGCACCTCCACGAGCGCCTCCGGGGGGTGGCGGCGCAGGTCAGTTCTGCGCGGCGAGCTGACCGCAGGCGCCGTCGATCTCCTGCCCGCGGGTGTCGCGGACGGTGACCGGGACGCCGTGGGACTCCAGACGGCGGACGAACTCGCGCTCGTCCTCGGGCCGCGAGGCGGTCCACTTGGAACCGGGGGTCGGGTTCAGCGGGATCAGGTTGACGTGCGCCAGGTTGCCCTTGAGCAGCCGCCCGAGCAGGTCGGCGCGCCAGGCCTGGTCGTTGATGTCGCGGATGAGCGCGTACTCGATGGACACCCGGCGGCCGGTGGTGTCGGCGTAGCGCCAGGCGGCGTCCATCACCTCGTCCACCTTCCAGCGGGTGTTGACCGGGACCAGCTCGTCGCGCAGCTCGTCGTCGGGGGCGTGCAGCGAGATCGCCAGGCGCACCTGCATGCGCTCGGCGATGAGCCTGTCGATGGCCGGGACCAGGCCGACGGTGGAGACCGTCACCCCGCGCTGGGAGATGCCCAGGCCGCCGGGGACCGGGTCGGTGATCCGGCGCACCGCCTCCAGCACGCGCTTGTAGTTGGCCAGCGGCTCGCCCATGCCCATGAAGACGATGTTGGAGATGCGGCCGGGGCCGCCGGCGACGTTGCCGCGCTCCAGGTCCCGGGCGCAGGAGACGACCTGGTCGACGATCTCGCCGGTGGACAGGTTGCGGGTCAGCCCCTGCTGCCCGGTGGCGCAGAACGGGCAGTTCATGCCGCAGCCGGCCTGGGAGGACACGCACAGCGTGGCCCGGTCCGGGTAGCGCATCAGCACCGACTCGAACATCACCCCGTCGAAGGCCTTCCACAGGGTCTTGCGGGTCATGCCGCCGTCGCACGAGATGTGCTTGACCGGGGTGAGCAGCTTGGGCAGCAGCGCCTCGCCCAGGCGCTCGCGCGCCTCGGCCGGCAGGTCGGTCATGCCGGAGGTGTCGGACTCCAGGCGGCCGAAGTAGTGCCGGGCCAGCTGCTTGGCCCGGAACGGCTTCTCGCCGAGCTCTGTGACGGCGTCCGTGCGCTCCTGCGGAGTGAGGTCGGCGAGGTGCCTGGGCGGCTTGGCCCGGCGCGGTGCGGCGAAAGTGAGCTCGGCAGGCATGTGCATCCAGTGGGACGGGTGGGAACGGCGGCCGCGCGACCGCCCGCCAACGGGTTGCTACAGGACCGATAACGCTCTGGTCCGGGCTAGTGCGGCGCCGGCGGTCGGGGCATTAGGTTCATACTATGCGGCGCCGGGAAGGGCGCGGCACGGCGCGCCCGCGGCGCCCCGGCGGCCGCAGGCGGCGAAGAAGGGAGCTCAGGTGGCCGGAGCCCGCGTTCTGCTCGACGAGTACAGTCCTTACCACAGCCGCCGTATCGTCGTCGAGTGCGACTCCCGCACCACCGCCGCCTACCTGATGGACGCCCGCGGGCGGATCCGGGTGCCGGTGTGGCTGGCCAACCACGACGTCGCCCCGGAGACCGGCGACCCCTCGGGGCTCTACCGGGGCGAGGCGCCGCTGATGCCCGCCGCGCACACCCGCCACCCCCAGGGCAGGGCGCCGTTCGCGCCGGGGGCGCTGCGCGCGGTGTGGTTCGAGGAGGGCGACGGCGTGGCGCTGCTGGAGTCGGGGCCCGGCGGGGACAGCCTGCTGGCGGTGGTGCCCGGGTGGGCCGAGGCCGACAGCGGCATCCCGGGGTACGCGCGCGAGGCCGTGGGGCGCAGCCCCTACGCCTGGGCGCTGGAGCCGGTGCGGGCGCAGCTGTGGCCGCGGGTGGTGCACGCCGAGGCCTACTGGGACTGGCGGGCCGCGCCCAACGCCTGGCGGTCGGTGCAGCGGACGGTGTTCAACCACCTCAACCGCGCGGTCGGGCCGCCGGGGCACTACTGGGACGTGTCCGACGGGCACGCGCCGCTGCTGCGGGTGACCGAGCGGCCGCCGACGGAGGAGCGGCCGTGCACGGTGCTGAGCACGGTGGGCATGTGCGGGCAGCGGATGCCGACGCTGGACCGGTACATGGCCGACACCTCCGAGTACGCGCGCGTGGAGCTGGCGCTGGCCACCACGCTCCCGGCGCACGTCGCCGCGCGCATCTTCCGGTGGATCGGGGCCTTCCCGTGGCGGGCGGTCACCTGGTTCGGCCCGGGGCACAGCGTCAAGTGGCTGGACGGCCAGGAGGACCGGCGGATGCGCGGGGACCGCTCGGCCGTGCTGCTGGTCGCCGACCCGGCCCCGCTGGCGTCCGGCGGCCCGCCCCCGCCCGACACCTCGGGGCTGACCTTCCACGGCGACCCGGTGCGGTGGCTGTGGATCGTCCCGATCACCCGCCCGGAGCACCTGTTCGCCAAGGAGCACGACGCGGCGACCCTGATCGAGAAACTCGCGGCCGAGGGCCGCAGCTGGGTCCTGAGCCAGGGGTGAGGGGGCGCCCCGGGGGCTCGGAGGCCTCGGGGCCCGCCGTCCCGCCCCGGTCGGCGACGCCCGGCCCCCGCGGCTCATTCCCCCGCCCGGGGGCCGCACCGAACCGACCTCCAAATAACTCTTTGACGGTCGGGCCCGGCTCGGCGAAGCTGATCCGGTGCCCACTGAACCCGCGCCCGGGGCCGTGACCCTCCGGGCCTTCGCCCATCCATTGCGGCTGCGGCTCCTCTCCCTGCTCACCGGTGCCCCGATGAGCGCGGCCGAGGCCGCGCGCGAGCTCGGCGAGAGCCAGGCCAACGTCAGCTACCACGTGCGGCGCCTCCATGAGGCGGGGCTGCTCACCCTCGCCGAGGAGGTCCCGGTCCGGGGCGGCCGCGCCTTGCGGTACCGGCACGACCCCGCCAGCGGGGCCGCAGCCGCGCAGGGCGGAACCGACGACCTGCGGATGCTGGCGGCAGCCCTCGCCGAGGAACTGCAGCGCCGCGCGCGGCTGCGCGCCCCCGAGCCGCCGCCCCACTTCACCGACACCGAGGTGTGGATCGCCCCCGAGGAGTGGGCCGCACTGGTCGAACGGGCCTCGGAGCTCGGCGAAGAGCTGCACCGCGCGGCGCGGGCGCCGCGCTCGCCCGGGGCGATCCCGGTCAGCGCCAGCCTGCTCTTCTTCGCGATGCACGCTGAGGACGCCGAGGACGCCGGCGGCGAGGAGGCGCAGGATCCGCCCGGCGCCGGCGGGGCGGACCGGTCGTGACCACGGTCGGCGACGGAACGGCGCCTTCCATGACGGCCATCGCCCCGCGAAGGGCGACCCGCTCGGCCCCGGAGCGCCCCCGCCAGGACGGCGAACGGCTCGAGAGCGGTCGTCCCCACCGTGTTCGCCCCTGCTGCGACCGTGACCGCCGAGCCGAACGGAACGGCGGGCCGGCACCGCCGCCCGCAGACGGGCGGCGCGATGTAGCGACCGCGCCCCTCGCGACAGGCCGCTCCACCTCCGCCCAGCGCCTGAGCAGCGTGACCGGACCAGAGAACCCCCCGCCCCGGAGAGATCCCGACCATGAGCGATGGCAACGCCAGTCCTTCCCGACACGACGGCCCGGCGCGGCCGCCCGACGGCTCCCCTCCCCCGGCCGGGATCCTCGCCCCGCTGCGCTCCGCCCCGTTCCGCGCGCTCGCGGCAGGGCGCGCGCTGATGTACTTCGGCAACGGCCTGGCCCAGGTCGCGCTGGCGTTCGCGGTCCTCGACGCCACCGGGTCGGTCCTGCACCTGGGGCTGGTCATCGGCACGCGCACGCTCGCCAACGTGGTGCTCCTGCTGGCCGGAGGCGTCCTGGCCGACCTGCTCCCCCGCGCGGTGGTGCTGCGCGGCGCGTGCGCCCTGGCCGCGCTCTCCCAGGGGCTGCTGGCGCTGGCGCTGGCGACCGGGACCGCGTCGATGCCCGTCATGCTGGCGCTCGCGGCCGTCAACGGGGCGGCGGCCGCGGCCAACCTGCCCGCGGCGGCCTCCCTCGTGCCGCAGACGGTCCCCTCGGGCCTGCTGCGCCAGGCCAACGGGCTGATGCGGATCGGCATCGAGACCGGCCGCCTGATCGGGATGTCGGCGGGCACCCTGCTCGTCGCACTCGTCGGCTCCGCCGGGGCGATCGCGGCCGACGCCGGGGCGTTCGCGTTCGCCGGGCTCTGCTTCGCGCTCGTGCGCCTGCCCGCAGCCGCGTCCGGCGGCCCCGGCGCCCGGCCCCTGCGCCGGCTGGCCGACGGCTGGTCGGAGTTCGTGCGGCGCAGCTGGGTGTGGGTGGTCGTCGTCCAGTTCCTCGTGGTGAACATGGTGCACTCGGCGATGGTGGCGGTGATCGGCCCGGTCGTGGCGGACGCCTCCTTCGGCCGGACCGTGTGGGGGCTGCTGCTCACCGTCAACAGCTGCGGCCTGCTGCTGGGCGGGTTCCTGGCCGCGCGGTGGCAGCCCCGCCGGGCCCTGCTCTTCGGCGTCGGGCTGACCGCGGTCGAGGCGGCGCCGATCCTGGCGCTGGGGCTGTCGCCGGCCCCCGCCCTGCTCTTCCCGCTGTTCTTCCTGGCAGGGATGGCCATGGAGCAGTTCAACGTGGCGTGGGAGGTGTCGCTTCAGGAGAACATCCCCCAGGACCGGCTGGCCCGGGTGTACTCCTACGACATGCTCGGGTCGCTGCTGGCCGTCCCGCTGGGGCAGGCGGTGGCGGGGCCGGTGGCCGAGTCCGCGGGGCCGGGGCCGACCCTGGCGGGGGCCGCCGCCCTGTCGCTCGCGGCGACCGCGCTGGCACTGTGCGACCGGGGGGTGCGCACACTGCGCCGGGCCCCCTCCCCTCCCTTGACATGAAGTGAGGTTGAGGTTGTTCCGTGGGAACCGTACCGCGCCGCCGGACGGCGGTGCGGCCGCGGCACACGAGCGAGGGGTTCCCACGATGATCCTGGTGACCGGCGCGACCGGAAACGTCGGCGGAGCGGCCGTGCGCAGGCTGTGCGCCATGGGCGAGGACGTGCGCGCCCTGGTGCGCTCTCCAGAGAGGGCGGACCTGCCCGCCGAGACGGACCTGGTCCGGGGCGACCTGTCGGACCCGTCGTCGGTCGAGGCGGCCATGCACGGGGTCGACGGGGTGTTCCTCGTGTGGCCGCTGATGGAGGCCGAGCCGGTGCTGCCGGTGCTGGAGGCGGTCCGGCCGCACGCCGAGCGGATCGCCTACCTGTCGGCGAGCGGCGTGGACCCGGCGGCCGAGGAGCAGGGCGACCCCGTCACGGGGGTGCACGCCCGGGTCGAGCGCGCGATCGCCGCCTCGGGGCTGCACTGGACCCTCGTGCGCGGCGGCGGGTTCGCCGCCAACGACCTGGGCTGGGCCGGACAGGTGCGCGGTGGCGGGTCGGTGGTGCGCACACCCTTCCCCGACGCGCGGCGGGCCGTGGTGCACGAGGACGACCTGGCCGACGTGGCGATCCGCGCCCTCACGTCCGACGGGCACGCCGGGAAGGCCTACACGGTCACCGGACCGGAGATGCTGAGCGAGACCGAGCGGGTGCGGATCCTGGGCGAGGCGATCGGCCGACCGTTGAAGACCGAGCGGCAGGGGCTGGACGAAGCCCGTGCAGGCCTGGCCGCGGCGGGCCTGCCACCGGAGGCGACCGAGGCCATCCTGGCGGCGCACGCGGATTTCGCCGCCCCTGGACACACCGAGGAACTGCACACGGCGGAGGAGGTCACCGGCCTGCCGCCGCGCTCCTACCGCCAGTGGGCGGCCGACCACGCCGACGACTTCCGCTGAGCCGAGCCGCAGAGGCGGCACGAGAGGGCGCCCCCTGGCGGCCCTGGAACAGCGGCGACGACGGCCCGGCAGGTGCCCCGCTCCGGGCTGCTGGCCGGGCGGCGGGGCCCTTCAGTGCCGGGAGTAGGCGGCGACGGCCCGGCCGGTACCCCGCTCACGGGCTACCGGCCGGGCGGCGGGCCGTAGGGGTGCCATGGGAAGGGCGGCGACGAAGAGGTGGGGCGGTTCCCCGGCGCCGCCCTCCTCCTGGCACTCCGATGACCCGCCACCCGGCCGGTAGCCCGTGAGCGGGGCACCACCTGTTCGGCTACCCGTCCGCCCCACCGACCGGCCTCCCTCCTTGCCCCCACTGGCTAATTAGATTAGCTTTATGGCTATCACCATTAGCCAGGAGGTCGGCCATGGAGCACCTGCAGCGCCCCGGCGGGCGCATCACCTATGACGTCCACGGGCCCGGCGGCGGGCCGCTCGTGGTGGGGGTGCCGGGGATGGGGGACGTCCGCGCCACCTACCGCCACCTGGCCGGCCCGCTCCCTGCGGCCGGATACCGCTTCGCCGCCCTGGACCTGCGCTCGCACGGCGACAGCGACACGTCCTTCGCGCAGCACACCACGCTGGACGCCGCCGCGGACACCGCGGCCCTCATCGACGAGCTCGGCGGCCCCGCGGTCATCATCGGCAACTCCCTCGGCGCGACCGCCGCCGCATGGGTCGCCGCGACCCGGCCCGAGCTGGTGCGCGGCCTCGTGCTCGCCGGCGCGTTCCTGCGCGGGGACGGCGTCCGCGGGGCGCAGGCCCTGGCCCTGAAGGCGATGCTGATGCGGCCGTGGGGCCCCTCGATGGCCGCGCGCTACCTGGAGTCCCTGTTCACCGGGCGCACCACCGACGACCACCCCGAACACACCGCCGCGGTCCGGGCCGCCCTCCGCTCCCCCGACCGCTACCCCGGCATCCTCGCCACCTTCGCCAACGCCTTCCGCCCGGTCCCGGCCCGGCTGGACGACGTGCACGCACCGGCGCTGGTGGTCATGGGCGAACAGGACCCGGACTGGCCCGACCCCGCGGCCGAGGCGGCGTGGATGCGGGACCGGCTCGACGGCGAGCTGCTGATGGTCCCCGAGGCGGGCCACTATCCACTGGCCCAGCGGCCCGACGTCACGGTTCCCGCCGTGCTGGACTTCCTGGCGACCGCGCAGGAGGCCGACCGTGCCTAGGGCGGGACTGACACCGGAGGCGGTCGCGGCGGAGGCCGCCGCCGTCGCCGACGCAGAAGGGCTCGACCGGCTTTCCCTCAAGTCCGTGGCCGAGCGCCTCGGCGTGGCGCCTCCGAGCCTCTACAAGCACGTCACGGGGCTGGGCGGGCTCCGCCGCGATGTCGGTGTACTCGCGGCCCGGGAGTTCACCGAGGTCCTGCGGGCCGCCGCGACGGGCCGTTCGGGGCCCGACGCCGTCCGCGCGGTCTCCGCGGCCTACCGCGAGTACGCGCGGACGCGGCCCGGGCGCTACGCGGCGCTCGCCACCGCCCCGCCCGCTGAGGACACCGAGGCGGCCGCCGCCTTCCGGGCGCCGGTCGACGTGCTCGCGGCGATCCTGCGGGGGTTCGGCGTCGCCGAGGTGGAGGCCGTCCACGAGATCCGCGGCCTCCGCGCGGCCCTGCACGGCTTCGCCGACCTGGAGGCCCGGGGCGGCTTCGGCCTCCCCGAAGACGTGGACCGCAGCTTCGCGGTCTTGGTGGAGCGGTGCATCGCCGGCCTCGAATCGCGCTGAGGCCGACCGCCCTTGGCCCGCTCCTCCAGGGACGTACGAGGGTCGAGGTGCTACGGGCGTCGGCCGCCTCAGGAATGGGTGACGACGTGTGCAGAGCACCTCGGTGAGGACGCCCCGAAACGGGCAGGGCCCCACCGGTGGACGTCCACCGGTGGGGCCCTGCGCACTCCTGCGCACTCTTCCGCGCACCCGGGCCGACCCGCCCGCCCCGGGCCGGGCCTCACAGCAGCAGGCCGAGCACCACCCAGGCGACCGGACCCGCGATCAGCAGCGAATCGACGCGGTCCATCAGGCCGCCGTGGCCGGGCATGAAGCGGCCCATGTCCTTGATCCCCAGGTCCCGCTTGATCAGGGACTCGATCAGGTCCCCCACGATCGCCGCCAGCACCACGGCCACGCCCAGCACCAGGCCCACCCACACGGGCCCGTCGAGCATCAGCGCCACCGTCAGCCCGCCGGCCGCCATGCACGCCAGGACCGAGCCGCCGAAGCCCTCCCAGGTCTTGTTGGGGCTGATCACCGGCGCCATCTTGTGCCGCCCGAGCAGGATGCCGGCGAAGTAGCCGCCGATGTCGCTGCTGATCGTCACGATGATGAACGCGATCAGCCGCTCCGTCCCGTCGCCGGGATGGGCCACCAGCAGCTGCCAGGTCCCCAGCAGGAACGGCAGGTAGCACAGCGTGAACAGGTTGGCCGCCGCGTCGCGCACGTAGCCGTCGGCACCGCCGCGCAGCCGCCAGGCCAGGGCACCGATCGCGGTCAGCGCCGTCGCGCCGACCAGCCACTCGGGACCGCCGAAGTGCGCGCAGAACTGCATCGCCACGCCGCCGACCGCCAGCGGGGGCAGGGCCAGCCGCGCCCCGCCGGCCGCCACCGCGCGGTTCAGCTCGCGCAGGCCGATGACCGTCGCGGCAGCCGTGATCAGAGAGAACGCCTGCGAGTAGGGGAACAGCGAGAGCAGGACGAGAGCGCCCAGGGCCACGCCGCTGGCGATGGCCACGGGGAGGTTGCGACCGGCCCGCACCGGCTCGCCGCCGGGCTTGGTCAACCGGAAGCGCGCGCCGCCGTCGTCGGCGGCCGCGCCGCCCGACCCTGACTCGGGCCCGCTCCCCTCGCCTCGTCTCTCCCGCTCGAAGCCCGAATCAGAGTTGGACACCGGGGTGATTTCCTCGAACTCGACCTGGACCGGACTAGACCTCCAGCAGCTCCGACTCCTTGTGCTTGAGCAGCTCGTCCACCTCGGCGGCGTACTTGTGGGTGGTCTCCTCCAGCTCGGCCTGGGCGCGGTGGCCCTCGTCCTCACCGATCTCGCCGTCCTTGACCAGCTTGTCCAGCTGGTCCTTGGCCCGGCGGCGCACGTTGCGGATGGAGACCTTGGCGTCCTCGGCCTTGGTGCGCACCACCTTGACGTACTCCTTGCGGCGCTCCTCGGACAGGTCCGGGAAGACCACGCGGATGATGGTGCCGTCGTTGGCGGGGTTCACGCCCAGGTCGCTCTCGCGGATGGCGCGCTCGATCGCCTGCAGCGAGCTCTTGTCGAAGGGCGAGACGACCACCATGCGCGGCTCGGGCACCGAGAACGAGGCCAGCTGGTTGATCGGGGTCTGCGAACCGTAGTACTCGGCCGTGATCTTGTTGAAGGTCGCCGGCCCGGGGCGGCCGGTGCGGATCGAGGCGAAGTCCTCCTTCGCGACCACGACGGCCTTCTCCATCTTCTCCTCGGCTTCGAGAAGTGTCTCTTCGATCATTGCGGCTCCCGTGTGTCGCTGCTGCTGGGGAAGGTTCGGCTCGTTCGGGGTCGGTCGGCTGGGGCGGACGGCTCGAATGGCTTGGACGGCTGGGGCGGCTCAGTCGGCTCGGGGCGGCCGCTCAGGCGTCCGCGGGACAGACGATGGTGCCGATCTTCTCGCCCCGCACGGCGCGGACGATGTTGCCCGTCCCCATGAGGTCGAAGACGACGATCGGCAACCCGTTGTCCATGCACAGGCTCACCGCGGTGGCGTCCATGACCTTCAGCCCGCGGGTGAGGACCTCGTTGTACTCCAGGCGGTCGAACTTCACGGCGGCGGAGTTGCGGTGCGGGTCGGAGTCGTAGACCCCGTCGACCTGGGTGCCCTTGAGCACCGCCTGGGCGCCGATCTCCAGCGCGCGCTGCGCGGCCGTGGTGTCGGTGGAGAAGAACGGGGCGCCCAGCCCGGCGCCGAAGATGACGACGCGGCCCTTCTCCAGGTGCCGGACGGCGCGCCGGGGGATGTAGGCCTCGGCGACCTGGCTCATGTGGATGGCGGTCTGCACCCGCGTCTCCACGCCCTGCCGCTCCAGGAAGTCCTGCAGCGCCAGGCAGTTGATGACGGTGCCGAGCATCCCCATGTAGTCGGCGCGGCCGCGCTCGACCCCGCTGGCCGAGAGCTCCGCACCGCGCATCATGTTGCCGCCGCCGACCACGACCGCCACCTGCATGCCCTCGCCGACCGCCTGGGCGATGGACTCGGCGATGTACTGCACGATCCCGGCGTCGATGCCGAGCTGCTCCCCGCCGGCGAAGGCCTCGCCGGACAGTTTCAGTACGACACGCCGCCAGCCGTCGTCGTGCATCTCCCGCATGCCCGGGACGCTGGGTCCCTCGTTCTCCGGCACGGCGCTCGGCCTCCTTCTGGTTCCCCCGAGTGGTTTGCGTCGCGGGGTCACCTGGGCCGTGTCCCCGCCTTGATCCACCGAAGGTGCCGGGGATCACTCCCCGGCACCTCCATCATGTCAAAAGACTTAGGACTGGCCGACCTTGAAGCGGACGAAGCGCTTGACGGTGACGCCGGCCTCGTCGACGACCTTCTGCACGGTCTTCTTGTTGTCCTTCACGAACGGCTGCCCGAGGAGGGTGGCCTCCTTGAAGAAGCCGTTGACGCGGCCCTCGATGATCTTGGGCAGGGCCTGCTCGGGCTTGCCCTCCTCGCGGGCGGTCGCCTCGGCGATGCCGCGCTCCTTCTCGACGATGTCCTCGGGGACCTCGTCCTTGGAGACGTAGCGCGGGGCCAGGGCGGCGATCTGCTGGGCGAGGTCCTTGCCGACCTCGGCGTCGGCCTTGTCCAGCTCGACCAGGACGCCCATCGTCGGGGGCAGGTCCGGGTCGGACTTGTGCATGTAGGAGGCGACGTAGGCGCCCTCGAACTTGGCGAAGCGGCTCAGCTCCAGCTTCTCGCCGATGACCGCGCTGCGCTCCTCGATGACCTGCTGGACGGTCTTGCCGTCGCCGAAGTCGGCCGCGAGCAGGGCCGCGACGTCGGCGTAGTCACCGGCGGCGACGAAGTCGGCGACCTCGTCGGCGAGCTGGATGAAGCTCTCGTTCTTGGCGACGAAGTCGGTCTCGCAGTTGAGCTCGACCAGGGCCGCGGAGCTGTCACCGTCCTGCTTGAGCACGACCAGGCCGTTGGCGGCGGTGCGGTCGGCGCGCTTGCTGACGGACTTGGCGCCCTTGATGCGGAGGAACTCGACGGCCTTGTCGAAGTCGCCGTCGTTCTCCTGCAGGGCCTTCTTGCTGTCCATCATGCCGGCGCCGGTCATGTCGCGCAGCTTTTTGACGTCGGCGGCGGTGAAGTTCGCCATAGCTTTCTCTGTTCCCTAAGACGTGGGTCGACGTGGACGCGGAGAGAGAGGGAGGAAGGGCGGCCCTCCCGCCCAGAGGGCGGGAGGGCGCGCGGAGGCTGCTCAGGCCTCCTTCGGAGCCTCCTCGGCGGGGGCCTCGGCAGCGGCGGCCTCGGCCGGAGCCTCAGCCGGCGCCTCGGCGGGGGTCTCGGCCGGGGCCTCCGGGGCCGGAGCGGCCTCGGCGGCGGCCGGGGCGGCCTCGCCCTCGCCCTTGCCCTCCAGGAGCTCGCGCTCCCACTCGGCCAGCGGCTCCTCGGCGGCCTTCTGCTCACCGGCGGCGGACCCGCCCGAGCGGACCAGCAGGCCCTCGGCGACGGCGTCGGCGACGACCCGGGTCAGCAGGCTGACGCTGCGGATGGCGTCGTCGTTGCCCGGGATCGGGTAGTCGACCTCGTCGGGGTCGCAGTTGGTGTCCAGGATCGCCACGACCGGGATGTTCAGCTTCCGGGCCTCGCTGATCGCGATGTGCTCCTTCTTGGTGTCCACGATCCAGACCGCGCTGGGGACGCGGGACATGTCGCGGATACCGCCGAGCGTGCGCTCGAGCTTCTCCTTCTCGCGGCGCAGGCCCAGGAGCTCCTTCTTCGTGAGCCCGGAGGCGGCCACGTCGTCGAAGTCGATCTCCTCGAGCTCCTTGAGCCGCTGGAGCCGCTTGTGCACGGTGGAGAAGTTGGTCAGCATGCCGCCCAGCCAGCGCTGGTTGACGTAGGGCATGCCGACGCGGCGGGCCTGCTCGTCGATGGCCTCCTGCGCCTGCTTCTTGGTGCCGACGAAGAGGATGGTGCCGCCGTGGGCCACCGTCTCCTTGACGAACTCGTAGGCGCGGTCGATGTAGGCCAGCGACTTCTGCAGGTCGATGATGTAGATGCCGTTGCGCTCGGTGAAGATGAAGCGCTTCATCTTCGGGTTCCAGCGACGGGTCTGGTGCCCGAAGTGGACGCCGCTCTCGAGCAGCTGACGGATGGTCACGACAGTGGCCATGACTTCCTCCTCGGTGCGGGCGAACTCCGCCCGCCTTGGTTGTGCCTGACGCCCCGACCGCTCCGCCGCGCCGCCGTGCGGCGCGGACCGTGGATGCGGCCCTCCCCGGAGAGGAGAGCGCGTGGGCGTGCGTGATGTGGTCGGCCCACAGGTGGACCGTTGATGATTCTAACCGGACCGGAGTCCGGACGCTGCCCTTAAGGACCTCGTCGGCGAGATGTCAAGCACATCGGACCGAAATCACGTCTGAACCGTTGTCCACAGGCGGAGGAGACCTCCTCGTGTCGCGTGGGCCCCGGGGGAGATCCTGAGCCCATGCTCTGCTTTACCCCCGCGGGCGCCCCGCACGCCTCCCGGTCCCGCCGCTCCCCTTCGCCGCAGGTCAGGCCCCTGCTCACCGTAGGGTCCCGGAGAGCGCGGGCCACGGCGGCGGCCCGAGCACTCGTCAGGGCGGCGGTCAGGGCGGCCGTCGGGGTGGTGCTCCCCACCGCCCTCACGCCGGCGGCCCTGGTCCTTCCGCCCCCTCCCGCCTCCGCCGACACCGGGCCCTGGCGCCCGCCCGTGGACGGCCCCCTCGATGTGCTGCGCCCCTTCGACCCGCCCGCGCGGCCGTGGCTGCCCGGCCACCGCGGCACCGACCTGGCCGCCGAGGAGGGTGCGGAGGTCCTGGCGGCCGGGCCGGGACGGATCGGCTTCGCGGGCGAGGTCGCGGGAACCGGCGTGGTCACGGTCGTCCACGGGCGGCTGCGCACCACCTACATGCCGGTTCGGCCGTCGGTGGCGAAGGGCGAGGCCGTCGCACCGGGCGGGGTGCTGGGCACACTGGCCGCCGGGCCCGGGCACTGCGGCGCCCGGCCGTGCCTGCACTGGGGCCTGGTGCGCGGGCGTCAGTACGTGGACCCGCTGTCCCTGCTCGGCCGCGGCGAGGTGCGCCTGCTCCCGCTCCCTCTTCCGCTCACCGCCGCCGGGGCTCCGGCCCCGCAGGAACGCGCCGGGCCCGGTACGCCCTCCAGAGAACGGGCCGCTCTGCGGCGGGCACCGCCTACGGGCGTCGGACCCACGCGGGCCGCGGCCGCCGGCACGGTGTCGTTCGCGCCCGCCCGGGACGGCACCGATGCAGCGCCGGCCGCCGGGCGTACCGGACAGGGGCACGGCGCCGGCCAGGGCCTCACCCGCCGGACGGCGGAGGGCCGCCCCGCGAAAGGCGGTCACGGCCACGGGAGGTTCCACCGCTCCAGGGGTCCCACCGTTCCAGCGGAGGAGCCCCTCACGCTCGCGGGTGCGACCGCCGGTACACCTCGGTCAGCCGCTCGATCGAGACATGGGTGTAGACCTGGGTGCTGTCGAGCGAGGCATGGCCCAGGTACTCCTGGACGCTGCGCAGGTCGGCGCCGCCGTTCAGCAGATGGGTCGCGGCGCTGTGCCGCAGGGCGTGCGGACCGGCGTCGCCGCCCTCCCCGCCGGTGCGCAGGAGACGGTGCACGTCGCGGCGGGCGCTGCGGGTGCCGAGCCGCCCCCCGCGGGCCCCCAGGAACAGGGCCCGCCCAGAGGCCGGGCCCACCAGGGCGGGGCGGCCCCCGTGCAGCCAGGCGTCGACGGCGTCGAGTGCGGGCTCGCCGACGGGGACCGCGCGCTCCTTGCCCCCTTTGCCCATGATACGCAGGGTGCCGCGCTCACGGTCGACGTCGTCCAGGTCCAGGCCGCACAGTTCCGCGACGCGCAGGCCGCCGCCGTAAAGGACCTCCACCACCGCCGTCCGGCGCAGGCCCTCGGGGGTGGCGGCCTCCTCGGTGTCCTCGGCGTGTGCGGCCAGGGCGTCGGCGGCCTGGTCCTCGCTGAGCACCCGGGGCAGCGACCGGCGGCGCACAGGGGTGGCGAGCAGCGGGCCGGGGTCGGCGGCCAGGCGTCCGGTGCGGTGCAGGTGGGCGGTGAAGGTGCGGGCGGCGGCGATCCGCCGGGCGAGGGTGGCGCGGCTCGCACCCGCCTCGCTCATCCGGGAGAGCCAGCCGCGCAGCAGACCCAGGTCGATGTCGCCGACGGCGGCGCCGACGGTGTCGAGGTGGTCCAGGAGCGACCGGGCGTCGCCGAGGTAGGCGCGCACCGTGTGCTCGGACCGCCCGAGCTCGGAGGCGAGCCGGCGGCCGAAGTCGCCGAGCAGCGCGTCGCGCTCCCCCTCGCGGGCGGCGCGCGCGGAGGCGTTACCGGCCGACGGCGCGGGCGGGGCCTCCCCGTCACCGGGCCCACCGGGCCCCTCGGTCTCCTCGGGCTGGTCGGGCTGGTCGGGCGCCTGCGGGCTCACCCGGCCTGGTCCTCTCGCGTGGGGCGGGGGGCGGTCGCGATCGCGTCGATCTCGACCAGGCACCGGGAGTCGGCCAGCCCGTTCACCTCCACCAGCGTGGATGTGGGCCGGGGCTCATGGACGAGGAACTCGCGCAGCACCTGCCGGACGGACTGCAGGTCGGCGATGTGGCGGAGGTAGTAGGTGAGCTTCACGACGTGCCGCAGGTCGGCCCCGTGCGGGGCCAGCGCCGCCTCGATGTTCCGGAAGACCTGCCGCGTCTGCTCGACGGCGTCGCCTTCGGCGAAGGTTCCGTCGGGGGCAATGGGCAGCTGCCCGGAGACGAACACGAAAGGCCCGTCAGCGAGAAGGGATGCGCTGTAGTTCTTCGCCATGGAGCCACCCTAACCACAGGCCCTCGCCTGGGTCCGCCTCGCTGTGAACCGATTCCGACGCCGAACCAGGGGCCCAGAGGTACCGCCGCTCAGAGTTCCCGGTACGCCCTTCACCGATGCGCAATCCGCAGTGGGGCCGGCTCTGAAGCGTTCGGAGGCCTGGCACCAGCCCCCATCCGTACTCGGTGGTGCAGCGGGCAAGTCGCAGACGCTTGGAGGCGCTCACGCGCCTCTGCCGCGGACGGCTCTCCACCTTCAACGGCCATAGCGCCCCTGTGGCGGAGTCGGCCGGCAGCGGCCCGCCCTTTCATCGCTCCTCATCGCCCGCCCCTCTGCGGACCCTCCATCCGGACGGCGCCCGTTCGATGAAGCCCCCCGCCGCCAGGAGGCCGAGGCGGCGCAGGGCCTCGTCCATGCCGACGCCCGCCGCGGTCGCGATCACCGCCGGGCCCGCGCCCTTCCTGTCCGGGACGGCCTCCAGCACGGTCCGGGTCGCCGGGTCCAGACCGTCGGCCGCCATCACCGTCCCGCCGCCCGCACGGAGCTCCTCCCCGACCGCCCCGAGCTGTTCGGCCACGTCCGCCGCGTCCGTCACGCACACCGCGTTCCAGTCCCGCAGCAGCCGGTGGCACCCCGCCGACAGCGCCGAGGTGACCGGCCCCGGCACCGCCATCACCGTGCGGCTCAGCTCCTGGGCGTGGCGGGCGGTGTTCAGCGCCCCGCTGCGCAGCCCCGCCTCCACCACGACCGTCCCCGGCGCCAGCGCCGCGATCACCCGGTTGCGGACCAGGAACCCGTGGCGCGTCGGCCGTGCCCCCGGAGCGTGCTCGGTGGCGACGACCCCCTGCTCGACCACCTCGGCGAACAGGCGCTCGTTCCCGCCCGGGTAGAGCCGGTCCGGCCCGCACGCCAGCACCGCCACCGTCGCCGCCCCTCCCGCGAGGCACCCCCGGTGCGCGGCGGCGTCGATCCCGTACGCCCCTCCCGAGACCACCGACCACGCGTCCCGCGCCAGGTCGTGCGCCAGCCCCGAGGCCACGTGCAGCCCGTACGCACTGGCCGAGCGGGCCCCCACGACCGCCACCGCCCGCAGGCACGCATGGCGCAGGTCGCCGTGTCCGCGCACCCAGAGCGCGTAGGGCCGGCCATCGCCCAGTGAGTCCAGCCGACCGGGCCACTCGGGGTCGCCCGGCACCACCAGCCGCGCGCCCGCGTCCGCCGCCTGCTCCAACAGCCGGTCCCCGTCGACGTCCCGGGCACGGGCCTGCCACGCCTCCGGCCTCCGTGTCCGCCCCGTCCGCTGCGGCGGCCCCGCCTCGTCCGCGATCGCGCCGCGCCGAACCAGTTCCCACGCCTCGGCCGACCCCCGGGCGCGCAGCACCGCTCCGACGAGCGGATGCCCTGGATCGGTGGCCGCCGTGAGCATCGCGCGCGCCAGGGCGTCCTCCTCGTCCCGCTCCGTTCCGCGCTGCGCCTGCGGGGCCTGCCGGGGATCCTGCTCGGGCTCTGCGGCAGCGGTGCCGGTCGCGTCCCCCGCGTCGTGGGCGTCGGTGCTTCGCTCCTCCCCCTCCGGCTCCGTGCTCACCGGGCCCCCTTCCGCTGCCCGTTCCGGGGCCCGTTCGAAGGCCCGTCCCGGTTCGCCTTCCACTCCCCCGCTCCGACCACAGGCGCGCTCACGGGTACCTCCCGGACCAGAGGGCGAACGCCATCGCCGCATCCTCGGGATCGGGGACGTCCCGACCTGCCAGGTCGGCCAGGCTCCAGGCCACGCGCAGCGACCGGTCCACGCCGCGCGCGCTGATCTCGCCGCGCTCCATGGCCGAGGCGAGGATCGAGCGGGCCGCGTCCGGCACCGGGAACCGGCGGCGCAGCTCGGCCCCCGGCACCTCCGCGTTGACGCGCCACGGCGTCCCCTTGAGCCGGTCGGCCGCCCGCTCGCGCGCCGCCGTCACCCGCTCGGCCACCTGCCCGGAGGTCTCCGCGAACGGCTGGTCGGCGAGCAGCTCGCCCCGGGTCACCGGCTGCAGCTCGATCTTGAGGTCGACCCGGTCCAGCAGCGGGCCCGATAGCCGCGCCAGGTAGCGGCGGCGCTGCGGCGGCGGGCAGATGCACGCCGGCCCGGGACGGGCGCAGGGGCAGGGGTTGGCCGCCATGCACAGCTGGAAGCGCGCGGGGAAGGTGACCGAGCCCAGGGCCCGGGAGACGGTCACCTCCCCGCTCTCCAGCGGCTGCCGGAGCGAGTCGAGGACCGAGCGCTCGAACTCGGGCACCTCGTCGAGGAAGAGCACGCCCCGGTGCGCCCGGGACACGCACCCCGGCCTGATGCTGGTGCTCCCGCCGCCGACCATGGACGCGCGGGTGGCGGTGTGGTGCGGCGCGCTGTAGGGCGGCTCGGTGATGAGCGGCTCACCGCGCGGCAGCGCGCCCGCCACGCTGTGCACCGCCGTCACCTCCACCGCCTCCTGCCGCGACAGCCGCGGCAGCACCGAGGGCAGGCGCTCGGCCAGCAGGCTCTTCCCGGTCCCCGGCGGACCGAGCATCATCAGGTGGTGCCCGCCGACGGCGGCGATCTCCACCGCCCGCCGCGCCATCGGCTGCCCGAGGACGTCGGCCAGGTCCGGGCGGGGGCCTCGGTCAGCGGCGGGTTCGGGACGGGCCGCCGTTTCGTCCTCGAAGAGCTCGTCCGGGGGCGGCGGCTCTCCGCGCAGCCGGGCGAAGAGCTCGGCCAGCGACCGCACGGCGATCACCTCGACGTCCGGGACCAGCCGCGCCTCAGCGGCGTTCTCCCGGGCGACCGCATAGACGGTGTGTCCGACCCTCGCTCCGGCCAGGACGGCGGGGAGCACCCCCTCCACCGGCCGCGTGCGCCCGTCCAGCCCCAGCTCGGCGAGGAAGACGCACTCGTGCACGCTCTCCAGCGGCACCGAGCCGTCCGCGCCGAGGACCGCCGCCGCGATCGCCAGGTCGAAGCCGCTGCCCCGCTTGGGCAGGCTCGCCGGGGAGAGGCTGACTGTGATCTGGCAGTCGGGCCAGGACTCCCCGGAATTGGCGACGGCGGCCCGGATACGGTCACGGGCCTCACGCAGAACCGTGTCGGGCAGGCCGACGAGGGTGAGCGCGGCCTGGCCGGTGCCCAGGTGCGCCTCCACCTCCACGGGGTGCCCCTCGACGCCGATCAGCGCCATGGACAGGGTGCGCGACAGGGGCATTCACGCCACCCCCCGGTCGTGCCGGAGGTAGGCCCGCCCGTCCCGCCGGACCAGGACGCCCACGACGTCGATCCGGGTACGCGGCGGGGCGTCCCGCGCCTGGGCCCGCCACCGCCGGGAGAGGCGGCGCAGCCGCCGGACCTTCATCGGCCCGACCGCTTCGAGCGGCGTGCCGAAGCGCTGCCCGGAGCGGGTCTTCACCTCCACGACGATGAGCGTGCCGCCCCACCGGGCGAGGATGTCGATCTCGCCCTCGGGACACCGCCAGTTGCGCGCGAGGATGCGCAACCCGGTCCGCTCCAGATGCGCGGCGGCCAGATCCTCCCCGTACCGCCCGAGCGCCGCCTTGGTCCACCCTGCTCCGGCCCTCGCCGATCCCATGGGCCCTCACCTCCACCCCCAACGGTGAAGGCGGAGGGGTCCCCCTGGCGGATCGATCACCCTGCTTGTGGATAAGCGGGTCCACGGCTCACGGTCACGCCCGCCGGAGTGGTGTCGCCGCCGGGAACGTGACCGCCTTGCGCCGGGCGGCCGGAGCCAGTAGGGCAAGGGGGCGGTGTCCATGCCGCCCTGGGCGTGGGCCGCGGCTCCACGTGGACACGGCAATCGGTAGTGGTGGTTTCACCACTATCGATGACCGGCGGAGGAGCCGCACGCCCAGTGGGCCGAGCTGGAAACGCCACCGCTCCAGAGGATGTGGTCCCGGTCGTCCCCGCATGCGCGGGGAGCATGTCACGCCAGCTGGGGTGCGCGCCGCCGTCCGGGGACCATCCCCGCGTGCGCGGGGAGCATGCCAGGTTCCGCTCCTGCTCGGGGCCGTCGTAGGGACCATCCCCGCGTGCGCGGGGAGCATCTGCAGTTGCTGCACACGGTGCTGCACGTGGGGGGACCATCCCCGCGTGCGCGGGGAGCATCTGACCTTCGACTACTACGCCAAGGGGCTGTCGGGACCATCCCCGCGTGCGCGGGGAGCATTCGGAGTACTCCAGCTCGGTGGCGATGGGGGTGGGACCATCCCCGCGTGCGCGGGGAGCATCGCACCTCGGCGCGGCGCACCAGCACGGTCATGGGACCATCCCCGCGTGCGCGGGGAGCATACCCGTTGACCTGGGGCTTCATTGTGAGCAACCGCTTGTTTTCAACCACTCGGCACCCACTCCCCCTACGACGGACGGAGGGCGGGACCGGTGGTTCCGGTCCCGCCCTCCGTGGGTGCCTCATGTGAGGGCCCGTCTAATCCTGGCCGGGGCGGCCTGACGGGACCTCCAGATCGGACTTGGTGATCTCCTCGACGTTCACGTCCTTGAACGTCACCACGCGCACGTTGCGGACGAACCTCGCTGGGCGGTACATGTCCCAGACCCAGGCATCCTCCATGGAGACCTCGAAGTACATCTCGCCGTTCTCGGTGCTGCGCGGCTGCAGATCGACGTGGTTCGTCAGGTAGAACCGCCGCTCGGTCTCGACCACGTACGAGAACAGGCCGACGACGTCGCGGTACTCCCGATAGAGCTGCAGCTCCATCTCGGCCTCGTACTTCTCCAGGTCCTCAGAACTCATCTCGCGCTCGCTTTCGTCGTGCACCCCAGGTCCGCCGGCCCGGCCCCCTTCGCCCCGTTCGGCGCCTCTTGGTCCTGCCATGCTCGAAAGCGGATGTCTTCCGCTACAGATCCATCATGCGCCATATGTCAACCGCGCGCTGTCATTCTCCGGAATCCCCGGCGTGTGACTTCGCGGACCCCCGACGCGGCCTCCGTCGGGCCCACCCCGGACGGCGTCGCCACAGGCCCCGGCCCGTCCGGTGCACCGGCACCGCGGCCGCCGCCCCCAGCAGCAGCGGCGCCGCCGGGGCCGCCGCGGCCGCGACCGGCTCCGGCCCGCCGTCCGCAGAGCCGGCGGCCCCGCCGTCTCCCCCTCCGGCGGTCTCACCTGCGGCCTCGCCCTCGGCGTTCAGGGACTCGAAGGTGTCCGGGATCGGCAGCGTCCGCACCCGGTCCAGCGGCCACATCAGCACGAAGGCCCGGCCGACCACCTCGTCCTCGGCGATCGTCCCCTCGCCCGGGTCGGTCTGGTGCAGGCGGGAGTCGTAGGAGATCTGACGGTGGTCGCCCATCAGCCACAGCCGCCCCTCGGGCACCTCGACCGGACCGAACTCGGTGTGCGTTTCCTGGCTGCCCGGGAACAGGTAGTCCTCGTCCAGCGGCTCACCGTTGACCATCACCCGGCCGTCGGAGTCGCAGCACTCCACGGTGTCGCCGCCCACGCCGATGACGCGCTTGATGTAGTCCTTGCCGGTGGGCTGCACCCCCAGTTGCTGGCCCACCCAGGTGAACACCCTGTTCACCGCGTTCCCGGTCTCGGGCGCCTCCACCCCCGGCTCGTCCCACGTCCCGGTCCCGTTGAACACCACGATGTCGCCGCGCTCGATGCCGCGCACCTGGTAGACGAGTTTGTTCACCAGCACCCGGTCGTTGATCTGGAGGGTGTCCTCCATCGAGCCGGACGGGATGTAGAAGGGCTGCACCACCCATGTCTTGATGACGAACGCCAGGACCAGCGCGATGACGATCAGCAGTGGCAGTTCCTTCCAGAAGGAACCCGACTTCTCGCCCGTCTGCTCTTTCTTGGCGCCCATCGCGTCCTCCGCACTCCCCGTGGGCCGTCCGGCGTCCGATCCGGCACCCTCGGCCTCCGTCCCGGCCTCCGCCTCCGGGGCGGCCGGCTCATCGGGGCCGGACACACGTCTGGCTCCCCCGCGTTCGTCCGCGGGGGAGCCAGAGGAGTGCGTGCCGGATTCTTCGTTGCTCATCGGGAACGAAGCCTATCCGAGCGGCGCGTCGCGCGCCGATAAAGTCAACGCCCGATCGGGCGCCGGTCCTCGACGGACCGGCCGGACCGCTACTTGGCGGCCGGCTCGCGGCGCTCGGGGATGCGGGCGGCCTTGCCCCGCAGGTCCCGCAGGTAGTACAGCTTGGCGCGACGGACGCGGCCGCGGGCGGCGACCTCGATCTTGTCGATGGCCGGGGTGTGGATCGGGAAGGTGCGCTCCACGCCGACGCCGTAGCTGACCTTGCGGACGGTGAAGGTCTCGCGGTTGCCGCCACCCTGCCGGCGAATCACGGCACCCTTGAAGACCTGGACACGAGACCGGCTCCCCTCGGTGACGCGCACGTGGACGTTGAGCGTGTCGCCCGGGCGGAAGTCGGGGATGTCGGAGCGCAGCTGGGTCTTCTCCAGCTCCTGGATAGCGGTGTGCATCTCAGCGATTCCTCATCGGTTGCGCGCCGCGGCGACGGCCATTGCGGTTCGCGCGGGCGGATTCTGCTGCCGGTGTCGATGTGTGCCCGTGTGGGCGGAGTCGATTCCGCCGCCTAGGCGTCGGCCGACAGCATGCGGACGAACGTCTACGGCAGGGGCAACTCGTCTTAGTCTGCCATAGATTCCGGCCCGGCCTGTAACCGGGCCTCGGCGAGGACTTCCTGGTCGCGGCGGTCGAACCGGGAGGGGTCGCCCTCCTCCAGCAGCTCCGGCCGCATCCTCGCCGTCTTGCGGAGGGCCTGGTCGCGGCGCCAGCGGTCGACCGCCCCGTGGTTGCCGGACAGCAGCACCGGCGGCACCTCGCGTTCCCGCCACACCGCGGGCTTGGTGTAGACGGGGCCCTCCAGCAGGTGCTCCATCTCTCCCGGAGCGAAGGAGTCCTGGTCGACCGAGTCGCGGTTGCCGAGCACCCCCGGCAGCAGCCGCGACAGCGTCTCGACCATGACCAGGGTGGCCGACTCGCCGCCGGCCAGGACGTAGTCGCCGATGCTCAGCTCCTCGACCGGCATGCGCTCGGCCGCGTACTCGGCGACCCGGCCGTCGATGCCCTCGTAGCGTCCGCAGGCGAACACCAGCCACGGCTCGGCGGCCAGCCGGTCGGCCCGGGCCTGGGTGAACGGCGCGCCGCTGGGGGTGGGCAGGATCAGCCGGGGGACCGCCCGCTCCTGCCCGGGCTGCCCCGGGGCGGTGACCGCATCCAGGGCCTCGCCCCACGGCTCGGGTTTCATGACCATCCCCGGCCCGCCCCCGTAGGGCGTGTCGTCGACGGTGTTGTGCCGGTCGTGGGTCCAGTCCCGCAGGTCGTGCAGGCGGACGTCGAGGATCCCCGCCTCGCGCGCCTTGCCGATCAGCGACAGCTCCAGCGGCGCGAAGTAGTCGGGGAAGATGGTGACGATGTCGATGCGCATCGGCGGTCAGTCGCCCCCCTCGGCCCTGGCCGCGCCCTCGGCTCCCTTGGCGCCCCCGGAGGGGCCCCCGGCGCTCTCCGAACGCCCGCTGCTCTCCGGGCCCTCGGCGACGGCCTCCTCGGCCGCCTCGGGGTCGAGCAGGCCGGGCGGGGCGTCCACGGTGAGCGTCCCGGCGGCGGTGTCCACCTCGGGAACGATCTCGCGGACGAAGGGCACCAGCGCCTCGCCGCCCCCGCCGGTGTCGACCACCAGCAGGTCCTGGGCGTTGTGCAGCACGTCGGAGACGACCCCCACGTCGCGGCCGCCGACGGTGACCGCGCGCAGCCCGATGAGCTCGTGGTCGCGGAACTCGTCGGGGTCCTCCAGCGGCTCCAGCACGGCGGAGTCCACCTGCAGGACGGTGCCGCGCAGCCCCTCGGCGGCGGTGCGGTCGCCCACCCCCTCGAAGCGCACGAGGAGGCGGCCGGAGTGGGTGCGGGAGGACGCCACCACGAGCGGGCCCGCCGACTCGGGGTCGGTGAGCAGCCGCGCACCGGGCGCGAACCGCTCCTGCGGCTCGTCGGTGCGCACGTCGACGGCGACGTCGCCACGGATCCCGTGGGCTCGGCCGATCCGGCCGACGACCAGACGCATCGCGGTCCTCCCCATCCCTTCCCGGGTCCACCCGGTTCTCCCACCGGGTCCCCCCCCGGACACGACGCCGGGGGCGCCGACCCTCCCGGATCGGCGCCCCCGGCGCACGGTTCAGCGCACCTCGTGCAGGTCCAGCAGGTCCACGCGGACGTACTTGCCGCCGGCGAGCGAACCGACCACGGTCCGCAGGGCCTTGGCGGTGCGGCCGTTGCGGCCGATGACCTTGCCGAGGTCGTCGGGGTGCACCCGAACTTCGAGCACCTTGCCCTTGCGGAGCCTACGGGCTCTCACCTGGACATCGTCGGCGTTCACCACGATGCCCTTGACCAGGTGCTCTAGCGCCTCTTCCAGCACTTTAGGCCTCGCCCTCGGGCTTGCTCGACTCGTCGGTCGCCTCGTCGGCCTTCTCGGCCTTCTTCTTGGCCTTGCCCTTGCCGCCCTTGTCCTCGTTGTCCGGGAGCACGAGCTCCTTCAGGACGGCCTGGAAGGCGGCCTCCTCGGCGTCCTTGTCGCGCGGCTCGGCGACCTGGATCGGCTTCTGAGGCTTGGGCAGGCCCTTGAACTCCTGCCAGTCGCCCGTCTTCTTCAGGATGCTCTTGACCGGGTCGGTCGGCTGGGCCCCCTGCGACAGCCAGTACTGCGCCCGCTCGGAGTTCACCTCGATGAAGCTGGGGTGCTCCTTCGGGTGGTACTTGCCGATCTCCTCGATCGCCTTGCCGTCGCGCTTGTTGCGGGCGTCGGCGATGATGATGCGGTACTGGGGCGTACGGATCTTCCCCATACGCTTGAGCTTGATCTTGACAGCCACGGAGTGGTTCTCCTGAATTGCGGAACGTGTGTCCGTTCGGGCGCCTCCGCGTGGGGTTGCGGGGACCGATCGGACCGGACGTGGGCGCCGGGCAAGTAGAGGGCCGGCCCGGGCACCGTGAGTCGCACCCCTGATTATGCCAGAGCCGGGGCACCCCCGTGTGCGTCCGAGCGCCCGGGCGGGTCGCGCGGGCGCACACGGGGGCACCGCCCCGGCCGGCTACTTCTTGGGGAAGTCGACGTTGGACAGGTCGGGCATCTTCCCGCCGCCGAGGGCGGGCGGGAGCTGCCCGCCGCCCAGGCCGGGCGGCAGGTCGGGCATCTGCTGCTGCCCGGGCCCGCCCTCCTCGCGGCGGCGCTCCCGCTCGGCGGCCTTCTCGGCCTCCTGCTGGCGCGCCTTGAGCGGGTTGCCGCTGCGCTGCTTGCCCTTCTTGGCCTTCTTCGCCTGGGCCTTGGCCTTCTTCTTGTTGCCGCCGCCCATGCCGGGCATCCCCGGCATCCCGGGCATGCCGCCGTTCTTCATCTGGCGCATCATCTTCTGCGCCTCGAAGAACCGGGTGACCAGACCGCTGACGTCGCCCACCTGGGTGCCCGACCCGTTGGCGATGCGCAGCCGGCGCGAGCCGTTGATCATCTTGGGGTTGGCCCGCTCGTCCGGGGTCATCGACCGGATGATCGCGGTGATGCGGTCCAGGTCCTTGTCGTCGACGTTGGCCAGCTGGTCCTTCATCTGGCCCATGCCGGGCATCATGCCCAGCAGGTTGCCGATGGGGCCGAGCTTGCGCACCATCCCCATCTGCTCGAGGAAGTCGTCGAGCGTGAAGTCGTCGTCGGAGGCCAGGGTCTTGGCCATCCGGTCGACTTCCTCCTCCTCGAAGGTGCGCTGCGCCTTCTCGATCAGGGTGAGCACGTCGCCCATGTCGAGGATGCGCGAGGCCATCCGCTCGGGGTGGAAGAGGTCGAAGTCGTCGAGCTTCTCACCGGTGGAGGCGAACATGATCGGCCGGCCGGTGATGTGCCGGATCGACAGCGCGGCGCCGCCGCGCGCGTCGCCGTCCAGCTTGGTCAGCGCCACCGCGTCGTAGCCGACCCCGTCCAGGAACGCCTGGGCGGTGGCCACCGCGTCCTGGCCGATCATGGCGTCGACCACGAACAGGACCTCGTCGGGCGTGACCGCCGCGCGGATGTCGGCGGCCTGGCGCATCATCTCCTCGTCGACGCCCAGGCGCCCGGCGGTGTCGATGACGACCACGTTGTGGTTGTTGCGCTCGGCGTGCTCGATGGAGCGGCGCGCCACCTCGACCGGGTCGCCCACCCCGTTGCCCGGCTCGGGGGCGAACACCGGGACCTTGGCGCGCTCGCCGACCACCTGGAGCTGGGTGACGGCGTTGGGGCGCTGCAGGTCGGCGGCGACGAGCAGCGGGGTGTTGCGCTGCGAGGCCAGCCACTGGCCGAGCTTGCCGGCCAGGGTGGTCTTACCGGCGCCCTGCAGGCCGGCGAGCATGATAACGGTCGGAGGGTTCTTGGCGAACCGGATCTCCCGGGTCTCGCCGCCGAGGATCTCGATGAGCTCCTCGTTGACGATCTTGATGACCTGCTGCGCCGGGTTCAGCGCCCGGGAGACCTCCTCGCCCCGCGCGCGCTCCTTCACCTTGGCGATGAAGTCACGGACGACCGGCAGGGCGACGTCCGCCTCCAGCAGTGCGAGACGGATCTCGCGCGCGGTCGCGTTGATGTCCTCCTCGGACAGCCGGCCCTTGCTGCGCAACGAGCTGAAGACCGATGTCAGCCGGTCGGAAAGCGTCTCGAACACGAGTCTGGACCCGTCCTTCGTTCTC